>CAYHVQ010000001.1:0-63496 GCA_964360435.1 uncultured Gammaproteobacteria bacterium
TATCCTCTCACAGCCGCTCGGATCGTGCGTCCACAGGGCGAGAACAAGGAGGCGAAACATTGCATCCTGAAACCATTCACGGCATTGTGGTTGTTGCTCTTTTTGTCGTGGCGGCGCTAACGGCACTCTCCCTGGTAGAGCTTTCAGGAGTGATCGGGACATACCTTCACTTGGGAATGAAAGTGGCCTTTGGTTGGGGACGATACGTCATTCCCCTCTATTTTGTCGCTCTGGGTTTTCTCCTTCTCCGACAGGATCATGACCGGCCCATTCGCGGATCGTTTTACATTGGACTTTTTTTATTTCTTTTGAGCACGTCGGGACTTCTGCACCTTTTTTCCGGATTGGGTGTGGATCGTTTAAGAGATGGAAACGGCGGAGGATTTGTTGGGGTTTTTTTGAGTTACCCGTTTCAGGCGATTATGGGGTTTTGGGCAACCCTGATCGTGCTTTTGGGCCTGACAGTCATCGCGTTTTTGGTGATGCTCAATACCTCTATTGTTCAACTCGCCGGACCCGGGAAGGGCATCGGCCGACTGATGGGGTGGGGCGTGGATTGGTCTCGGAGCGTTTGGGGTCGCTTATGGCGTCGTTCTGATCAAACAACCCTGGAGTCCGGGTCGGGGGCGGAGTCTGTGGAATCGGAGCAGGCGGGAGACCCAAAGTTTTCCCAGCGTGTGATTGTCGAGGGGGTTTCCCGCGAGCCTCAAGCACACGAAGTAGGGCCGATTCAAGAAACCCTGGATTTCGTTGACAAACAACCGAAGCGTCGGAAGCCTCGCCACATTGACATTCCGCTTCAAATCCTCCTTGCAAATCACCAGAAGCCGTTGAGCGGAAACGTGGAGGAGTATAAAGAGAAAATTCGACGAACGCTGGAGAGTTTTGGGATTGAAGTCCAGATGGGTGCGGTGAACATTGGTCCAACAGTGACGCAGTATACGTTTAGGCCGGCGGAGGGCGTTAAACTTGCGCAAATCACCACACTGCAGAATGATATCGCGCTTGCTCTTGCGGCGCATCCGATCAGAGTTGAGGCGCCGATTCCCGGGAAATCGCTGGTTGGCATCGAAGTTCCTAATCAAACAACCGCCCTCGTTCGTCTTCGCGAAATTTTGGAGTCGCAGGATTTTCGTCGGAGCGATCATCCGCTGACCTTTGCGCTTGGCCAGGATGTCGCAGGGAAAAATCAGGTGACGCATTTGGAAGAGAAGCCACATCTACTGATTGCGGGCGCAACAGGATCAGGAAAGTCAGTCATGATCAACGCGCTTATCGTCAGCTTGCTTTACCGCAATGGGCCGGATGATCTCAAATTTATTCTTGTGGATCCTAAAAAAGTCGAGCTTTCGATTTATAACGGAATTCCGCACTTGCTAACCCCTGTGATCACAGAAGTGGAAAAGACAATCAATGCGTTGCGCTGGGCTGTGGCGGAAATGGATCGTCGGTATCAGCTGTTGTCGGAAACGCATCGTCGAAATATCATGGACTACAATCAGCACGCCGAGGCACATCTGCCGTACATCGTCATCGTGATTGACGAGCTCGCGGATCTGATGGCGGTCGCTGCTCAAGACGTCGAGGCGGCGATTATTCGATTGGCGCAGATGGCTCGAGCGGTTGGAATTCACCTTGTTCTTGCGACACAACGTCCGTCCGTGAATGTCATTACGGGGCTTATTAAGGCGAATATTACCTCCCGGATTGCATTCACCGTCGCTTCTTCCACGGACTCCCGAACGATTTTGGATTTTTCCGGTGCGGAAAAATTGCTTGGCAAGGGGGATATGCTTTATGTTTCTGCAGAGCTGTCAAAACCTCGCCGGATTCAAGGTGCGTTCGTGACCGATCAGGAGATTAGTAAGGTGATGATGGTTCTGAAGGCGAAGGCAAAGCCAGAATATGATCAAGAGGTCGTGGAACGGCCTCGTCACAGTTCTTTAATTTCCGCTCGCGGGTTTTCTGATGAAGATGAGTTGCTTCCAGAGGCAAAAAATGTTGTGATTCGTGCAGGGAAGGCCTCGGCGTCCCTTTTGCAGCGGCATTTGCGGGTTGGGTATGCGCGTGCCGCGCGGTTGCTTGATATCTTAGAAGAGTATGGTATTATTGGTCCAGCAGATGGATCCAAGCCGCGAGAGATCTTGGCGAACGATTTTGATGATGCCGCCGGATCTTCGCTTCCATCGGGAGAATTACAGGATCTTCCCCAGCATCCAGAGGAGGATAGCGCGGAAGATATCTCTGATGTGTCGGAAGAAAGCGAGGAGGGTCGCGATCTTGCGGAGGATTCCGATGTTCCGGAAGATCCGTCGAAGTTATCTTCATAGTCATCACCATGCCAGAGAGCTCGATTCAAACCATGACGGTGTTTCAGGAGAGACAGGTTCCCCAAACTCAAACGCTGGGCGACCGATTGAGCGAAGTTCGTCGTTCGCTGGGCGTTTCCATTGTGGACGTGTCGCGGACACTGAAAATCAGCGTGGCCTATCTTGAGGCGCTGGAGCGCGGTCAGTATCATGCCCTCCCCGGTGGAATTTATACCGAAAATTTCCTCAAGCGGTACGCAAATTATTTGGGGTTGCATGAGCGTCGAGTTTTAGAGCGGTATGCCGAGGAGGATCAAATTGCACAGCAAGTTCGAACGCGTGATGAGCGGGATCCCTATGACTTTGTTCGGGAAGCGACCGACCACCCGATTTTTGCATTGTCTCCCGTTTTTTTTCAGCGGATGGCAGTTTCGGGAGTCATTCTCGCGGTCGTGGTCTATTTAGGATTCCAAATCCGTTCCATTGTCAATCCTCCGTCGCTCGCCGTCCTTGCTCCGATAGCGGATTTTGTGACCGGGGACGCGACCGTGGTTGTGGAAGGTAAGACGGAAAAAGAAAGCGAAGTCGTCATTAACGGACAGAGTGTTTTGACGGATGAAGAAGGTTCATTTCGAGAGGTTGTGGATCTTCAAACCGGCGTCAATGTTCTGACCGTGATCGCGCGGAAGGAACATAGCCGCGATCACGTAGTGACGCGAAGGGTTTTAGTAAAGTAGGCCGCAGTGTTGCTTGGGGGTTCTCTGGAGAGGGGCGCCGAATTCTCATTGTTTAAAACAAGATCCCTATGATCAAAGAACAGACGAAGGATGAACATGAATTGCGTTCGAAGGCGGCGGACTTGGCGATTGAACAGATCCGTACGCGATTTGGCGAGGGGGCGATTATGCGTTTTAGCGAAACGCGAAAATCCAATGTGGATGTGATCCCAACCGGATGTTTTTCTTTAGACCTCGCCTTGGGCGTTGGCGGGTTGCCTCGAGGTCGCGTGGTGGAAATTTATGGTCCGGAAGCATCGGGAAAAACAACGCTTGCGCAGCACGTCGTTGCCGAGTGCCAGAAGCGCGGAGGAATCGCTGCGTTTATTGATGCCGAGCATGCGCTGGATCCTGATTATGCCCGAAAGATTGGCGTGGATGTGGATAGTCTGTTTATTTCACAGCCGGACACGGGCGAGCAGGCACTAGAGATTCTCGAAACGTTGGTTCGGTCAAATGCTGTGGATGTTGTGGTTGTGGACTCGGTTGCCGCATTAACGCCGAAGGCGGAAATTGAGGGTGAAATGGGAGATTCACACATGGGACTTCAGGCGCGGCTCATGAGTCAAGCACTGCGGAAGCTCACGGCAATTGTCAGTAAAACAAAAACAATCGTGATTTTCATCAACCAAATTCGTATGAAAATCGGCGTTTTTTTCGGCAACCCGGAGACCACTCCCGGAGGAACCGCGCTAAAATTTTATTCCTCCGTCCGCATTGAAGTTCGGCGATCCGCACAGATCAAACAAGGCGACAAGATTATTGGGAACCGGACAAAGGCAAAAATCGTCAAAAATAAAGTCGCGGCTCCGTTTCGTACGACGGAGTTTGATATTATGTTCCACGAAGGCGGGATTTCGATTGCCGGAGATCTCCTGGATACGGCGGTGAATTTCGGGGCGGTTCACAAAAACGGAAATTCCTACAGTTTTGGAGAGGAGAAGCTTGGAGTGGGTCGCGAAAACGCGAAAGCGTTCCTTCGGGCAAATCCAAAGGTGCTGGAGGAGATTCGACGCTCTGCGCTCAAGGCGGTTCTTGAGCAGGAAAAACAGGAAAGCTAGCGCCCATCAATATCATCTTGCATGTCGCTTATGTCATCCTGAGCGAATGGAGTGAGCCGAAGGATCTCATTCGTTTTTAGTGGAGATTTTTTACACAGGAGATCCTTCACTATCGCTCAGGGATCGTTGTACTCGGTTCAGGACGACATCGCGTCGCAAAGCTATTTTTGAGATCAGCGTTAATTCACGCGTTCGACGTACGTTCCGCTCTCGGTATTCACGCGGATGCGATCGCCGGCTTTGACGAATAGCGGCACTTGAACCGTGAACCCGGTTGAGACTTTTGCTGGCTTCATGACGCGTCCTTGAGCGGTGTCTCCCCGAGTTCCGGGCTCCGTCTCGATGATATCCAGTTCTACCTTGAGGGGGAGTTTGACGGCCACGGGTCTTCCCTCATAGTACAGGACATCCACATCTGTACCTTCTTTGATGTATTCGGAGACTGGCGCAATTTGATCCTTGGGCAGGGTGAATTGATCGTACGTTTCGTTATTCATGAAGGTGCAGGAGTCTGCATCGGCGTAGAGAAAATTTACGGGCTGATGCGAAAGATCCGCTTCCTCAACTTTGTCGCCGGATTTGAATGTTCGCTCCAAGACATTTCCTGTGAGCAGATTTTTGAGCTTGGTTCGTAGAACCGCGCTTCCGCGTCCCATTTGGACATGTTGCGTGTATTGGATAACATACGGCTGGCCATCCAAGGAAACGGTCATCCCGAGCTTCAGGTCATTCATGAACAGCATAGGTCAAATTAACGAGTGGTAAACGGAAGAAGTGCCATGGTCCGTGCACGCTTAATCGCCTGGGCGAGTTGGCGTTGATGCTTGGAGCAGGTGCCTGTTCGCCGCCGCGGGAGGATCTTTGCGTAGGATGAAATAAACCGCTGAAAGATCTGTGGGTCTTTGTAGTCCGCCACTTCCAATCCATTGACGCAAAAATGGCAGTACTTGGGTTTCGGAAGAAGGGTGTGAAGTTTTTTAATCGTTGGCATAGGTTAAAATGGGATATCCTCAATGTTAATTTCCTCTTCGCCGGGCGCCGTTGGCGCAGACGCGGTCGCCATCACGGGGGAGGGTGATTCGGATTCGGGAGCCGCCGCTTGCTCTCCGGAGTTTTGACCCGTGGGACTTCCCAGCATAATCATATTGTCGGCGACAATTTCCGTGCGGTATTTTTTGTTGCCGCTTTGGTCATCCCATGATCGGGTTTGGAGGCGACCCTCAATGTAAACTTGCTTTCCTTTCTTGAGGTATTGTCCTACAATGTCTGCTAATTTTCGCCACGCCACAATGTTATGATACTCGGTTCGGCTTTGCGCTTGACCGCTGCTATCTTTCCACTGCTGGCTGGTTGCTACGGAAAATGTTGCGACGGTCTGACCGGATGGGATGGTGCGAAGTTCGGGATCCCGCGTCAGGCGTCCAATAATCATGACTTTGTTAAGATCCATAGGAGTAGTTTCTAAGGATAAAGCGAAGACGCTCGTTATAAAATATCTTCGCCTAAGATTTTATCAAGCCGCTCATCGAGTTCTTCAAGCTTGATTTTCTCTTCCGCCTTTTTGGCCTTTGCAGAAGGGGTAAAAGCGGGAGAGGTTGCCGGCGTTGGAGATGCCGGCACGGCAGTCGGTTTCTCTTCCGCAGGAGCAGTTGAAGGAGTCACGGTTTCGGTGGCGGATGGTGTAGTAATCTCGGCGGATTGCGGCTGGACATCTGGCTCAAGCTCTGGCGCTCGGGTTTTTTCTCGAATTTTCGGCGCGCTGACGACCGGGGTGCTTTGACGCACAGCGGGTCGCGCGATCTTCCCAACGCCGATCGCGCCACGTTCTGCTTCTCGCGCGGTTTGCCGCGCCTTTGTTTCCGCCTCCCGCGCTTTCTGTTCCTCGGATTTTTCATCCATCTGGACAAGCTGGTAGCGGAGGATTTCAGACATCAGGCGCAGGGTTTGGTGAAGTTCGGCGACCGCCGCGTTTTCCGCATAAAATCCAAAACTCGCGTACACTCCATGTCGGACGCCTTTAATGCGGTATGCCAGTCGGCGTTTGCCGATTAGCTCCTCGTAACTTGTTTTGACATTCTTTTGCGCCAGCAGTTGGCGGAGCGATTCCCAGATTGCTTCCACTTCCGGATCCGTCTGGGTTGCGGGGACTAAAACCAAAAGATCGTAATGTTGCATGTCGTACTCCCGTTCATCTCCCCGCGGCCTTTTGGGGTACGAAGCCCCGGCTCGCATGGATTGTAAAGAGAAGATGAAATAATAGTAAATCGGGTCGAGTGTACCACAGCTCGGAAAATTTGGCAAGTCTCGGCCAAGAGGGTATAGTATGGGACATGACACCTCCCCCATTACTGACTTTTTCGTCCACCTTTTTTATTCTGGGTAATCATCCGCTACTGGCGCGGGCAGAAATTGAACGAGCCGTTGTTGCGCTAGGCGGTACATGGAAGACGGACGCCGCGGGCGGGTCTGTTCTTTTGGGTGCGCTTTCCGGAATCGAGCATACGGCACTGCTTTCTCGACTCGGAGGAACGATCAAAGTTGGCCGGGTGCTCTATACCGAGCTCCTTTCTGGGCGGTCTCGTCTTTCGGCGATCCGCGATCTCCTCACCCCTGATCGCGTCATTCCATGGCTTGCGTCCACGGATGCTCGCGTGGAGTTTGGCATGAGTTTATATGCCCTTACCGGATCTGCTCCTTTCCGGTTGACGAAACAATTGACGCCGGTGGGGATGACGATTCGAGAGGCGCTGAAATCTCAAGGCAAACGGGCGCGGTGGGTGACGTCTCGTGATGCATCCGCGTTGTCGAGTGTTGTGGTCTCAAAGAATCGCCTTTTGGAACGGGGCGGAGAGGTTTGCGTTCTGTTTGACGATCAGCGGCTTTGGGTGGGGATGACGGATGCGGTTCAGGATTTTGAAGCCTATGCGCATCGGGATTATGACCGTCCGAGAAGAGATGCAAAAAGCGGAATGCTTCCGCCAAAGGTCGCACAAATGCTCATCAATTTATCCGGTTTGACGACCAACCATCTTCTTTTAGATCCCTTCTGTGGCAGTGGAACGATTCTTGCGGAAGCGGCGCGTATGGGATTTGAGCATCTTGCTGGGAGCGATATTAGCACACAAGCGGTCGCCGACACTCGCGAGAATATTTATTGGTTGATTCGAACATCGCACCTTCCCGCGCCGGTGATAAATTTGCAGATTTCGGATGTTCGGAAGGTCACCGAGAAATTTTCGGCGAACTCGGTGGATGGAATTGTGACAGAGCCGTATTTAGGCCCTCCGCTCCGAGGACGGGAGCGCCCGGAACAGTTACAAAAGAATTTTGACGTGATCCAGAGACTCTACGATGATACGGTGCACGTTGTGTCGGGGCTTTTGCGTCCGGGCGGCGTGCTGGTCATGGTTCTGCCAAAAGTTGTCACGTCTCCAAAGACATACTGTGTTTCTCTGCAGGTTTGGGAGGCGGCTGGGTTTCAGCCCGTTTCACTTCCCGGGATGTCTGTGCGGAAGACCTTTGAATACGGCCGGAAGGATCAATACGTCCATCGTGAGATTGGGGTCTGGCGTCGGGTGGCATCTCGTGCGACGATCTAAAGATCATCCCGGACTTGATCCGGGATCCACGGCGGATAGATTTCGGATCACCTATGGGGGTCGGGATGACATGATGTTGACAATTGCTTTGTATTTCCCTATAACACAATCAGGTTCCCAGGAGAAAGGAGGCAGTATGAGGGATTGGATTGCCCTGAATGCCAGTCAAGATTCCAATCTTGCCGCGTTTGGGATCGTTCTGGCCGGTTTGGGTGTTGTGGCAATCCTCGGTGGGTTGGGCATTGCCGCGATGATTCAATCCGTCTGGCGGTGGAGAAAGCGTTCATGGAACCCGTTTTCTGGATCCTGATCGCGCTCGCGGTGATCGTCATCGTGATGACCGCCTTCAAGGTCCTGCTCGCGCTCTTCATGATGCCGTGGTGGGGGATGCTCCTTGCTCTCCTTGCGCTCGCGGTGTCTCTCACCGTCGTCGGCTTACGGTGGATGAGGAAGCCGATGGGATGAGGCTACGGGGATACTGAAACCCGCCTGCCGTTTCGTTGACGGGCGTCATTCGTGAGTGGAGTACCGAAGGGGTACTCTCTTTTTGTTTAAGCTCATCGTATTACCGCGCGTTATGGAGGATGTTCATTTCATCCCCGTCTTGGACAACATATGCTTTTCCCTCGGTTCGGACTTTTCCCCGTTCCCGCGCGGCGGCGTAAGATCCGGCGTCAACCAGGTCTTTCCAGTTGACGACTTCGGCGCGAATAAAATGTGTTTCAAAATCGGTATGGATGACCCCTGCGGCCTGCGGTGCTAGCGTTCCGCGACGAATCGTCCATGCTCGCGTTTCCGTTTCGCCGGACGTGAAGAACGTGATCAAGTGAAGCGCTTCATAACTTGCGCGAATGAGCCGATCTAGCCCGCTTTCCGGAATCCCGAGTTCCTTGAGATAGGTTTTGGCGTCTTCGGGGGGAAGCTCTGCAAGTTCTGCTTCAATTTGTGCCGTGATCGGAATGACGCCGGCGTTCTGGAAGGCCGGGGGGATTGAGGGATGTGCCAAATCCTCTTCCCCAACATTCAAGACGATCATCCACGGCTTCATCGTCAACAGGTGAAGGGATCGAATGTGTTCGGTTTCTTCATCCGAGAGCGACACGGTTCGTGCTAACGCTCCGGCATCGAGCGCCGTTTTGATTTTTGCGAAGGCTCCAGTCTGCATTTCGGCAATTTTATCTCCACTCCGCGCCTTTCCTTCTACGCGATCCAGGGCTTTTGTCACCGTCGCCAGATCCGCCATGATGAGTTCCAATTGGATGATCGCCAGATCATCGGCAGGATTGACGCGGTTGGCCACGTGAGTGATATTCGGATCCTCAAACGCCCGAACAACGTGGCAGATCGCGTCCACTTCTCGAATGTGGGATAAAAATTGATTCCCTAACCCCTCGCCTTTATGCGCGCCGGCAACGAGTCCTGCAATATCCACAAATTCGATCGCCGTCGGAATGATTTTCGCGGAATGGGAGACACGAGCCAGGGCATCGAGCCGTGGATCTGGAACCGCAACAACGCCGACATTCGGTTCAATGGTGCAGAACGGATAATTTGCCGCATCCACTTGTTTTTTGGTGAGGGCGTTGAAGAGCGTGGATTTTCCCACGTTCGGGAGGCCGACAATGCCGATGGAGAGAGACATAGGATAGAGAAAATAGTCCGTTTCTCATCTTAACCTGTGGCGGGGTGAAATGCAAGGCGCTGTATAAGTGAAAAACCGACTTGGAGCTCTTGTCAAAAAAATAAATGTGTTGTAGACTGCGGGTGAAAAAGTTTTTATCATTAGAGGTGAACTATGGTTCGTGTCATCTTAGATACCAACGTCCTGATTAACGGGGTTCAAGATGATTATAGCTACGCGTATCGGATCATTCAGCTTTGTCTGGAAGGAAAATTGCAGGCGGTGGTTTCGAGGCAGATTGAACGAGAGTACCGCCTCAAGGCCGACGAGTTGATTATGGACGAGTCCTATTTGGATTTGTTGGATGATCTGTTGGATCGCGCCGAGGAAGTGGAGGTGCACAGCCGCGTGCGGATTGTTGAAGAAGATCCGCAGGACAATAAATTTTTTTCCTGCGCGCAAGATGGGGAGGCTGATTTTATTGTTTCCGACGACGTCCATCTTCTCGATTTTGGATCCTACAAAAATACCCGCGTGGTGACGCCCGACGAATTTTGGAGCATTTATAACGAAGAAATCGCTGCTGGAGAAAATGTGGAGTGGAAAGAGTGGGTGCGGACGATGGGAATATAACGCGAGCGGGAACAGCGGGGGTTTTCCTTCGGTGGTTTTTTGTGGTATGATTAAAATATGTTTGATCAACCCACAAGTCCAAAGCCATCCTCGGAACAACCGGATCCGTCCGCGAAAGGATCGGAAACCGACGCAGAACAAAAGCTGAAAGGACTGACGCCGAGCGTCCCTTCGTCTTCCGGCGCGCCTTCTTCTGCGCCGCGGCTGAATGTCATTGATCAGCACATTCAGGCAACGGCCGCGGCCGCGCCGCTTAGCGAGGGATTAGTTGAGGATGAGTCCGCTCATCGTCGAAATATTCTCATTATTGCCAGTGTGCTGATCGTTTTGTTGTTTGTGCTGATTTTGGGCGGTTTTTTTGCCGTGAATCTACTCTTTCCGTCATCCAGTAGCGATCTCCTTCCTGGTCTGATCAACGCGGATCTTGGGAATACGGCGAATATAAGTTTCAATAAAAATGCCAATGCCGCGCCCAGCAATAGCAACACTAACACTGCAAATATCAATGCCGTGACGAATACCGCGCCGCCGGTCAATCCCGCTTCGGACGCAGACGCCGATGGATTAACTTATGCGCAAGAACTGCTCATGGGTACGGATGCGAATGATCCGGACACCGACAATGATTCCTACCTTGATGGAGCTGAACTTCAAAACGGATACAATCCCTTAGGAGAAGGCGTGGTGCTCGATCATGACGGCGATGGTGTGGACGATGCGAAAGAGGTTTTTGCTGGAACCGATCCTTACGATGCTAGAGAGTAGGCGGTGAGGACGTTGGATAAGGTGAGGGCAAAGCGAACGGGCGCAAGACCGGTGTTCGCATGGCTGATCCATGCGGCTTTTGCGTATAGGCTCGGGTGAAGGCGACGGCTTGGGCTGGACTCGAGGGTTTCCGGAATGGTTGCATCAATGACGATCGCGCCGTCTTTAATCATGAGATGCCGGATGTTTTGAAGATCCGTCTGCGCGGTAATCACGATGTCCGCGCGTTGGAGAACCGATCGCGCCGAGGGAGAAAGCGTGCGGGGAGCTTCCGCGGGCACGCCGAGGGCTTGGTAGAGCGTTTGCGCCATCACGCGCCGGAACGCGGGATCGTTGGAAAGGATAACGCCGAATTTTTCCGAAAGCAGATGGTTGCGCGTTGCCACTTGAATAAGCCGCAGAACCCCTTCGACGCGTGGATCTCGGAGCGTGGGTTTCATTTTGAGTATCCGGCGGGCGGTGTGCGGGTGGAGGCCTCCGACATCTTTTGCTGGAGCGATGGATTCGATGATTTTTTGGGTATTGAGATGCTGGGGAAGGGGAGCTTGAAGGAAAATTCCCTGGATGTTGGGATCCGCGTTTAATTCATGGATGGTTTGAATGAAGTTGGCGGTGTTGCGGTTTGCGGGAAAGGAAAATAATCGGCAGGCGACGCCGGTTTCTTCGCAAATGCGGGTCGTGTGAGCAAGAAATGGATCGGCGCGATGGCGCGCGGTGGGAGTTTCCACAGCCAGGACAGCCAACGCAGGTGCCAGTCTTCCGCGCTGGATGCGAAGTTGGAGTTCGGCAAGGATGGATGTCGCAATCGCTTTCCCTTCTAAAGTTTTTGCGCTCATAAGTTTACGAGAGAACCCCCAGTCCGGGGTAAAGCGGGTGAGTCGCAGTCAGAGCCGCAACCGCGGATCGGACTTCATCGAGGACGGTCGGGTGAGTGGGGTGTTTGAGAGTTTTTCCGATCAGATGTCCGATGGTGGCCATTTCCTCGGCTACAAATCCGCGGGTTGTGAGGGCTGGCGATCCAACTCGAATCCCCGATGGATCCATGGGGGACCGCGGGTCATTCGGAATCATATTTTTGTTGCAGGTGATGTTGACCTGGTCGAGCAGTTCTTGTGCTTGTTTGCCGGAGAGTCCCAGGGGCGTGACATCGGCGAGAACAAGGTGGTTTTCCGTTCCGCCAAATTGAATCCCGAGTCCCTCGTCGCGCAAGGCTTCACACAGTGCGTGGGCATTTTTTTTGACGGCGGCGGCGTAGGTTTTGAAAGCGGGTTGCAGAGCTTCGCCGAACGCGACGGCCTTTGCCGCAATGTTGTGCTCGTGGGGTCCACCTTGAAAACCCGGGAACACGGATCGGTCAATGGTTTTGGCGAGCGCGTTTTTGCATAAAATCATGCCGCCGCGCGGGCCGCGGAGGGTTTTGTGCGTTGTTGTTGTCACCACGTCAAACAGCGGCACGGGGTTGTTCATGACCCCGCCGGCAATAAGCCCGGCAATGTGCGCAATGTCCGCCATCGTCAGTGCGCCCACTTCGTCGGCAATGGTTTTGACCGCCGCGTAATCAATCTCCCGCGAGTAAGCCGAATATCCCACGAGGATGAGTTTGGGGTGATGCGCCTGTGCGAGCGCGCGGATTTCATCGTAATCCATGTTGCCATCTGCCGTGGTTTTGTATCGAATAAAATTGTAGAATTTTGCCATGTGCGTCACCGGATGGCCGTGCGTCAGGTGCCCGCCGTGCGAAAGATCCATGCCCAGAACCGTATCGCCGGGTTCCAACAGCGCGGTGTACACGGCGATGTTCGCCGGAGCGCCGGATAGCGGCTGGACGTTGACGTGCTGTGCGCCGAAAAGCTGCTTGGCGCGTTCAATGGCAAGTCCTTCGGTCACATCCACGTACTGCGTGCCGCCGTAGTAGCGCTTGCCGATGTATCCTTCGGAGTATTTGTTTGTCATCACACTTCCCAAGGCCTCAAGAACGGCGCGCGAAACGAAATTTTCCGACGGAATCAATTCCAGTCCGTCCCGCTGGCGAGCGAGTTCGTGTTCAATGGCGTGGGCGACTTCGGGGTCTTGTTTGGAAAGGATGGACATATTTGGAAAGATGAGTGCGTGAGGTTCTCCATTATAATACAAATCTCCCCTATTGCCAAAGTTGCGAGGTTTCAGTAGGATAAAGAGGAATCATTCTTTTTTCCTATGATCAATATAGAACCTTCCTCCGTCAGCACGCGTAGGGTCGAGACGGCGCCGCAAGAACCGGATGAGCACGGGGAGCCGCAAGAACAGCGCCGCACGGAGCTTCAGGAGTTGATTTTGGAAGACTTGGAAAAGTTTGGAATTTTGGAACGCGGCGACCACGGAGAGCCGATCATTGATTTTGCGATCTTTGGAGATGTGTTGAGCGCCATTCTTCGTAACCATCGGCTGATGATTAAGCGATATCCTGAATTTCATCCGGAGGAGCCGCGGAGATTTTTTGCACTCGTCTTTCAAGGCGTGGATGTGGTGTCGAAAGAAGATTTTGAGCGCGCAAAGCACGCTGGCGAACCTGCCGTCCCAAAACCGTTGTTTTATGAACCAGAGTCGCAAGACGCGGCGCTTGATCCCGAAGCGATTCGGGAAGCAGAATTCTACATTGGACCATGGGAAATTTTTCGGAAGAGACCGGTGGAGAGTCAGTCTCTGCCAACGTTGTCCGGAGAAGATGTGGACTATCGAGAATCTTCTATTGCCGCGGTGATTTACCATCCAGAGTACGGCCGAGGGTATCGCGATCCCGAGACCGGAAAATTGATGGTATGGTGGCCCTCGCGGAAGGAATTTCATCCGATTTCGGTGAATTGGTTTGATCGGGAAATGAGCGAAAGTTTTGCTATTGACGCTGCGGAGTTGACGTCCTTGCGTTCTCCGGGAGTTTTTCTTCCGGAGTTTGCGCCGCATCTCATTATCTCATTGAAACGGGGGTGCTCACGCCGGACGATTTTCGCACAAAGTCCGGTCGCGATGCCATCGAAGGACTTCGGCAATCTCGCCGGATCGGCGTGGGAGGAAGGATGATGATTGGAAGTGTGGATTACTTTTTTGGCCGCGGTAGGGAAACTCTGGAAGAGTTGGAATATGCGGAAGCCTTTCCCGTGGGGCCGTCGTTAGGCGTCATGATTCAAGAGGATCCGGAAACCCAGCGTCGGCATCTCACACACACGTTTCAGATGTTTCAGCACGGGGATCCGCGTCTCAAGCGCCATAGCGTCACGCAAGGCGGCGCGGAAATTTTTCGCGTCAATCAAGAAGACGCCAACCTTCAAGAATATGATTCCCGCACGTTCCATCGAAAATTTCCGAAAGAAAGCGGCGAGGCATTTAAGGCGCGCGTCGAGAGCGTAGAAAATTTTGAGTATCTCCTGCGGATTTCGGACCGGATTCGGACGCAGGGTGGTCCAGATCTTTTGAAACTTGACTACGACCCGTTGACGTTGATTTCTGCTGTCACTCGCGCGATCACTGCCAATCAAGGGGGATTTGTGCGTTTCGTTCGCGACTTCGGCTTGAACGGACTCCGATCCGTGGTGGGATTTGACGGAGAGGAAAAGGCCACGCGAGCGCTCTACAAATTGGGCGATGAGCTTCCACAGGCCCTGGCGCATCGGGTTATGGCGCGGATCGGGCGCGTGGCCAATGCTGTGGCATCGGTCATGAAGCAGGCCAGCGAGCTGCTACCGGAAGGGCAAACGATCCAGTCGGATGAGGCCGGACAGATTCGCGCTCAATTGCTTCGCCGCGGCGGGGATGTTTTGGCTCAACTCACCCAAGAACTTGCCGTCAGCGATGCTTCCGAGGCGTCGGTAGAAGCGCGGATCGCGGAAGAGATGAAAAAAATCGAGGCGCCGCTTCTGGTGTTGGCGAGCACCTATAAAGTTCTGCATGATGAAGGCCAGCGGGTGAAGCTCGAAGACTTGAAAGAGGTTGAGGTGGATGTGGAATCCGGCGCGGAGATTTCAAAAAAGGATCGCTTGGCCATGCGAGAGATTGCAGACGAGAACTGGTCACAGTATCCGCGCCTTCATGCCGCGGTCGTGGAAGGATTTGACGCCGCCCTGCAGAATCCGGCAAACCGATTTTACATCGCGCGGTATCGTGGGGAGATGTTGGGGTTTGTGCGGTTTGATGATCTGAAAAACGGGAACGTCTATGCCGGTTCGCTCAATATCCGGCCCGAGCTTCGCGGGTCTTCGCTTGGGGAGACGATTTTGAAAATGGCGATTGTGCAGGAATCCCGAAATCATCCTGTGGAGGCGACGGCATATCCAAAGTTGCCCATTGCCGAGCGGTATATTGGGGATTTCGGCTTTGTTGTCTCTGGCATGATTCCCAATTTTGAAAAAACCGGCGAGGCGTTTTTTAAGATGGAAATTGATCCGCGCGCAAACCCTTCCTATCGTTACCTCAATGCCCCGCTTGCGGAAATCAAAAAAGACGCGCGTCCGCGTCCGCCGGCGCGAATCGAATCAGAACCGTTCGTGTTACAGTTTGACCTTCACGGCGATTACAATGCGTTTCTCGAAGCATGTAACCAGATTCTCCGCGACGGAGGTATGGTCATGACCGCGTACCGGCGGGACCGGAAGGAGCCGGGGATGGTCTGGGTGGGGTTTGAACCGAAGGCGACGGCGTCTGCAGCATCGTCGGCCGCGGGGAAGAAGGCGCGGCGCTAGTGGTAGGTTGCGGGCCGGTGGTTTGTGCGGTGGTCCAGGCGTATTCAAACAACGCGCGGTGCATGATTGCAATCGAGGCGTTATCCACAATGACGCCGATTTTGGTTTTTTCGCTTACCGTGATGTAAGAAATTTTTGTGTCATAGATCTGCATGACGGTTTGAAACTTTGGAAACGGGAAATTGATGAATCGGACATTGGTTTCCTCCGGGCCGAGTTTTTTGAAATACGTTTTGTTGTAGGGGGAGTTGGTCACGAGCACTTTCTTTTTGATATGCATCCGTCGCCGTCTGGCGATATAGTCCACGTTGAGTCTGTGCGCGTAAGTTTCTACGGCCTCCACATCCGCATAGGAGTAGATTTCCGTTTTCGCGGTGAGCGAGTCTTCGGCGACCCGTCGAATGCCGTCGTCGCCCTCAAAGAAGAGAACGCCGGGTTTGTCGGAAATGAGGTTGAAGTCGGAAATGAGGGAGGAGAGGACCCCAGAAAGCGCCAACTGGGCGTCTCGGGCCTGTTGTTCGCGTTTTTCCGAGAGTTCTTGGAGTTTGAGCGGATGTTTGGGAGTAAATTCCGCCACTTTTCCGGATGCTTCCTGCTTTTCGATCAAATCCAATTCCACAAGTTCATCCAGGGTTTTATAGACCAATCCGCGCTTCAGCGGACTTTTTTGGGCGATTTTTCCAGCCCGAAGCGGCCCATTTTTGAGCAAAATCTCGTAAATCGCGGCCTGATGGGCAGAAAGCCCCGTTTCTGTCAAAAATTGTTCGTACATGTGTTCGTTGGTTAATGGATCCTGTGGAGCAATTCATGTCATCTCAAATTATATCGCACCTTTTTATAAATGTCAATACTTTATGACAAAATAATATAATAAATATCGCAATAATGAACAAACATGATAGTATTATTATACATATTCTGCCAATTCAAGTCACAAGCCCTTGACAAAATATGCGACATGATATATACTGCGGCGTTACGATGAAAAACCGAAAAGAAAGCAAGCCCTGATTCCCTTGCACCTTCCCAATCACCACGCATCCATTCCCGAGAAGAGAGAGCTCGAGAAAGCGGACATCCCTCCTTGTATGAAGGAGCGCGATGCCCCCTTTAAGAGCCGCTCTCGTCGAGCGGATTGTTTATTTGATTTTATCTCCGACCTCTGGACGGCCAAGGTGTGGCTCACGCGATCGCTCTGCGCTCGCCGAAAGTCCCCGTACCCTAGAGAGGAACACCCGGAGAAACCCTAAGTTCGAAGATCGCAAAAGGGCTGTGAGGACAGCAGTCGAGAGAGAATCATTGTCCTCAATATCCTTTGCGCTTCGAGCGTCCTCCCCGGTTATGTCATCCCGGACTCGATCCGGGATCCACACCCGCGGGAGGGGCGGATAAACGGTGGACTTACCGATACTGCCCCATGGTCGTCCCGAGCTTGTCGAAGGATGACCGTGGAGGCGGCTAGGAAAACAATTCCGTTGACGCTTCACGTGCGCCCGCCTCGGTCTGGAAAAGGACAGAGGCGAGGCAGGCGAAGAGTCTTCTCAATCATGTCATCCTGAAGTCGCCTAAGGCGACTAAAGGATCTCATGTTCGAGCGACATCGTGATGCCGAAGAGAAAAGGCGACTTCGACGAACTTTGAAAATTGAGTTCCCTCGAGAAGAGGAGGAAGAACCCTCGAACTCCTTGAAATCATATTTCGAGTCTCCAGGGTTTTACAGACTCATCTTCTCAAGGGAGTCTCTCACGTTAGTGGGAGATTAACTGTCATCCATGAGGATCAATTTCCTTCACCGTCTGCCCGTACGCGAATGCGGGTAAACGGTGGCGGAAAGTGTTTCAGGAAACCGAATAGAGCTGGCGGATGCAGCCGTCGGCGCGAGAGCTCTGCATTAAGCTCTCTGTGGGTTTGAATCCCACCTACGACCTAATGTCGTAGAATGTTTCCTCGGAGCATGAAAGAGAAAAGAGGGGAGTCGGGCGGAAACGGCAGGTGTTGGGATGTCTGGTGGTTCAAGTCCACCCATGGGCACTGCTCATGACCATTCAGCCTGTCGTGGAAACACGATGACTCTTGAGGGTTCAACTCCCTCCCGTCACACGTTTTACGCCCAGTTCTGTGCACACGCACGGGGCTTGGGCGCCGGTGGGGGCAGGATTCGCGCACGCGTTCCTGCCTCCACCAACCTTTCTTTATGGCATGTTGTTCTCTTTAGGGACAGTTCATCATTGTCATTCCCGCGAATGCGGGAATCCAGATGTCATCCTCGCACAGGCGGGGATCCCCGATCAAGTCGGGGATGACAAGTCTCTAAACAGGACAACCTGCGAAGGCACAACCCCAGAGGAAATGCGTCGCGAGTGCGATGCAAATCCTTGAGGTTGGACTGCCTTCGAGTGCTCGAAGGGAGCACAAAAAATGTCGCAGATCATTTCTGTTCCCACCTCCCCCGCCGAAGGTCGGCGGGCGGTGTCCTGTTACCGCCGCGCAAAGCGCGCGGCCCAGCGGGACGCCAGCCGTCGCGAGTCCATCGCGACGGCACAGTGGACGGCGCTCGTGGCCGTCCGGGCGACGCTCGAGACCGCGGCAACGCGGCTCGGGCTCCCCGCCTCCGCCCTCCACTGGAGGGACGGGGGCGTGTACATCGGGGACGCCCGGGTCCCCGACGCCGTCTACGCTTGACGGAAACGGCGCGTGAGGCGTCGCAGGGCAAATCGCCCAACCTCACTCGACCCGCTTTCGGTCGGCTCGCACGCACGCGAGAAATAGAAGCAAAAGGAAGGCGAGGTCGTGCACAACGTTTTCTCGCCGCCCTTTCTTACGACCGGTGGCATTCAACCACCCACAGGTCTTGAGAATCGGTTTTTCTTAACCATCACCCCGTCTCACGCGGGCATTCGTGAGAATGCATGAAGAGTGCTTTGATAAGGCTTCTTCGTGCGTATCCTTTCGTGATGGTTAGGATACGTGCAGGAAGTCTCATTAAAGTCCTCTTCAGCAAGAAGAGGATTTTTTGTTTGAGATTTTTCTCACTGTTTTTTTCTGTCATGCCGGACTCGATCCGGCATCTAGGGTGTAACAAGAAAAAACTGTGAGGGAAACCTCAACGGATAGGGAATGGGTTGCGGCGCCAAACATGCGTGCCGCAGGTAACTCCAATTTTGGAGCCCAAACCTTGTTCGCGCTTCCTGAAAGGGGAGCAAAGTGAATACCAAGCAGGTGGTGTTGGCGGGGATCGAGACGGCCGCGTTCGAAGTGTGCGAGGGGCTGTGGGCCATTTCGGCTCTGGCCCACCCGTGCATCTTCGAGTCGGGGGGCGAGCTCCCCCCGAACCCGGCGCTCGCCAAGGTCGTCAAGGCCGAGATGGCCGAGACGACCTTCGGGAAGGTGGGGAAGGCCACGCTCGTGGTGGCCGAGCCCCTGCCGGACCCTGCCGCCCTGGCCGCTCTGACGAAGTTCCGGGAGGAGTACCCGGACGTGAAGGTCGTGAGCTCCATGCTCTCGATCTCCGCGTTCCGTGGAGCCCTTCCGGGGCTCGTCGTGGGCCCGGTCGTCACGCCGGAGACCTGCCGTTCGGCGCCGGCCGACAAGCGGTGCTACCGGGATCGCTGGAGCTGCTAGGAAGTTCCACCTCCTGACGCGCCGCACCCTCTCCTCACCCACGGGGTGGTGAGGAACTCGAGAGGTTCATAACCCCACAACAGGTCCCCGCGCTCCTTGGGTCAGCGCGGGAACACGGCCTTGAAAGACCCACAACCTCTTCGGCGGCTCCTCTGACTCGCACGTCATGAGCCGCCCTTCTTTCCCACTCGCTCTTCTTTACAAAAGGGCGGGTGAGAAGGATGCTCTTTCGTGGTTGCGTTGATGTTATCCTGGGATATGGAGTTCAGCATGACATACGTTTGCGTCTGTTCCTTTTTCCGCGGCTTTGCAAACGCAAAGGCGCCGAGAAAGGACGGCATCAGTCAAGAGGTTCTTGAAGGATGTGTTTACTACGGTTCGTTTCTGACCATCAATCCCCGGATGCGACTAAAGTCACGAATGTTTTTGGTGATGATCGGAATGTGGAGCTCCAACGCTGTTGCTGCGATGAGCAGATCCGGACGTTGACTGCGCTTTGTCCATGTTCGAGCGAGAAACCCCGCTCTTTTGGCGATTTCCTTCGTGAGCGGAACAATGGAAAGGAATAGGAGTGCGGCATCAATCCGTCGTTCTTCATCTTTTGACATTCCTGAAAGCGCATAAAGTTCGGCGATGCTGACCGTGGAAATAAAAACATCACAGCGATCGAAGGTATGCGGGTCTCCGATTCCATTGAGAATTTCAATGACAATGTTGGTGTCCAGTAGTACCGGATCTTTCATAAGTTATGCCTTGCCCCACAATCGCCTTCGGATTTCCGAAAGATTTCGCGCCGTTCGTTTCTTTTTTGCCCAAAGTCCATGTAGCTGAAGAAGACCGTTATTGGGGGGATTCCATTCCGAACGAACAACTCCGCGCCACAGGAGAGATTCTTTTGTCAGTTTTTTCGTAGCGGTTGCATGCATAAGTTAGTGAGTTATAGTGATGTTCGTATCTTATCGCTCTCATCCTGTTTCGTCAAATCTCGCATTTTCCTTTTTCTGCGGCTTTGCAAACGCAAAGGTGCCGAGAAAGGACGGCATCAGCCAAGAAATTTTTGGAGGAATGGTGCCGCGCTCCCGTCTCTTTCGGTGATCTTCTCTCGAGCTCGGGAGGAGGTTAGTGTTTGAGATTCAACCACCACAAAATGCCATCACGTGAGGAGCGTGAGGCATGAACCACCACATCGGTCCGCGGAACAAAAGCCCAAAAGAGATCTTTGATGAGAGCTCTTTGGGGCGTGTCTTTTCTGTGGTGGTTAAGATGCGCTCTCAAAGGTTCTCATCCAAGCCCTCTTTCGGGATTCCCCGTGAAGAGGGCTTTTGTTTTTTTTCGTCGAATTTCGGATCATGTTTCTGCAACAGGTTTTGAGTGGTGTCAAATGTCATTTTGTGAACAATGTCATCCTGAAGGCGAAGCCTGAAGGATCTCTTGTACAAGAGATCCTTCGTCGCCCTGCTCCTTAGGATGACATAGAGGTGAAATGTGTTGCAGAGCCGTGATCGTCACGTGCTCGTTGTCTTCGGCGCAGGTTGCGCCAACCCACCCCTACTAAGGAGGGTAATGTGGGAATCAAAGTCGCCGTGGGTGGGCCTCCCCACTCCGGCAAGAGCGTCTTCCTTTCCCTCCTGCGCGGGCTGCTCCCTCGGGAGCAGTTTGCGATGGTGGAGGGGGCTCCGGACGGTGAGGGAATCACCGGCTGGAGTCACGAGGGGGACGCGGAACTTTCCCGCGCGATCCGGCGCAAGGGGAAGTTCTTGGTGGAGTTCGTGGACTGGGTCGCGCGATCCGTCCGGGGCTCCACCGCCCCAGTCACGTTGGTTGACCTCGGCGGAATCCGCTCACCGGAAAATGAGCGGATCCTTCGGGAGTGCACGCACTTCATTGTGCTGGCCTCCCCGAAGTACGAGGCCGAGGTGGCTCCGTGGATCGACTTCGGCAAGGCGTGCGGGTGCGAACCCCTCGCCGTGTTGGAGTCGGTCCTGGAAGGGGCCGACGACGAGATTTTTTCGGCGGGAACCCCGCTTCGCGCGCGGATCACGCGTCTCGATCGGGAAAACCCGCCGGTTGGGTCGCCGACCGCCCGCGCGGTGGCTCAAAGGATTCTCGAGCTGGCGGGCAGGGGGAACGCCGAGGACACGGGCGAGGCGGACGCGGGGGCAAACTTCCCGCGCCTTGCCGAGCTCCTCGGTCTCCCGCTCCGGAATGGCGGTCCGGGGCGGGACTGGATCCCGAGTTGTCTCCCTCAGCTCCTTTCGGTGGTGCTCGCAGAGACTGCGGGTCAGCTGGAAGTGCGGCTGTGGGGGAACTGCTCGGCCGGGTTCCCCTACCATGCTCTCGCGTGCGCGGTCGCGGCGCGGGTGAGCTTCTACGACCCCAAATTGGCGGGGTACGTGGAGCTCCCTGCGCTCGCGATCGCGGGCGAGGGCAACAACCTCCTTGCGTGGCGGCGCGAGGAGAGGGATGACCACTCCCTGGTGGAGTACGGCATCCCGGGGCAGGTGTTCGACGTGCCGAACCTGCCCGTCGTCATTCCGCCCACCGTCCCCACCGACCGCGGTGTGGTGGTGTCCGGCAAAGGCCCCTGGTGGTTGACCGGGGCGATTTGTCGGGCGTACCACCGCGCCAGCGTGGCGTGGGTGGCGGTGTTCACGCCGCAGGAGTCCGCGCGCCTTCTTGCCGACGGGCGCGCGTGGGCGGAGCTTCATCCCGGCTGTGGGCCGGCGGTTGTGGTCGCATCGCGCGACGCCGCTACCCCGGTCGGGACGGTTGTTCCGTTCCGGCTCTAGATCCCGCATCAAGTGCGGGATGACAGATCGGCTGGCCGGCGGTCATCTGACGAGAAAGTCGGCCGCTTCCGCAGGGCATGGGGATCCTCGCGGGAGTTGTACACCAATCCCTCGGCGAAACGACTGCACATCGTTTCGCCCTTCATCTTTTTGCGGATCGTTGGATCTGCCAAGAGATGAGGACACCTCACAAAAGCGATGCTGGTTGGCGCGCAAATGCCGCCGATCCATGATGGAGCCAGCTTCACTTTTGCATCCGAAAGGATGGGGCGCCATGATGTGCGCCTGTTGCGGAAATTGTCCGGTTTTGGTCGAGGGGCTTTGCGCGTCCTGCGATAGGGACGTGCAGGAGTGGGACGCGGCCCACGGAGGCCGCGACCCGATGGCGGATCTGTACGACGAGGACGGGGAAATGGAGCCCCCCCAGCCTCGAGCAGATCTTGCGGTCGGTCGAGGCGCTCGTGGCCCAGTGGCAGATTGCCCTGGGTCCGAGCGTCGAGGTCGTCCTCGGCTGGTCGCTGGTGTCCGGTCTCCTCATTCTTGACGAGGAGACGCGGGTGATCGACGTGGATGCTCGGTTCCTCGTCGAGAACCCGCAGGACCCGGCGCTCTGCCGGGCGGTCGAGGCCGCCACCGGCCTCCGATACCGCAAGACCATCACGGTCGGCGACTGGCCGGAAGGTCAGAGCGTCGGCGTGATGGTGGAGGGGTAGATCACCCTCGCGGGCGTTCCGCTCCCGCTCGAGGTCGAGGGTTGCATCCGCAACCCGAAGTACGTCGGCTGGGGGCGGTTCTACCGAGAGGTTCTGACGCCGGAAGAATTGGAGGACTTCCGGCGTCGGAAAGTGGAGCTCCGCCACAACAAAGCGGAGTACAAGCGCATGAAGGCCAACATGCGCCTGGAGGTCGAGCGGCGGTGCATCGAGCGGGGGCTCGTGCAGCGTTAGCTCTTGCGAGTCGGCTTGGCGCGCGAGGCGTCATCAGGGAATGATCCCATCCTCGCGCCGCGGTTTTGGAACACGGGCCAATCCGCGGACAGCACACCCTGTGGGGAAGGTAAGCGTTTTTCACACACGACTTACCCCCCCCTCTCTTAGAACACCGAAAGAGCCGCGATGTTTTGAGAGAGGGGAATGGCGATGGATTCCAACCGCGGTCAGTAATGGCCGCAAGAAAGGACGACATGAAAGACGTGATCATCCACGTCACGCCGGATCTGGACGCCTGCATGTGCGTCGCGCTTTCGGGCGCGGACGTACAGGCCGTCCATTTCGTGCCAGCGGGCGCGCCGGAAATTCCGGCCGTCTGCCCGTGCTGTGGTTCGCGGCTGTCCGGTGCCGAGCGCGTCCTGGATCACCCCTTGGGTGAGAAAGGTCGGCTCGACCCAGACGGCACGCGTCACGCAGCTGCGTGCTCGATGCCGGAGGCCGCGAACGCGGATCCTAGGCTCCTCGAGGAGGTGGAGGAGCAGGATTCCACGGGACGGATTCTCCAGCCGCGGATCCCGCTCCCGCGGGTTCTGGCGGCGATCCGCACCGAGGCGCGGAACCGCGGACTGCGGGGAGTCGAGCTCGACCGCGAGGTCGTGACCGCGATGACCCGCGTTCTGCGGGGACTCAACCTCCTCCACACTGCGCGCGGGGACGCCTTCGAGGTGGCCTCGCGCGCGCGGATCGAGACGGTTGGCGGCTTCAAGGTCGCCGTCCTCCCGGTTGGCGGCCAAGCGCCGCAGGTGGGGTTCGTGCTCGAGGAGGAGTTCGGGGTATCGTGCGCGATCTATGCCGACGGGTTTGCCCGCGGCATCTCGCGCTACCCCGGACACAACGAGCCGGACTTGCGCCGCCTCACGCCGTTCCTTCGCGGGTGGTTCGTCCACACCGCGGGGTTCCTGGCGTGTTGGGGCTCTCGCAAGAGCCCGGCCACGTCCCCGCCCCCCTCCGGAACGCCGCAAACGCAGGAGGAGCTCCTCGAGCTTCTTCGCCGCGTTTTCGGTTAGCCGGTCTTGCCGTGCGCCTGCGGGATTCGTGCGGAGTTTACTCCAAACGATCCTGTGGGCGCACGGCACTCTTCTTGTGTTGGTCTCTCTCTTTTTGAAATGGTGAGGCCGACATCAGCTGGAGAAACTCAACTGCCGCGGGAATCCCTGCGGCAAAGGAGAGTCAGATGGACGCGATTCTGTCCAAGGCGGTTGCTCTTGCCGCCAGCATCAAGAGCATTACTGCCGATGTGTGTGCCCGTCACATCGGCCGCCAGGACGTGGTTCACGCCACGCTCTTGGCGCTCGTTTCGGGCCGTCCGGCATTTTTCCTCGGAACGCCGGGCGTGGACAAGACTGGAACGGTCGAGTCGCTGGCGGATCGGATTGTGGGCGCGAAGTTTTTCAACGCGCTCATGCCGACCATGACCAGCGCGGACCACCTTCTGGTGGAGTCTACGCGGATCGAAGAGGAGCCCACTGCGAGCGGCGGAAAGTCCGTCCGCATTCGCGGTGAGCTGGGTCGCGCCGCGGCCGCGCACATCGTCTTTGCAGATGAGATCTGGAAGTCGGAGCCGTATGTGCTCCAGACGCTTCTGGACCTCGCCAAAGGCGGCGGGGTGCGGCACGAAGGCGCGAATGTGCGGACGCCGCTCCTTGCGTTTTTGGCGGCGTCGAATGAGCTCCCGGACTCCGAAGGGAACTTGGGCGCGGTGTGGTCTCGCATGACCCTCCGCGTTCCGGTGCGTTCCCTGGATCGGGGCGGGAAGCTCCAGCTCGTGTCGTCTCGGCTGGCGCATGGCCGCTCGGCGAGCAACAGCAACACGGTTTCGGCCGTGACGCTGACGCTCGACGAGGTGGCCGTGCTTCGCGCCGGGCGGACGCACGTCATCGTGTCCGATGAGATTGTCGAGAGCGTGTTGGGAATCTACCAACAGCTCCTCGAAACTCACACCGACGGCACGTTCCAGTGGCTCTGGGACGACGACCGTCGCTTCGGGCGCGTGTTTGATATTTTGCAGGCCGAGGCCCTGCTTTCGGGACGAACTGTGGTAGCCAAGTCGGACCTTCGGGTGCTGAAGTGGCTGCTGTGGGACACCCCCGAGCAGATCGCCGCGGTCGAGGCCGTGCTCGCGCCGCTGTGCCGGACTCCGGCAAGCGAGGCGCGCGAGATGGCCGATGCCCTCCTGGCCGCAGGGGGTGTCGTGGATAGCTTCTTGTCTGGCGCGTCCGAGCGCATCACCGATTCCTTGCGCCAGTGCAAGGATGCGGCTGACCAGCTCGAGCAGCTCGCAACCCAAGCGACGGGGAGCGAGGCGGACCTGGTCCGCGCGGTGCTCGACGAGGTGCGTGGAGTCCGGCAGCGTGTCGCCAACAAGGCTGCCGGGATCGAGTAGCCCCAAGGAGGAGAGATGGACGCGAAAAAAAACATCGCTCCTCCGCTCGCCCCGGGGGAGTTGCTTCCAGCGATGGTGTCCGAGGCGGATGTGTTTACCGTCCTCGGCTACTGCCGCACGCGGGAGCAGACTCCCGCAATTTGGGAGCTCGAGAAGAATGGGGCGAAGGTGTTGCCGGGGGTGACTGCCGCCCTGGGTGACACGTACAACGTGTTGTGGTCCGAGGAGGCAGGACTCAAGCCCTCGGATCAAGTTCCTCCCAGCCGTCAGTATTGGCGCGGGATGCTCGGAGAAACGGTCGAGACGGCCGCGTTTGAAGAGCTCCATGCCAAGACACGCGGAGACCGCGTGTTGGCGATGGCGGGAACGATTGAAGCCGCCCGAACCATCCTGCGGCTCGTTTCCGCGGATGACGCGGAACAGCTCGAGCGCGTGGCAGAGGCAGACGCCGAAGCCGACCAGCTCGAGCAAACGGCGCAGGATGCCCAGGCCGAGGCCGACGCTCTGCAGGAGCTTTGCGACCAGATGATGGCGCAGGCTCAAGCAGGCGGGGGCCAATGTCCTGGCGAGAAGGCGGACGGCACGGCAGATGGCGCTCCCCAGTCCGGCAACGGTTCACCTTCGGGTGCGCCGAAGGCCGGCCGCGGGTCGCTTACGGTGGCGCAGGCTCAAGCGCTTGCGGACAAACTTGCTCAAGCGAAAGCGCGAGTGGGTGACGTCCGGGCGCAGGCCGATGTCGCACACCAGCACGCGCAAGCCGAGGCCGACGCGCTCATGGGGAAACCTGGGAGCGCAGAGGCAGAGGCGAAAATGCGCGAGTTGGCACGAGCGGGGCACGCGGCTCTGGCCGAGGCGGGGAAGGTGGTCGAGGAGCTGTCCGAGACCATCGAGGCCTGGGGCTTGGAGCGCGGGGAACTGCATCAGATGGAGGTGCCCGAGGCATTCGGGCTACTCCAGAAGATGCGGAAAAACCGTGCCTTCGAGTCCTTTGCGCGGCTCTTGGGCCGGCTGCGAGCAATCGCGGCCAAAAAGGCCCGGAGCGAAAGCCGCGCGGAAGGCCGGCGCGTGCCGCAACCCGAGCGCGGGCGGGACATTGCCCGCGCGCACGTAAGCGAGTTGGCCGCGCTCACGCATCCCGCCACCCGCATCCCGGCGCTTCAACGCTGGATGCGGGGGGAGCTTCGGCTTCACGGCATCCGATCTCGGCGACCGCTGGGAGAGGGGCCTGTGATCGTCTGCGAGGACGCCTCCGGTTCGATGGACGGCGCCAAGCAGCAGTGGGCCAAGGGCGTGACGCTCGCTCTGGCCTGCTACGCCAAGCTGCGGCGCCGCGCGTTTGGTTGGATTTTGTTTGACGCGGTGGTTCACCGTGCCGAGCATTATCCGGCCGGGCGTGTGGGCGCACGCCAAATGCTCCAGATCGCCGAGGCGCGGGCCGGCGGAGGGACGAACTTCGAGCAGCCGTTTCGTCGCGCAGTGGCCATGATTGCACGGGAAGGCCTGAAGAAGGCCGACATCGTGCTGGTCACTGACGGCGACTGCGCGGTCTCGGAGGCGTTCCTCCAAGAGCTTTCGGCCGCCAAACGGGCGCATGAGTTCTCGGTGCTCACAGTGATCTGTGATGTCCCGGGAACACATGTGACTGATGCGGCGGTCCGGCTCTTCTCGGAGCGCGTCGAGCGCGTTTCCGCCTTCACGGCAGAGGAGGCGGAGCAGAAGGTCTTTCGCAACCTGTGAGGTCGGGTCTGCCAACCCGTCTCACCTTCCCCCGCACCCATACGCAAGTGTGTGGTGCGGGGCTTCTTCTCTTCGTCGTGAACACATCTCGTGTTCGTGGCGAGAAGATCAAGTTTGAGCCGCTCCGTTCGCGGAGCATGGGAGGGAGGTGAGTCATGGTCGAAGAGCTGATCGTCACGCTGACTGCCGAGCGCGGCAGGAAGTTTGATGAGACGCAGGAGGCCATCGCCTCCTACCGTGCCAGCGAGCGGGCGCGGCACGCCTCGATCGTCTTCATGCCCCGTGGAACCGAGCCCGAGAAAAACTATCGGGTTCGGCTGCAGGCGATCCGCGAGGACGCCAGTGGCCGGATGATGTACCGCGGGGCTCCTGCCAGCCCGGAGTTTTCCGAGCGCTGGCACGACAACGGCGACGGGACGATCGCCCTCGCGACCATCTGCACGGACTGGAAGCTGAACGAGTCCGTGTTTGGGGAGCGGGAGCGGAGGCCCAAGGATCGCCGGACGATCAAAACCACGGTCGTTTCCAACCCTCGACTGGTTCTGGGGGCGGACATGGCGTCCTCGTTCGTTGAGGATACGCCGGTCCAGCGCCTCGTGGACCAGGAGGAGGCCGTGGAGAGCGGCGCGGTCGTGTGGCGCGCGGTTTCCAACCGCGAAGAAGATCTCCCGAGGGTGCAATATCCCATCAGGGAGATCGAGGTGACGACGGAGTCCGAGTGGTGGCAACACCGCTTGGATCCCACGTACCGCGCGGTTTGGAAGATCACTGCCACTGCAGTCTACGACGCTGGCGGCACCAGTACCACGGCAAAAATTGCCATTCCATGCACCACATGGATGGATTTGCCGGGCTGGTGTCGGCGGGAGCTGGAGGAGCGTTTTACGCTCTGTTCCTGCGCCCGCAGTCGAGTAGATTTGTTGGCAGATGCTGCGGTCTGTACTTCGTGTCAAAGCGAGGCAAGTCAGATCGCGGATATTGAGGCGGGTCTTCCGCCGGCCCGCCGCGAGACGTTTGCGGGTGAAGCGCGCGCGTTGTTGGCTGGCGTTTGTTTCTCGCAGGCGGTTGGGGAGGAGATTGCGAGCGCTCTGGCCACGGGAGATAGCCGAGAGTTTGCGGCCACGGAAGTGAAGGGTTACCCCTTCTACTACCGCACGGCTGACGGCGTGTTCGGGTCGAAGTTTTCCCCCGAGGCACTGGAGCTCTTCGCGAATCTTCCGGCGGCTCGCGGTCGCGGACTCGTCCGCTTGGCTGCGTGGCTCTCGGATGCCCACCGGCGGAGCGAGGTGGAGGCGCGGGATTACTACTTCCGGACCCAAACGGCCGGAGCGGTGATTCCCTTTCCCACACTCTCGCCCGATGTCCTCGGCCGCGCAATCCTTGCGGTGCGGGTCGTGGACCTTGTTGGTTTTCGCCGGCGGCAGGAGCGGGCGGCGCGGCGATCCGAGCCCGTGGTTGTCCCGGACGGTCCCTTCCGTCCGATCGGCAGCCGCGAGTTTCATTGTCCGTCCGGTCACAGCGTTCGGCTCACAAAGAGTGAGTTCCGGACGTATGAGACCGGCGAAACCGTTCACATTTCTTGTTCGCTTTGCGCATCCTCCGGCTTGGTGCGGAAGGAGCGTTTGCTGACCGAGACGGCGGGCGCAAGCGACGAGGAACTCATGGCGGCGAAGATCAACCAGCTTCGGAAGAAATGGTTGAGATAGCCGCAGAGAGGAGAATCTCGGGGAGCTCTGCTTGCGCATCACGCCGGCATCTCCCCACCCATCTTTATGATGTTGTCTCTTCATCACACTTCTGGAGCGGATCAGCTCTGATCCTTTCGAGAAGCGTCATGAGCGCAATCCGGAATTTCTGCAAGGCGCAGGAAACGGGATTTTGTTCAGACGCGGGAGACACGGAAATGTTGAATCGTGCAGAACTGTGTGACCTCGCGGCGCGCGTTCTTCCGGCCGACCTGGTGTCGGCAGTGGAGCGTTCGTTCTGGACCCCCCAGTTCGGCCCCAACCACAATGAGGGCCCGTACATGGACAGCCACCTTTCGCTCGTCATCGAAACCCTTGAGAAAATTTCTCGGGGTAAGGTGAGGAGGGTGGTGCCGGTGGTGGCGAGGCACATGATGGTGATGGCTGTACGCGAGTACGGCCTGGTCACATGTCGTATCTACGCGCTGCTCCACGACGTCGCGAAGCAGGACTGCATGACCCTCGTCTACGCCGACGGCCGCAAGGTCGCGGTGACGTGGAACGAGTGGCAGGCAATCCTCTTTGATGGCGGGGAGAGCGGCTGTGCTTCGCTCGTGGGCGACGGTGACGCGCAGACTCGGTTCTGCCAGGAGCAGGGGATCGAGAAGATCTCCTACTTCCAGAAGACCGAGAACGGCCAGCGCGCTCACGGGCGCGTGGCGGCCGAGTGGCTCCGCGGCCGGACGGACATCCCCGGGCTGGTCGTTCGGGCGATCGAAACCCACGAGATCGCCTACCAGTTCGGCGGGAAGGGTGGGATTAACCTCCCGCTCTTCGAGAAGACGTTCGGCGGCTGGACCGAGGCCGAGGTCGGATTCGCACTGGCTGTCAATTACGCCGATCAGATGGCATCGCTCGACACCACGGGAAAGCCTGTGATCGAGGATGTTGTTTGGTTGGCGAGGACGGCTCTGGCGGCTCGGGACCTCGCGACGCTTTCGGCTCGCCTCGAGGCCACGCCGCAACTGGACGTGGCCAGGGTCGAGAAGGCCCTCGTTGCCCTGAACGGGTCCCGAGCCGCCTTCCAGACCGAGACGGTCGAGCAGGTGTACGCGCGGATCGTGGCCGAGTGTCGCCTCCCGGAGGTGACCGAGGTCCAGATCCGGGACGCGCTCGTTCCGGTGGTCGAGGCGGGGCTTTCGGACGAGCTGACCGACCGGATCGTCATCGAGATGGTGGCGAACGGAAAGCTCTCGGCCGAGACCGGAAAGGCGCTGGGCGGGTTCAACCGCCTCGTGCGTCCGGCCCTGGCCAAGCTGGGCTGATTCGACTACAATTCGGGAAGGTCGCGGCGCAGAATTGCCCGCGGCCTTCCCAAACAACGCCCGCCGCATCCGCGGTCGGGCAAGGATACTGAAATGAAAAAGCAATGTGGAGGCGGAGAGATCCGCCTCATCTGCGCCGACATCTTGTCGGCCTTCTACGCGTTGACGGTCGGGACGAAAGTCACCGACCCCGAGCGGTTCCTTGCGGCGTTTCCGGCCGCAATCGCCGCCCACGATCCCACCACCGACCGCGTTCCGGGACAGCACTTCATCGTGCTTTCCCCGGAGTTTCGGGCGTGGGTCTCGGCGGGCGTCGGGCGTCGGACGCAGGATCCGGCCGACTACGTCCTGCGAACGCACCGCGGCGGGGTCTCGGCGTTCCTGCACCGCAGGCTGGCCGCCGGGGTCGAGGGGGTTGCGGTCGTGGTGTACACCGCCGCCGCGTACCTCGCCGACCCCGAGGTCAACGAGTCCGAAAACGAGTCGGCACGCGTCCGCGAAAGCGGCGCGACGCACGTCATTGTCGCGGTCCTCGCCTTTGCCGGGCCGCAGGCGCCCTTGACCCCCCACCGGCTGGTTTCCAACCTCGCCGGAGGGAACAAGGAGGCGTTGACCTGGAGTGCGGACGAGATCCGCGCCAAGGCGAAGGCGGTCGCGGGCTACTGGGACGACTGGGAGGTCGTCGCAGATTAGTCCGACAAAAAAAAGGGGAGCTCTGCTTGCGCGAAATCCGCGTCAGCATCTCCCCACCCTACACGAGTACAGGAAGAGCTGAGTGGAATCTGTCCTTTGGAAACAAAGCACACTTTCCACTTGGCACTCTCTCCTTCCTGTGCTCATGCGGGGTTTGTGGAGGGATATCACGCCAAAGGAGACGGCATGCTGAAGCCCAGTTGCTTCGCGAGGCGACGGCGTCGCTGGTTCGGGATACGGCGAAGGATCCCGCGACCGCTCTTGAGAAAGGGGCTACGGCGCGCATCGCCGAGGTTCATCTCCTTGAGGGAATGCAAGACCGGCTTGGGCGGATCGAGCGGAGGTAGTGTATGGAGGCCGTGGAGGAGGTGCGACATCTGCCATCTGCGTCGGGCGGGATCGGGAAGAGCGCTGTCGAGATCACAATCGGAGATGGAGTTGTTCCTAGAGGCTCTGTTCGCTGGGTCCTTTGCTAGTTGTGAGCAGGAACCCAAGTACAGGATTTTTGAGAGAATGAGGGGTGTCTTGGATCTCCTTCATGTTTCTCCGCCGGCAAACGAGCGCGATGATGTGTGTTTTCTTCTGATCGCAGGAGCTTACAGCCTCACACATTATGTCGAGGCTTATTTTGTTTTGATGAAATTTTTCAGATCCGAAAGAACCTCTGTGGCGTGAATGGCAGGTTTGACGTGGGGATAAATTTTCGCAATCCGGCCTTCAGGATCAATCAGAAATGACGTGCGTTTGGTTCCAGTGAGAGATCGGACGCCATAAAGCTGAACCACGGTTTTTTCGTGATCTGAAAGGAGCGTGAATGGGAGCTGGTATTTTTCCGCAAATTTTTTATGGCTTTCCGCGGAATCCGTGCTTACGCCGAAAACTTTGAGACGTGCTTCGTTGAACTGCGGGAATTGATCGCGAATCGTGCAAGCCTCGGTGGCGCAACCCGGCGTAGCGTCTTTGGGGTAGAAATACAACAATATCCACTGACCACGCTGGTCAGCAAGGTGATGAGATTTTCCATCTTGGTCTGGGAGCGTGAAATCCGGAGCGAGATCATGCGCGTTTAACATACGAGTTGAAGAAGGATTATTTTGTATAGTTGCTTTCATTCGAGTTTTTTTATCATGTATGTTCCTTCGAGGTGGTAGCCACGTTTGTGATAGTATTCCCGGACCCCAATACCGGCAATGACCGCCAGTTTTTTCCATCCGTATTCTGCGGCCATTTTTTCTGCACGCGTCATCAGCTCCTTGCCGAGTCCAAGATGTTGAACGCTCGTGCTTTTTCCACCAACCGGCATGAGCTCGCCGTAGGTATGGAGTTCTCGAACCAGTGCTGCATTGTGAAGTTCTGGGAGAAAAGGGTGTTTGTGCGATCCATTGAATCGCAGGCGAAGAAAGGCGTAGAGGATCGTTCGGTCACGGGATTCAAAACTCAAAAAGTGCTCGGCGCCGCTAGATGCTGGATAGCTTCGAAGGACAAATTCCAGATTCTTGAGATCAATTTTTTGATTGCGGGCCTCGCGACAGCGCAAGCATACGCACGGTATCCCTTGCGCGCGCAGGCGTTCCTGAAGAAGTTGACGAATGTTTGTAATTGCGCTTCCGGCCTGAATGCTCTCCCCGGGGAAATCGCGGAAGATGCGCGCGATGCGAACGTGCGGCGGAACCATCCTTTTGAGTTCTCCGAGAAGCGTGTCCAGTGTGTCGTCGTCATAAGGGATAAACCGCCCGTCCTTCCACCACTGGTAAAGCTCGGCGTGTTTGTTGACGAGGCAGGGGTAGATTTTGATTTGGTCGGGCTGATAGTGCGGATCGGAGAAAATGGTCTGGAACATTTTCCGATCGCGTTCTGGAGTGGATCCGGGAAGGCCGGGCATGAGGTGGTAGGTGATTTTGAATCCCGCATTTTTGAAAAGTTCTGTTGCTCGCCAAACGGCATCCACGCCGTGACCGCGCGCAATGAGATTTAAGACATCGGGAAAGATGCTTTGGACACCGAGTTCCACCCGCGTGGCGCCATAGCGCCGCCATCGTTGGATTTCTTCTTCCGTGATCCAATCCGGTCGGGTTTCTAGCGTCATCCCGACACACCGATGCGCCGCAGTTTCATTCCATGCTTGTGCTTCTTCCAGACTTTTCGCGCGTCGGCCGTTAAAGCCATCGAAACATCCTTTGAGAAATGTTTCTTGGTAGCGCTTGGGGTGCGCGGACCAGGTTCCGCCCATGACAATGAGTTCGCATTTGTCCGTGGTGTGGCCGTTGCTCTCGAGCATGGCGATGCGGCTGGCAACCATCCGATCGGGATCAAAATCATTGGCCATAGATCGTTTCACCGCGGGTTGGGTTGAAAGATAGCTCTTTGGCATGCGGTCTTCTGTAGGGCAGTAAACGCATTTTCCCGGGCATCCGAGGGGCTTGGTATGAACCGCGATCGGTGCCACGCCGGACAGCGTTCGAATGCTGCGAATTTTAAGGAGTTGCTCAAGCATTGGTGCGGGAGGAGCGGCGTTTTTTTCGCGCAACTTGCGGTATTCTGCTAAGATGGTACGATTTTGGGGGAGGGAAGTTTTCTGCGCAAGCGCATACCCTCGTTTCAGACGTCGAAGATCCTCCGGGGTTTTCACGGTTTCGATCGCCTCATGAATGAATAATTGAAGAGCCGTTGACATGACGCAAGATCCAAAAAAAATCATCGAAGCAACTCGGCAGGCGTATGACACGATTGCTCCGCATTTTGACCAAACGCGGCGGCATCAATACTGGGCGGAGTTTCGTTGGCTGGAGAAGTTGGTGTCTCCCGGGCAAGAGCTGTTGGATGTCGGGTGCGGGAGTGGTCGTCTTCTGGAGTTTCTCTCTGGCGTGACCTACACGGGTATTGACCTTTCTCCGCAGTTGATTCGCCTTGCTCAAGAACAGCATCCGGAGTGCGCGAGTCAATTTCAGGTGGCGGACATGCACGCGCTTCCTTTTTCCGATGCGTCCTTTGACCGTGTTGTTGCGATTTCGAGCCTCTATCATAGTCCGAACCGCGCGTTCCGTCAACGAGTACTTCGTGAAATTTTTCGCGTTTTGCGTCCAGGCGGCGCAGTTTTTCTGATCAACTGGAACGGTTGGCAGAAACGGTTTTGGAAAGATCGCGTGCGAGCGTTCCTTGCCGGTCATCCATCCTTTTTTTGGATTCCGTGGAAATCTCCGCAGGGGGAAGTCCAGACTCAACGGTTTTTTTCTGTCTTGACGAAGCGGCAGATGCGGCAAGATTTGCAAAAAGCGGGATTTTGCGATTTTCAGCAGATGTATGTTCGTCACGGCATTCCGGCCGGCGTTTTTCGGGCAAGTAACCTGTTGAGTATTGCGAGAAAGGCATGAAAAGTGCTACAATATGTCTACTCTAAGTTCATTCTTAAAGACGATTTTCATGAACATTCACCGCCTGATTTTTGTGTTTGCGATCGCTTTCGTCGCGGCGTTTTTTCCGTTGGAAACATTTGCGCTTACGATTGACACGCAAAAGGTTGTGACGATTGTTGATGAGGTTGTTGACGGGAGCATGGTTGGCGTTGGAGAAAAAGTGACTGTGGATTCGACAGTGAGGGGAGATGTTATTGTCGCGGGCGGGACGGTGACCGTGTCTGGCGTGGTGGAGGGGGATGTGATCGCCGCTGGCGGAAATGTGGTGATTAATGCGGACATTCAGGGCGACCTTCGCGCGGCCGGCGGAACGATTGAATTGTCTGGAACCGTGGGAAAACAAGTCACGATTTTTGGGGGAACGTTGACGGTGAAAGAAGGGGCTAAAATCGGTGGAGATGTTATTTTTGGAGGAGGTGTTGTGACGCTAGACGGAAGCGTGGGTCGAGATGTTTGGGGTGGAGCTGGGAGCTCGACTGTTGGCGCGCATATCGGTCGGGATTTTTCCTTTAATGCCGTGGGAGATGACGATGGCGCCGTACTTCAAGTCACCAAGACTGCGAAAATTGGTCGAGATTTCATTCATAACGACAAGTCGAATATCACGATTGCAGATGCCGTGACGATCGGCGGAGAAAAGAAAGTTGTGGCGATCGCCAGCCGGAACGCGGGTGATCCCTGGGCTCGATACGCGTCCGGCGCGTACTATTACAGCCGGATGATTGCGCTGTTCAGTTTGTGGGTTATGGGGCTTGTGGCGCTTTGGGTGATTCGACCGTTTGTTCTGACCACCGCGGCACAGATGGATCAACGTACGGGCTGGCATCTCTTGATGGGCTTTGTTGCTGTCCTTTCCATTCCCTTCGTGATGTTTTTACTCCTCCTCACGATTATCGGCGCGCCCTTAAGCATTGTGCTTGGGGCATTAACTCTGGTGCTGTTCTTCATTTCAAAGGCGGTGTTGAGTGTGTGGGTAGGAATGATGGTGATGAGATTTTCTCAATTAGATTCTGCGCAAAAAGAGAATAAATTGCTTGGCGCGTTTCTGCTTGGCGCGTTTCTTGTCGTGGTTGTTGGGTCTTTGCCGGTTGTTGGGTGGGCGCTCGTCGGCATCGGGGTTCTGTGGAGTTTTGGCGCCCTTCTATCTATTCTAAAGACCAAGCTTAAAAGCGAATCGGCGACCCCTAAGGTTTCTTAAACATTTTTTCTTTTATGGCAACCAATCATCCATCCATTTTTAAGGCGTACGATTTTCGTGGAAAATATCCAGCGGATTTTGAGGACGATTTCGGTTACTGGCTTGGGCGTGCGTGCGCCGTATTTTTTGGCATTCCTGATATTGCCCTTGGGTGGGATATGCGCGCCGGTGATCAGGCGTTTGCTAAGCGATTTACCGCAGGCGCCAATGAACAAGGTGTGAATGTCACACAGGTTGGGCGGATCGCCACGGATATGATCTACTTTGCCGCTGGGCATCTGAATATGCCGGGAGTGGTCTTTACGGCGTCGCATAATCCTGCCGGATGGGTGGGGGCGAAGTTTTGCCGAGCGGGTGCGTCTCCCGTGAGCGAGGAAACTGGACTGAAAGACATTCGCGCGTTGCTTGAGAGTAAAGCGTTTCCGGCATCTGCTGCGACCGGTACAGTGCAAAGCGTGGATATTCTTCCCGCGTACGTTCAACATTTTTCGACCATCGTGGATGTTCCCGCAATCCGTCCTCTGAAAATTGTGGCGGATGCCGGAAACGGGATGGCGGGGGATGTTGTTCCAAAAGTTTTTGGATCTTTCCCTGTCGAAATCATCCCGATGTATTTTGAACTTGATGAAACTTTTCCGAATCATCCGCCAAGCCCGATCGAGCCGGAAAATGTTCAAGATTTGATTGCAAAGGTTCAGGCGGTGGGAGCGGATTTTGGGATGGCATTCGACGGGGATGCGGATCGCGTTTACTTCATTGATGAAAACGGCGGACGGATTAGCGCGTCGTTTATCACAGCCATGATCGCGGAGCGGATGCTCGCCAAAGAACCCGGCGCGTCCGTCGTGTATAATGTCCCCTCTTCGCACATTGTCCGCGAGGTCGTTGAGGCGCGCGGGGGAAAAGCGATCCGCGAGCGCGTCGGGCATTCGTTCATTAAAGCGACGATGCGGACGAATGACTGTATTTTTGGAGGAGAACATTCTGGCCACTTCTTCTATCGCGACATGTATTTTGCCGACAGTGCGATTGTGACGGCCGCCGTCGTGATGGAAATTGTCTCGAAGTCCGGAAAGAAGTTTTCCGAGCTTGTCCGCGGATATGAGCGGTATTTTGCGATCGAAGAAACAAATTTTTCCGTAGAGGATAAGGCCGCTGTAACGAAAAAATTAGAAGATCAATATGGCGCGGTCGCGAACAGCGTTGACCGCCTCGATGGGATCACGTTTGAATTTGAGGATTGGTGGTTTAATGTTCGGGGGTCGAATACCGAGCCGAAACTCCGGTTGAATCTGGAGGCGACGACGGTGGAATTGCGGGACGCAAAATTTGCCGAACTCGGCGCGGTGTTGAAAGGATGATCGGGTTTTTTGATTCCGGCATTGGCGGCTTGGGAATTTGGCGCGCGGTGCGGTCGCGCCTTCCCCATGTCTCCACCTGCTATGTTGCGGATCAAGCGTTTTGTCCCTACGGGACGAAGGCGGTTAAGGAAATTGTGGAGCGCGCGCGTCGGATTTCTCAATGGCTCATTCAGGAGGGCTGCACGATGATTGTTGTGGCTTGCAATACCGCTACCGTGAATGCCATGGATCGGTTGCGAGCGGAGTTTGACGTTCCGTTTGTTGGGACAGAACCCGGTATCAAACCCGCGCAACAAGTCTCTCGAACGGGGACGATCGCAGTCTTGGCAACAGCTCGAACGATTGGGCGATATGCACAAGCGTCTGATGTTCAGTTGTTGACGGCGCAGGGATTGGTAGAAGAGATCGAAAAATTTGATTGGGAAACGAGTGCGCGGCTCCAAGCCATTCTAGAGGAGGTTAAAACGCAACTCGCCCCTCGTGTGGATACGTTGGTCTTAGGCTCGACACATTTTGCGCTGATTGAGGATGTTGTCCAGCAGGTTTTTGGAGATGAGATTACGCTCATCAATACGAATGATGCGGTTGCTTCTCAAGTAGAACGAGTCGCAAAAACCGTGGCGTTGGATCGCGGCGATCATCAGTGGCTGACCACGGGAGCATCCGATGATGTCTTGCAAAAGTTAAAAATCGTTTGGCAGTGCAAGGAGGTGAGGATTGATCGAGGAGAGATTCCGTGTTAAGCGTGGAATGACACATCACCGTAGTCCCATGGCTGAAAGGGCGATCGTGAGTGTTTTTTCAGCGATCGCGTTGGCACGCTGGGCTCCGTCGTGGAGCATTGCGTCAAGTTCGCGATCCGAGATCGCGTGGTAGCGTTCTCGAATAGGTTGAAGAAACGCATTGATGATTTGAACGAGATCTTGTTTGAAAGTGCCGTAGCTTTTTCCCGCGTATTGTTTTTCTAGTTCAGCAATCGGGGAATTGGTTAGCAAACTCATAATCGTTAGTAAGTTCGTGAGCGCGGGTTTATCTTTTCCGGCGCAGATTTCCGTTCCGGAATCCGTGACGGCGCGTTTAATTTTTTTCTCTACGGACGGCGCGTCATCCAAGAGAGAAATATAATTGAATGGTGTCGGGGCTGATGCGCTCATTTTCCGCGCGGGATTGTCGAGTCCCATGATCCGCGCGCCTTGCTTCGGAATGTATGCCTGGGGCAATATGAAAATTTCGCCGAAGCGTTTATTGAACCGTTCTGCAATGGTTCGCGTCAGTTCAATATGTTGCTGTTGATCTTCTCCCACGGGAACAAGTTGGGGATGATAGAGGAGAATGTCTGCGGCCATGAGCGCGGGATACGTTAAGAGTCCCGCATTGATATTTTCCCCATGCTGGGAGGATTTATCTTTGAATTGCGTCATCCGCTCCAATTCGGTGATTTTGGTGATCGTACTTAGCATCCATCCTAAGGTCGCGTGCGCAGGGACGTGGGATTGAACGAAGACCGTGCTCTTTTTGGGATTCAGGCCGAAGGCAAGGTAGAACCGAGCAAGCGCGCGAATGTTTTGGCGGAGATGTTCCGGATCTTGGCGGATGGTGATTGCGTGAAGATCCACGACACAGTAAAACGCCTCATAGGTTTCTTGAAGTTCAATCCAGTTTCGGATGGCGCCGAGATAGTTGCCGAGGTGAAGTTCCCCGGATGGTTGAATACCGGAAAGCACGCGTTGCATACAAGACGGAGTGTAACAGATCGGTGATGTTTTTGTCAAAATGACGCTCAAGTTACACCGTCATCCCGGGCTTGATCCGGGATCTATGGTATGCTGGATCCTGTGTCGAGCACGGGATCTTGGATGTTAAGGAGGTGTGAACCCAAAAACCCCGCTCGGGACGTGAGCGGGGTTTGGAGGTTATTTGTTCCTATTGGGTGATCTCGTTGAGAATCACGCCGCCGCGGAAGTTTTTAGCAAGCGCCATGAATTGCTTGGACGCTTTTCCGCGTACATCAAAGATTTTGACGGACGGTTCCAGATCCGTTCCGCCGCCGGTCACAATGTCATCTTTCCCGTTTCCGTCTACATCCGCAAGCAAGCTATAGAATTTTCCCTTGGTTGAATTTGCGGGATAGGCGAAGAAGGTGCTGATGAGTTTTCCGTTACGGTCGAAGATGCGGGCGTGGGCGGATCCTGTTTCATTCGGGAAGGCGACGATTTCTAAGTCATTCCCACCATTCACGTTTCCAACGCTAACGCGCGCGCCTCCTTTGGAGCCAGCGGTATAGGCGTTAAATTCGCGATTGAGCTTTCCGTCGGAGGAGTAAACGCGGATTGCATTCCCGCCTTTATCCATTGAAACAACAATTTCGGATTTCCCGTCGCCGTCGAGATCGCGTACATGGAGCGATTCAATCCCGTTTTCCCACCCTTTGCCCGTTACATTGATCTGCCGCCGGACGGTGCGGTTATCATTGTAGATCGAAACGCGAGAAAGATCATCCGGCGTTGCCACAATCATCTCCAGCTTGCCATTGTTATCCATATCCTCCAGCTCGAGGAGGCCGGCTTTCGGTGTCCCCAGTGCGGGGCTGATGAGTTTTCCTTTGCGATCGTGGATCAAAAGTGGTTTATCTCCTTTGTGGGATGTTGTGACAATTTCCACTTTTCCGTCTCCATTAAGATCGCCTGCTCGGACATGGATGCGTCCGCGGTATTGATTTCCATACGGGAAGAATTGGCCGAGAAGTTTTCCGGCTGACGTGAACATCCGAACATGCGCGACAACATTATCGTGGGCAGGATAGGCGATGATATCCTCTTTTCCATTTCCATCAAGATCGGCAATTTCGGTGTCCACGCCCAGACGGGTGGAGGGGCCGTACGCCATCCACGAGCCAACCATTTTTCCGTCTTTGTTCCAGATGGCGATCTGGGGGCCGCCTTTTGCGCGCGGCGTCACAACGAGATTTTTTGTTTTGCTTTGAATCGCCACTTTGGCTGCGCCGCCGCCCGAGGAGCTGTTCACGCTAAAGATGGTGAAGTGATCCACCTGCGCCTCAAAGTAATTATCGTCGGGATTCTGGGTCCCGTCCGCGGATTCATAGGAATTTTTGCTCTCATTCCAGAAGTCTAACCCGAGGTCTTTTTCGTCAATCCCATCGTCTTTGAGAACATCCTGGAGGTAGGGGATGCGGATGGTGACTGGGGTGTTGAACTTGGTAATGGACTCATTGCTCGCGTTCACTGCATCAAAGTCCATGCCGTATGCAACCGGCATCTTTGCGGCCATGCGGCGAAGATCCGCAGTTGGGGAGCCGGTGACGGTGACGGTTTCGCCGCTGTTTCCAAGCGAACCGGATTCAATAACGAGCTGGGTTCCGTCCCGGAACGTGAGACGCTGGCTAACACCCGCATCGAACGAAAATGCTTCGGATGGAGGGACATCAAAACTTTCTTTCGCTAGCTTGAGATTCAAGGTCTGCGCCCCGCCGCTGTAAGTGATTTGCGTTTCCACCGCGCGATAGAATGTTGTTCCCTGCATGGAGTCTGAACCAACAAACCAGTTTCCTTTTGTGAGTGGTAGGGAGAATTTTCCGTCTTCAACCGGTGTCCAGCTGTGCGGACCTTCTGGGCTCCAAGCGTATACCCCGCCATGTTTGATTGTTTGTCCGCTGTCGGCATACGTTACGGTTCCTGTGAGTTGACCGTCAGATTTTTTGAATTGGAGCACCGCGGAAAGATTAGCGCCATCCGTAACCGTGAGCCGCGCCATATCCGGAGGAATGTAGTCACTCATGCGATCCGGAGGAAGACCGGCCGAGCAATCCCATGTGCCGGACGCTGCTGCGAGTGTTCCTTCGCCAGCGCTATTCGCTTCGCCTCCGATATTGAAGTGCCTGCCACCCTTGAAGTCACCGATGGCTTCGAGTCCTGGGCCATTGTCGCACCAGAGCCACGGGAAGCCGATGCGTCCGCCGTTCGGGTCAAGAACGGTGAGTTTAATGGATGCCGTTGCATTGGTAATATTGAGGTCGTGGGTGTAGGTTTGACCCGGATTGATAGTCAATACTGTTCCTTGCTCCCCATGCGTATTGAGGTATTTCGCGGAATTAAATAGATTATATCCCTGCATGTATTGGCGTCCACCAAGGAGGTCAATGCGGTATTTTCCCGTTGCTTGGTCTACACGACCGTTTCTCCAGCTGGGGAAATTGACGTCCATAACATAGATTTCCGCTTCCACGCCAGTGATGGCTTTTCCGTTGTCGTCTTTTAGGGTTCCCTGAATCGCGGCATCATTTTTGAGCGCCTTTAGGGTCACGTTGTAGTTTTGTCCGCTGACAGGATTGTCAACGGTTTGCGGACTCTCGATGGAGTATCCGGATTCTGGAGGGAAGAAAGCCATGATTTCGAATGCCGATGGGCCGGAGACTGCGCGGATCGTTGCTGTGCCGTTGTTGATGCCCGCCCAGTAGCGGCTTTGGCCGTAGGGGTCGGTTTTGTCGTATGCTTCCGAATGTCCCCAGATATTCGAGACGAGGTTGCCGTCTGTGTCCACCAGTCGGACGAAAATGCTGATGTCGGAGAGTTTGACGTGAAGGGTTACGCCGGTGATCGTCTGATTGTCGGCGACGTCAAACTCAAACTGCTGGCGATTGGTGTCTGTTTGAACGTAGTTATTATTTTCTCGTCCTTGATCCACATTCACGCCCCACCGGACGCCATCGCCGCCGAAAACCGGGATCGCCCAGGATCCATCGGCAAGGGAGGTTGTATTGCTCCATCCGTTGACGTTTTTGGAAGGATCGGGGTTGCGATTGATTGTCCACGCATTGATGGGAACGCCGGAGACTCCCGTGCCACTGGCATCCACGACGGTTCCTTTGATCCAGGAGCTTTTGGTCTGCATGCTTAACGTCCCAACGTCTAGGGTTTGACTGGGGGCAAGCGTGATATTTACTGGTGTAAAGTAGTTTGTACTGTCTCCCTGCGTCCAAATATTGATCGTGTAGCTCCCGCTCGGCAGGGGAATGGCAAATTTTCCGTTCTTATCGGTTTGACCCCAGTTGCCGATTCCCTCTTTATTGCGGATATCCAGTCCTTGATTTGCCAGTGCGACGCCATTGGAGTCCACAACGCTTCCGGTGACGGTGGTGTCTGTTTTTGTTACTTCAAAGGTGTAGGAGAATGTCTCTGGCGTGGAGTCGTCTGCAAATGTCACCGTCGGCGAGAGTCCGCGGTCATTGTAAATCCAATCCGCAGTGATCTGTCGCTGGTTTTCTTGATCCCATTTCGGATTGATCCCAAGGCGATAGGTTTTTCCCTTGGGAACGAAAAATTCGGCTTGACCCGTGATGGCATCTACATCTTCCCCCATGCCGCCTTCGCCGGAAACCGGTGAGACCCATGCATTTGCCGTGGCGACGGGTGTTGTGGTGCCGGCGTAGAAGACTTTTAAGGTCACCTGTTTCACGGCGGCTTCTAAGGTTTTGTTTTTGAAGACGGTTGTTCCACTATAGGTAAAGCGTTCAGAGGCCGGTGCGACGTTCCCGTCTCGAAGGGCTTCGGGGAGGCCAATGGAGAGTTCATATCCCGTTCCAGTGATCAGGCCACCAATGGCGTATTGACCATCGGGTCCGGTGCTGGTTCCGTATCCGCGGAGATTGGGGTTGTCGTATGGCCACACATTCACCCAGACGTCCGGCGCGCCCACGCCATTTTTATCCAAAATTGTTCCTTGAACCGAAGGCGCTCCGTAAATGAGCGAATTCGATGCCGAGAGTTCAAGCTGCTCTCCGGATTGATAGGATGAAAGGTTGACGCGCTGAATGCCGATGATGCCGGGGTTGGTGACATTTTTAAAGGTGATGGAATGCGCTCCAGCGGAAAGATCAGCAGTCAGGTTAATCCAGACGTAGTTATAGATGGTGTCTTCTTCGTTCCGACTCATTGTTCCGGTAATCGTTGCGCTGGTAAATGTGGTTGCTTTTGCGATTTGAATCATGCAGGTTGACGACCAGTTTTCGCAGTTTCCAGCAGGTTGCGTGTTCACATTTAGCGTTTCCCCGGAACGGATCGCAGAAGGGAGTTGAAAGGTGAGCGTCAGATCCGCGGTGGCACTAAGCACCGTGCTCGTGGTCTGAACGGTAAAGTTCGGATCTGTATCGGCGGCTCGAGCTTTTTGATCCGGTCCGTGCGCGGGTAATGCTTGGGCAGGAAGAGACCAGACCGCAAGCAAAAGCCCGAAGACGAGAGCGGGGAGCGTGCGAACAAATGTTCTCATAGCTTTTTTGTCTATGCTAATTAAAACAAAAACCGCCATTGCTGGCGGGTTATAAAATGATTCACTGTGCCATGATTGCGGCCAGGATCAGCACTCCATCCAAAATACCGGTCATCTTCCTCCATCATCCGAAGTTTTGTCTACGATAATAGAGTCATTATATCATAAATGAGTGCGTCCAGCAAATCCCAGCGAGGATGCTCCTACGCCGTGTTGATCGAGATGTCATCATGGATCCTATGTCAGGTATGGGATAAGCTTAATCCTTTGTCATCTCGGACTCGATCCGGGATCTATGAAATAGATAGATTCCGGACGGCCAAGAGCCTCCGGAATGACAATTTACACATTGATCACAACCGGAATAATAAGCGGCTGGCGTTCGGTTTTGGTAAAGAGGAATTGGCCGATATCCTCCTGGAGTTTTTCCCGCAGGAACGTGGGGTTGGCGGCAAGATCGGGATTTTTGTCCTGCAGAATTTTTCGTGCGAGGTCTCGGGTTTCCTCAATTAACCCTTTGGAGTTTTTCATGTACACAAACCCGCGGGAGATGATATCTGGATTGCCCAGGAGTCGCCCGGTTCGGCTGTCGAGGTTGGCAATGATGACGACAATACCGTTATTGGCCATGTGCTGACGGTCGCGGAGGACGACGTGCGAAACATCGCCGACGCCTAATCCATCCACAAAGACGTAATCTGTTGGGACGCGAACTTTCGTGAGCGCGACTTCTCCGTGGGCGAGTTCCATCACCTGACCATTGAGCGGTGTCATGACGTGTTTGTCATCATAGCCGATGCGTTTCGCCACCGACTCCGCATCTTTGAGGAAGGAGTGTTCTCCCATAATCGGAGCGATATAGGCGGGGCGAACGAGGGAAAAGAGCAGCTTAAGATCCTCTTGTTGGGCGTGTCCGCCGGCGTGAATATCCATCATCTGATAATGGTAGACTGCCGCGCCTTCTTTCAGAAGAGCGTCGCGCAGACGAGCCACGGATCGTTCATTTCCCGGAACCACGGAAGAGGAAAAAATGACGCTATCCCCGGGTTCGATGTTAAAGAATCGGTGCTCGCGTGAGGCAATCCGCATGAGCGCCGCGCGATCTTCTCCTTGCGCGCCTGTGCACATGATGACGACGCGAGACGGGGGGAGTTTATTTGCTTGCTGGGGGGAGATGAGTAAATCTTTTGGGATGTTTAAATAGCCGAGCTGATGGGCGACTTCCGTTGTTGTCCGCATGCTGAATCCCTCAATGACCAGCCGACGTTTGTATTTTTGCGTCAGCCAAATCACCTGCTGAACGCGGGAAAGCAGGGAGGAGAAGGTTGCGACAATAATGCGTTTTTCCGCTTGAGTAAAGATTTTTTCGAGTTCTTTCCCGATTTCGGATTCCGATAGCTGATGCCCGGGCTTATTGGCGTTCGTCGAGTCGGAGAGGAGGAGATGCACCCCTTGTTTGCCGAGAGTGGCGATACGGCCGAAATCCGCAGGCTGGTCAATGACTGGCGTGAAATCAAACTTCATGTCCCCGGTATGCATGATGTTGCCCTCGGGAGTTTTGACCACCATGCCGACGCAATCGGGGATGTTGTGGTTGACGCGGAAAAATTCAATGGTAAATGCTCCGAGGCGGATCGGACGATCCGGGTCAATGATGTGTAAATCGAGCGCGCCGAGGTGTTCAAAATCCGCGTGGCGTTTTTTGATAATGCCTACGGTTAGTTTTGTGCCAAAGACGGGTGGATTGCCGAGTTTGGGGGCAATGTGATCAATGCCGCCGATGTGGTCGTAGTGGCCATGTGTGATGACCATCCCGCGCACATTGCGTTCTTTTCCTTTGAGGTAGGAGATATTGGGGATGACATAATCAATCCCTGGCATGTCCTCCTCGGGAAATTGCAGGCCGCAGTCAATGAGGATGATGTCGTTCTTGTATTCGATGAGCGTACAATTGCGGCCGACTTCTTCAGCGCCACCCAAGACAATAATGTTGACGTGTGCTCCGCGGGACGGCTCCGCGCCTTTGGTTGGAGAAAATCGGTGAACCGGACGGCGCGTTCGTTCGCGCATGGGGCGATGCGGTCGGTGAGACCGCCCTCCTAATGTTGATTGCATAAATAGAAGATCGGATAAAATTAAAAGTGATGGGATCGCTCGATTGAGAGGGATGAATCGAGCGGAAAATAGGGAAGAGATGTGCCACGGGAGAGATTTGAACTCTCACCCACGAACGTGGACAGCGCTCTGAACGCTGCGTGTCTACCAGTTTCACCACCGTGGCTCGGATCTATTGATTTATTTTCCAGCGCCGATCTGTTTTGATGTACCATTCAGAGATGCTCGCAAAGCGATCGGCTGGCGAGGTGATGTAGGACGACCGAACGCCTTTGACGCGGCGGTCAACGGCGTAAACATACGTTGGGCTGTAGAGGAAGATTGCGGGAAATTCTTCTTCCGCAAGGATATTTTGAAAGGCAATATATTTTTTTCCGCGTTCGTTGTCATCCTTTTCTTTCCGCGCATCTTCCAGGAGCCGGTTGACGGTTTTGTTGAAGAAGATGGCAAGATTGAGACCGGGATCCACGGCTTGCGAGGAGTGCCAAAACGGATAGGGATCTGGATCGCTGCCGACAATTTGTCCAAAAACGAGCGCGTCATAGTTTCGGGGTTTGATGACATCGCGGAAGACATTGGCCTGATCCACAGTTTTGAGATCCACCCGAGCTCCGATTTTTTCCCAATCTTCCTTGAGGATTGTGACGGTTTTTTGCAATTCCGGCTGGGTGGATGTTGTGAGGGAAAAATTTAGCTCCACAGAATCTTTCCATCGTACGCCGTTTTTTTCAGGTTTCCAGCCGGCGGCGTCCAAGATCGTTTTTGCTTCTTCAATATTCAGGAGATATTTTTTTACATCGGAATGATAGCCGCTGTAGCCCGGAAGGATTGGTCCATGAATCACTTGACCCTCGCCGTTTAGCGCTTCTCGGATGATGCGTTCTTTGTCGGTTGCTTGAGTGAGCGCTTCTCGAATTTTAGCGCTTGCGAGGATTTTGCTTTGGTTTTGATTAAAGAAAACGGCGGAGTATTGCGGAAGACTAAGGTTGTAGAAACGTAGGGTTTGATTATTTTTTTCCAGCTCGACTCGCGTCTGTTTCGGAATGAAGCTGATACCGTCCACGATTTTTTGTTCGGTTGCATTGATGGCGCCGTACAGGTCGCTGTAGAGCTGGAATGTCAGTTTTTCGATATGCGGAACATCGCGGTAAAATCTCGCATTGCGAATGAGTCGGTAGGATCGGATGAATCCGTTATCTTCTTTAATCAGTTGATCAAATTGGTAGGAGCCGGTTCCAATCGGACGGATGTTGCGCTCATTGAGTTTTGCGGCATCGGGCGGGATGTCCTGCCATAAGTGTTTGGGAAGAATGCCGACCGTTAGACTGGAAAGAAAGGGTGTGAAGGCTTCCGGAAGAATAAATTGAATCGTCGCGGGATCTGTCACGTTGATCTGCGCGCCAGCGAAGCTCCCTCGGAGCGGGCTGGCGTATGCGGGATTTTGAATCGCAAGGATCGTGAACGCCACGTCTTCCGCGGTGAAGGATTGCCCGTCATGAAACCGGACGTCATCGCGGAGGTGGAAGGTGTAGGTGAGCTGGTCTTCGCTGATTTCGTAACCTGTTGCAAGATCAGGAATGAGTTTTTGTTCTTTGTTCACGCGCAGAAGGCCGGTGTAAACCAGCTGGGTGAGATCAAGATCCGTATCGGATGTGCTCGCATACAATGGATTGATAAATTGGGGCGCGCCAACAAGCGCTTCGGTGTATTCGCCACCGCTTGCTGGAATGGCGATCGTATTTGCATGGTAGCCCCGGCCGAGCAGGATGCCTGCGCAAATCGCAATGGTGAAGATGAACGCAAGGAGTCGGCGAGATTCTTTAGGATCGAGGTAATGACGAAGAACCTTCCATTGCTTCCAGGAGGGAAAGGTGCTGTTTTTTTTGAGCGACACTGCCCACCGTTCGGCACGCTGATTTTGTTCCCTGCGATCTTCGGTTGTAACCGGAGGATGCGCTTCAGTCATGGATTAGGGTTCATCTCAAAAATAATCTTCTGCCCGACTGGGCGTCCTGCAGTCTGCAAATCTCCTCATCGCTCGTCGCAATATTAGGAACATTCCTCCTCGCGTTTGGGGTTTCGGCTCGGCGGTCATCCCAACCGCTACAAAGCTGTTTTTGAGATGACTTCTAGATAAAGATACTGACGAGCGCGAGACCCACAAAGGCAACGCCAACGACTACGGTCGCCTGAAAAATGATCTTTTCTGCGCCGCGTCGCGTCCGGTATGCTCCACTCGAATCTCCGCCAAAAGCGGAACCAAGTCCTCCCTCGCGTTGTTGAAGAAGGACGAGAATGATCAGAAAAACCGATAAAACAATCTCAATAACCTGAAGGATTGTTTTCATAATGCGTAATAAAGATTTTGAAAGTGCATCTACTCTACCACATCCTCAATCATGCGTCAAGAATCCAGGATGTTAAAATTTGCCGTTATTGTCCTGGGTAATTCTTATGTCGGGATGACATCGCGCTGGGTTTGTCGAAAAGCCGCTTGACATCCTATATACTATGTGATAAATAGTATTTAGTAAATCATTTTTAATTCGATGATTATGAATTTTTCTCGGGAAATGCTTAAGGGCGCGGCCGAGGTCATTGTCCTCCATGCTCTTCAAGAGATGAAAACGTCTTACGGGTATCAGCTTCTTCGTTCCATTCGCGAAGAAAGTAAGGGAATTTTCGATTTCCAAGAAGGTACACTTTACCCCTTACTCTACCGGTTGGAAGAGCGTGGGTTGGTGACGAGTAAGGAGCAGGAGATGCCGAGCGGGAAAACGCGGCGTTACTATCGCCTAACATCGCAGGGTCGCAGGAGTTATGAACATCGGCGCACGGAGTATGTTTTGTTTTTTCAGGGGATGCGAAAAATTTTGGGATTCAGTCTATGAACAAGCCATCATCTTTTTTTGAAAAGCTACAGTGTCAGTTGCCGAAAACCGCGTACACCGATCGTTACCTTCAGGAATTGGAGGATCACATTGAAGATGCGGTGGATGATGCGCGTTTGCAAGGAACCTCCGAGGATCAAGCGCAGACAGAGGCGTTTGAGCGCCTTGGCGATGCCAATGTTCTCCATGAGGCGTTTCGTCGAGCAGTAGTTCCTCCGCGGCTTTCGTTTGAATTGGATATTTTTTTGGTCAGCCTGTTTCTGATTCCGTTCTATGCCGTTGGCATTTGGATTGCGGCGCGGGAGGTTTCGGAAGTGATTGCGAGCAGAGGAGTGTTGGTGCCGAGTCTTGCAGAGTTGGTTTTTGAGGTTACGATTTTTTCCGGAGCAATATTTTTATTTTTTTGTTTGTACTATCTTTTTACACTTCCGCGGCTGTTGGCGTGGCCCGGACGGGCGGTTTCGTTATGGGGGCTGTTTGCGCGTTTGCAAGCCATTGTTTTTTTTGGCTTTGCACTCATTGGAGGGATTCTGTTTTCCGCGGGCGGAAGTTCGGAGTTGACGGTTGCGCAGATTCTCATGCTCGTGTATGTCTGGAGTCTTTCTGCCGCGGCATTTTTCGCAATCATCTATTTTCTCCACTGGCGATCTCGCCGAATGATCCAGCGCGGGATGACGAGGCTGTTTCAGCCGATGAGCTCGGGGTGGAAGAGCGCAGGGTTTTTCGCGGGTGCAGTCATTGCGGTGTTTGCCGTCGGCGGGGCGGTTGCGATGTGGTGGGTGGAGTCGCAAGGGGTGGGCATTGCCGTCAGCCCTCCAGCGATCGTTTCGGTATTTCTCTTCCGCGGTTTTTTCGATTTCGTTTTTCGCATCCTCTCGCTCATGTCCGTTTCTTGGCTCCCGCGCCATGTCTCCGTTTGGGCGCACGCCGCGCTCTTTGTCGGGATCATGGTATTGATTGCGACGAGCGTGATTTTGCATCTCTATCGTGCCGCTGGACGCCGCGTTCCGTGGATTCGTCTTGGGCTCGTGGTTTATCTTTTGACGTTTTTTACTCTGCCTACGGGCGTTCCGCATGTGGAATGGAGGGTGCCGGCTGTTGAACTTTCCCGCGTCATGGAGACCCAGCAGTTGGGGCCACTGTATCGTCTGGTGAAGGCGCTCAACCGGAACGAAAGCTGGATTTTTCACTATCAAATTTTAGAGCGCGATGGCGCGTTCGAGATCATTCAAAATACCGGCGGGATCTATCGCCTTTCCGAGATCCAATCCGTTTCAACCTATCGCATCCAACGTCGGAGCGTGGATGAAAAGATCGCCGGCGGCGCGCTGTTCGGTGATATTCCCGAGGGTTTTCGCTGTGTGAACCGCACGGTTCCGGATCGGTTCTTTTTTCCGCCAGAACCCGTGCCGGGTGCCGAGCAGAATCTTATGGAAGCGGGACAACGGGAATGTCACGAGTTGTGGTATCGCGACCAACAACTCTTTGAGCAAGATGACCCGCGAACGATTGAGGATATCGAGCTCTCGAGCGACGGCCGGTGGATGCTGTTGGTGATGTACACTGCCGGCGTGTACGAACCGAACACCGTGTTTCTTGTCGACCTCCGCTCCATCTGATAAGATGAGGCGGCATGACACCGGATCAACTTCTTCAATCTTTGAATGAGCAACAACAGAGGGCGGTTTTGGCAACCGACGGCCCGGTGTTGATTTTGGCTGGGGCGGGGTCGGGGAAAACTCGAACACTTGTCCATCGGATCGCGTATCTCATCGCGATAAAAAAAGCGCGGCCGCACGAACTCCTTGCGGTGACGTTCACAAATAAGGCGGCAAATGAGATGAAGGCGCGAACGGCGAAACTCCTCGGCCGCCCGTGGAATGTTGGAAATCGTTGGGACGCGTTTTCGGCCACAGATCCGACCGTGGGAACCTTCCACGCGATCTGCGCGCAGATCCTGCGTCAGGAAAGCGAGCGACTCGGCTTTAAAAAACATTTTGTTATTTACGATGACGATGACCAGACGAGTCTCATTCGAAAAATTTTGCAATCCTTAAATTTCGACACAACGCGCGTGACTCCACAGGCCGTGGGGCATCTCATCTCGCAGGCGAAGAACGCGCTGCAAACGCCAGAGGATCTTTTGGGCTCGGCTTCGGGATATTTGGAAGAGATCGCCGTTCGAGTTTACGCCGAGTACCAAAGACAGCTCCACGAAAACCATGCGATGGACTTTAATGATCTCATTGTGAATACCGTGCGGTTGTGGCAACAGGAGCCGGAAATTCTCAAGAAATATCAAACCCATTTTCCCTATCTCCTCATTGACGAATATCAGGACACGAATCACGCGCAGTATGTATGGGCGTCGCTTCTGGCACAGGCGACGAAAAATATTTGCGTGGTGGGGGATGACGCGCAGGGAATCTATTCGTGGCGTGGCGCGAACATCCAAAATATTTTGGATTTTGAAAAAGACTACCCGCAAGCGACTGTGGTAAAGTTGGAGCAGAATTATCGCTCGACGCAAACGATTGTGGAGGCCAGTAATGCTATCATTCGGAAAAACGCGCGGCAAAAACCAAAAAAACTCTGGACAGAAAATCCCCACGGCAAAAAAATTTCCGTTTTTGAAGTCGCGGATGAGCGGGCGGAGGGCGATTTGGTTGCGCGGATGATCTTAGGTTTTGAGCCGGAGACGCAAGAGGCCTCGGTCGAAGGAGAGCTGGTGTATGAGGCGGAAGAAGATGTGTCATCGAACGAACGGACATCGCTCTTAGATCGTGTGCTCGCATCCCATCGCGGCAACATGCTCGGGCGCGAAAAACGTCCGACGCCTGCACTCGAACGAGCCATGGTCGAACGAGCGCGATCCGGCGATGTGCGCTATCAGGATTTTGTTGTGCTCTACCGGACAAATGCGCAGTCTCGAGCGATTGAAGAAGTCTTTTTGCGTACAAGCATCCCGTATATGATTATCGGCGGCGTCAAGTTTTATGAACGGAGGGAAGTCAAAGATCTCCTCGCCTACCTGCGAGCGCTTGCGCATCCGGAAGATGCGCTGGCCATCAAGCGGATCATCAATATTCCCGCGCGGAGTTTAGGGGAAAAATCCGTGGCGGTTTTGGAGTCCTTTGCTCAAGCCCGAGGGATGCATCTCTTGGATGCGGCAGCTCATGCGTCTGAGATTTCCCAGCTTGGTGCTCGGGCGCAAACTGCCCTGCAATCCTTTGCGCGCCTGATCAGCGGTTTGGTGCAGGAAAGCGTGCGGCGTTCTCCTCGAGAGATCATGGATCTTGTCATGTCGCGAAGCGGATATCGGGAGATGCTGAACGACGGAACTTCGGAAGGTGAGGCACGTCTGGAAAATATCGAAGAGTTGAAAACCGTGGCCACGGCGTTTGACGATGCATTGGGAGTGGAGGGGTTACAGCGATTTCTTGAGGAGGTTGCGTTGGTCTCGGACGTGGACACCATTGATGAAAACGCGCCGCATGTGACGCTAATGACGGTTCATGCCGCCAAAGGACTGGAATTTCCAACCGTCTTTGTTGTGGGCATGGAGGAGGGGGTGTTTCCACACAGTCGGAGTATTTTTGAGCCGGGAGAAATGGAAGAAGAGCGGCGGCTGTGCTATGTCGCGTTTACGCGCGCCAAAGAGCGGTTGATCATTATTCATACCGCCCAGCGTCATTTGTACGGATCTACGCAAGTGAATATGCCTTCGCGTTTTTTAGACGATCTTCCCGAGCGTCTTGTGGAGCGCCGCACAACCGCAGGAGTTTGATAAAAATTTCGGAGGGTGATAGAATGATCTCGAAGAAAAAATAATAGGAGGATATCATGGCAACAAAACAAAAAACCAACACCATAGAGGGTGAGTCAGTCTTGGGTGCGGCGATCGTGTCCGTACCAAAGAAACGGAAACCTACGGCGCGGAGAAAACCTGCAGAGGCATTGAAGGTGAAGTCGACCCCGTCAACGCCTCGGCCAGTTCGCCATCAAAAGCGTTCTGTAAGGACGCCGAAGCGTCAGGAGATCGCCGAGGTTCGTACCGAACGTGAGGAGGTCGCGCATGTTGAAGCTGAAGGCGCGGCAATCCTCGTGCTCACGGTTGTTCTCCTTGCGATCCTTTTAATTGTCGGAGGATTTCTCTATCTTTCCTTCTCGTTATGAAGCAGCAAAAATTACTCATGGGAATGGGGTTGGTACTCGTGTTTGGAGGACTGGTTGGGCTGATGGTCTGGAGCGCGATGGATCGTCAGGGAGGAGCGCCGAAGAGCGTTCGTGGCGTTGTGACGGTTCCAGAGAATACTTCCGTGGCTGAAAAAGCAGTTCCCAAGGCAACGCTCGAACTCTGTGAGAAGATTCAAGATCAAAAAGCAAAGGATCAATGTTTTTCGAGTTTAGCGGAAGTGTCAGGCGACAAGGCCGTCTGCGAAAAAATGACCGACCCCTTGGAAAGGGGTTCGTGTTTGACGAAGATCGCGGTTCGGAATCAGGATGTGGCGCTGTGTAATGAAGCAAAGATACCGACCGAGCGAGATCGGTGCGTAAAATCCGTTGCCGAGGGGACATTGAATGTCGCCATTTGCCAGCAGATTGCGGATCCGACCGCCAAGGATTCTTGCGTTTTTACGGTGGCGGCGCGGCGGCGGGATCCCTTGCAGTGCACGCAAATCCAAAATGAGGATCAAAAAGCGGCCTGTGAGCAGCTCCTCGGGAAGAAAGAGTCTAAATGAATTTGATCGGGCATAAGGGATGTCCCCGAGAAGCTGATATGAACGCATTTAATCTACAGATATTCTTTTAAGCGTTCGGCGGTTTTTTTGCCGACAACCTCGACAAGTTCTTCCTCTGAAGCGCGTTTGATTTGCGGAAGCGAGCCAAATCGGTCAAAAAGTTTTCGTCGAGTTTTTGACCCAATGCCGGGAATGTTGTCCAGTCGAGAGCCGACGAGCTTTTTCCCATGCGTTGCTCGGAAGAAGGTAATCGCAAACCGGTGAGCCTCATCGCGCATTCGCTGAACCAGGTACAGCGCTTCGGATGTCCGTGGCAAGAGCAAAGGTTCGGATGTGCCGACCTGGAAAAGCTCTTCTTGGCGTTTCGCAAGTGCGACGACAGGAAGATCGGGATGATAGTAGTGAATGATCGGCTCCACCGCATGGAGTTGACCTTTTCCGCCGTCTAAGATGATGAGATCAGGAATCGGCCACGCGTTTTTGTCCGCAACATCCTGCGCCTGTCTGCCGTGTTTTGCCAACCGGCGTTCCAATACTTCCTGAAGCATTGCGTAATCATTGGCGCCGAGCACGGTTTTGATGTGAAATTTTCGGTAGGCGTCTTTTTTTGGAAGTCCGTCTTCAAAGACAATCATGGATCCCACGGGCGAGGTTCCCTGAATATTTGAGATGTCGTACACTTCAATGCGTTTTGGCGGAAGGGGGAGCTGAAGCGCTTTCGCGAGTTCTGCAAGCGCTCGTTCGGCTTTTTGTTCATCCCGCTCGAATGCCGCGTGCTGATGGGCAAGAAATTCTTGCGCATTGATGTTTCCAAGACAGAGAAGGTTTCGTTTGACGCCTCGGTGCGGAACAGTGAAATGGATCGGTGTCGAAGGAAGATGAGGCATTGCTATGTTGCGCCATGTTTGCACGGCGGAGGCAAGGGAAGGATCGTCGAGGGCAACGGGCGTCACAATTTCATGGGGGATGTCCGTGGCGGATGGATAGTATTGTTTCAGAAAACTGATGAGGAGCTCCTCATTGGACGAGCCTTGAACGTGCGTTAGCGTGAACACTTGTTTCGTGATGAGCTTCCCGTCTCGAATCATAAATAGGTTGATCGCACCCAGCGGAGGGTCGAGAGCCAGACTTAAGACATCCATATTTTCCCGCCCGAGCGTTGGGAGCGCAGTTCGTATGCGTGTTACATGCTCGATGCTTCGAATTTGATCCCGAAGTCGCGCGGCGCGTTCGAATGCCTGCACCTGGACGGCCTGCTTCATTTGCACTTGGAGCTCCCAACACAAGGCGTCAGTTTTTCCTTCTAAGAACTCAATGGCTTGGTTCATGATGGCGCGGTAGTCGGCTTGCGAAATTTTTTGGATGCATGGGGCGGGACAGTGCTTGAGATGATATTCCAAGCAGGGACGCTTCGGCAAGACGTTGCAGATGCGATAAGGAAAAAGTTTTTTGAGCAGATGGAGCGTCTGTCGTACGGATCCGCTGGATGTATAGGGTCCAAAATATCGTGATCGGGGTGCACGATTTCGCTCGATCGCCGGACGACGCACCACAATAACACGAGGAAATTCCTCCTCGAGCGTCACTTTGATATAAACCCAACTTTTGTCGTCTTTGAGTTGGATATTAAACGGCGGTTCGTGCTTGCGGATTAAGGCAGATTCCAAAAGAAGCGCGTCGTGTTCTGTGGACACGCGGATCGTTTCCAACGCGGATATTTTTTGGATCATGATTTGCTTTGGAGGTTCCAATTTTGCGTTGACCGCAAAATAGGATCGGACACGGGAGCGCAGGCTTTTTGCTTTACCGATATACAAAATATTTCCGTCACGGTCTTTAAAGAGATAGCATCCGGGTTTTGGCGGAAGGGTCTTCAGTTGTTCGGCAAGCATCGATGTCATAAGGGCATGGTAGAAAGATTGCGCAGAAATGTCAAAGATGACATGATTACAACACTTTCATATCAGAAAGGAAACCCCATCTTGAGAGACTAAGTCTCCAATGATCGTTGACGGTTTTCGTTTTTCTTGCTTTCATATAGACATGACACCAACACCAATCAAAAAAATTCTCACTCTTCCCCGCATCCAAATTGATCTTTTAGTTGCGATTATTTTATTACGCCGTTATGGTCGGGATGTTTTTCCGGGAATTGAGCACGCAACGCTCGAATTTCGGTCAACACCGCCGGAGGGAAAGACACCAGAAGATGTTGAACGTCTCGGCATCCTTTTATTGGATTTGGGTGGCGGACGATTTGACCATCATGCCGCCACCGAAGAGCATGCCTCGGTAACGACGTTGGTGGCAAGGACATTGGGGATTTTCGAAAATAAAGAACTGTCAAAGCTTTTTCAATTTGTCGAGCGCGACGAAGTGAAGGGACAGGGAATTATCTCGAAGGATCCGCTGGATCGCGCGTTCGGCCTTTCGGGATTGCTCATGAGTTTGAACTGGATCTATCAGGAAAACCCGGCTACGGTGGTGGATCTTTTGGTTCCGGTGCTGACGGCTCATATTGACGAGCAATATCGCCGCAATGTGTTGTTTCCTACGATTTACCAGGAGTTGCGAGAAAAAGGTGATGTCATTCTCAAGCAAATTCGGAACAACGGCCGCGTGCGAAAAGTGGCATTTCTCCGATCCGACGTGCAGGGGCTAGTTGGATTTTTGCGGGCGTATCGGAAAGTGGATGCGGATTTGGTGGTGCAGTGTCATTCAAGCGGCCATACAAATCTTATTTCCAAGCAGACCCAGCGTCTTTTGCTCGGGCGCGTTGTGGTTCGATTGCGTTCGGAAGAGTTGCGGCTCAAAGGAAAAGATCTCACGTTGGTTCCCGAGGGAGAGCTTGAGCAGTCCGGCCGCATGAACGATGTTCCGGAGTGGTATTACGATACGGTGACCAACAGTATTCAAAATGGCGGTGTTGCATTGGATCAAGTTTCCGCCACGCAAATTCCATTTGAAAAAATGATCGAAATTGTGACGGCGGGCATGGAGGATCTTGCACAAGAGCAGGGAGCAAAACGCGAGCCGGTAGTTTCACGCCCAAGTATTGCGGTTGTTTCGTCAGCCGAGCCTGCAATGAAGTCCACAATTCCTCGAAAGCTAGAACCGGTTCCTGTAGTTGCATCCGCCGTCCGAGCCGTGCCTGCCGTGGAGCGTCCCGTAGCTCCTCCTTCGAGTGATGTGTTGAAGATTGAATAAAGGATATCGTGGGTGGATCCGATCGCCTGCGGCGTTCGGGATGACATTACAGCTAAAACTAGCTAAATTTTTCATTTTCCCCTTGACAAAATTAGGGAATGTGTTATCTTTTTTCGTTACGCTTTGGGTGTAAATGTTGGGATTGTTGGGGGGTTGCGTAAGCATTTCTCGACGAAACCAGCCGCGCGCTCACAGCGAGCACTTTCAACTCAAACAGTTCGAACGCCTGCGCACGTTTTTGTGTTGCGGGCATTTCCCCTACATCGTAGTAGGGAGAAAGGTAGAGAGATGAACGCTGGACTTCTCACCAGTCGCCCCGCGACCGTGCTCGACCCCCAGAATTACAAGGGGATCGCGATGGGCTACGCGCCGGACAACCGGTACATCGTGAGCGCATTCCTGGCGGCGTACGCCATGGCGAAGGCGTCCGAGCAGCTCCTCACGGAGTTCGTCGAGGCGGTTCCGATCTGGGTGTACAACCCAGATCAGCCGAACGTCCCGCCCGGGGATTTCTACCCGGTTGGGGTCGGGACGGGGGACTACCACGACTACGAGAGAATCAAGACGCCCTTCTGCCTCGTCGCATCGCAGTTCTTGCTGGATTGCGACTGCGGTGACAGCGACGACGCTCGCGTGCTCCGGAAGTTCCGGGACGCGGTCGCCGCGGGCAAGCGCGCCGCGCCTGCCGGTTTCGACGGTCGCGACAACATCTGGCCGTTGCTCGGGTTTTTGCCCGGCAACTTGCCGATGATTCCCGCGTCCGAGTGGGTGCTGATCATCCGAGAGGCCTTCCGCGTGTTCGCGCACGCCCTGCTCGGGACGGAGCGGACCGAGGAGGAGCTCGCGTACGTGCAGGAGCTCTCCGCGCCCGCGCTCAAGATGTACGCGGCGCACTGGACATCCGAAAACGTCAAGAACCCGCTCACGTGGGATGGCTACGCCTATCGGCAGATCCTTTACGGGGTCGCGCCGGAGAGCGTGCTCGAGCACGTCCGGTTCTGGACAGCGCTCGGCGAGCGGTCCCGCGAGGGATTCGCCCGTCAGCGCAAGGAGGCCGAGGAGAGCTTCCAGCGCGCGGCATCCGGACCCGTAGACCTCGGGTTCGGCCAGAGCGTCGTGATCGTCCGGTCGAACACGGTCAACAACCAGTTCGGGCCGGAGGCGAGGAAGCGGGGAATTCCCCTGTTCATCGCCGCGCAGGACGGCGGTCGGCACCTCGTGATCCAGACGGATCGCGATCGGGGTATCAATCTCGGCGGCCTTCCGATGTGTCTCGTGACCCAGGGCTTCCCGGAGTTCGAGATCCGGGCCGACCAGTGGTCCGGGTCGGTGATCGTCGGCGGCACGCGGAGGCAGCCGCTCGAGCTCCGGGTCAGCCAGGGCGTGTACAACGTCGAGGCGGCGGTTCGCGCCCTCGGCGAGCTCGTGAAAATCGAGCATAACAAGAGGCGCATGGCCAAGCCCTCGCAGCCCGCGCGCCAGAACGGCCACGCCCCGGAGGAGAGCGACCCCAACCGCAACCTGCGGCGCCGCCACCAGAGCCGCCCGGCGTCCAACGGCGGCGGTAACGGCGGCAGGCAGCGGTAGCCGCCCCCCAACCTTTCGAACATTGCCATCCGTCGCAATTTAGCGACCGATGAGCAGAACAGGAGTTGAAAGGGCCCCTCGTCAGCTTGCTGATGTAGGGGTTCTTTTTTTAGTGTGCAGGAGATTCTTCGTCCCGATCAATCGGGATTCAGAATGACGTTGAAAAAAAGTATTTTCTCATATTCTTCAACTATGCTACAATGACCAAAAGAAAATTAACATCATGATGATGCGGAAGACCCCTTGGACATTTTTTTTCTTTTTTTTCATTGGCGTCTTTCCTTCCGCGACCTTTGCCGCATTTGGAGACACAATAACGTGGGTTGGCGCACTCGTCGGCGGGGACGGCGGATCCCAAACCGAGGCGCAATTTGATCAGCCGCAGGATTGGGTGCGCGACGGCGACACATGGTATATCGCAGACAGCTCCAATCACGTCATCCGTAAAATTGATGGCAGCGGAATAGTATCGCGCGTGGCAGGAACGGGCGCGCTCGGCGACCAGGACGGCGCGGCCTCGAACGCACAGTTTAAAAATCCATCCGCGATCACGCGGGACAGCAACGGCGATTTGTACATTGCCGACACCGGCAACCACAAAATCAAAAAAATTTCCGGAGGCCAAGTATCCACGCTCGTCAGCAGCGGACTAAGCAACCCGCGGGGATTGCGAATTTCCGGCGATACGCTTTACATTGCCGACACGGGAAATCACGCCATCAAGTCCGTGGCAAAAACCGGCGGGAGTGTCCGCACGATCGTCTCCACGTCCTTGAGTAGTCCCACCAAACTCGAACCTTCCGCCGATGGCTCCGTGTTGTATGTTGCGGACACGGGGAATTACCGCGTTGCAAAAGTGACGGTCTCGAACGGCGCCATAGAGCTTCTCGCGGGTTCCGGAACGAACGCCTATCGCGAAGGAACCGGATCGGGGGCAAGTTTCACCGTGATCGGCGGACTCAAACTCGACGGTTCGACGCTCTACGTTGTAGATGGCGACGGGTTTTTCGATCAGTTGAGCCGCGTCAATATCGTAACCGGTCAGGTTTCGCTCATCCGCAACGATCCGCAAATGATCACGATCAACACCGCGCGCGGGATCGAACTTTACAACAACAATTACTACATTTTAAACGGCGGCTCGAGTCAGATTTACCGTATTCCGTTCAGCGACACCGGTATCGGAGAATGGGTTGCCGGCACCGCGCGATTCGGGAACAAAAACGGGAGCGGCGCCGAGGCGTGGGTTGGCCGTCCGTGGGATGTGGCGTTCAACCGCGATCGAACGACGCTCTATCTTTCGGAAAACAATAAACTTCGGCAGATTGACCGCGCGACTGCCGCGGTGTCCTCGCTTGTCGGATCAGATATTGATCATTACGTGGAGGGAACACGCACTGCGGCGCGGTTCAGCAATGTCATGGGCATTGCGCTCAACAGCACAGGCGATGCGCTGTATGTGGTGGATCGCAACAATCATCGGATTCGCAAAGTGGATCTTGCGTCTCAAACAACATCGCTCGTCTCCGGCGCCGGATTGACGAATTTCGGCGTGACCGGAACGAATGGCTATCAAGAAGGAGCGCGGTGTGAAACCGAGCAGACGGGTGTTGTGGGTTGCGCGTATTTCCAGCGGCCGACCGGGCTTGCAATCACCTCGGACGATCGTTTTCTCTATGTCGCGGACACCGGCAATAACCGCATCCGGCGCGTGCAGATTTCCAACGGCGAAACAACGCTCGTTGCCGGTTCGGGTACAGCGGGATTTACGAATGGCACGGGAAGCGCGGCGTCGTTTAAGAGTCCGTTCGGGCTCGCGCTCGACGCGTCCGAACAAAATCTTTTCGTTGCGGATCGGGATAATCACGCGATTCGCAAGATTCGATTGAGTACGGGCGAGGTGACGACGGTCGCCGGAACGGGAAGTGCGGGATTTCGGGACGCGGTCGGCACTGGCGCGTATTTTTCCGTTCCGGAATTTTTGGAATACGACCCTGCGGGATTTTTGTACGTTTCGGAGGTCGGTGGCCAGCGGATCCGCGTCATTCAGCTTTCCAGTGGTTTGGTTTCCACGGTTGCTGGCGACGGCATCGCCGGATTTGTGGACGGCAATCAAACGACAACGCGATGGAATAGTCCGACGGGAATGGCGCTGGATCCAGCCGAAGATCGTCTTTATGTGGCGGACGGGTCGAATGATCTCATTCGGCGCGTGGATGTTTCCGGAGACATTGTCCTTCCGGACGATCCGCCGACCGTGACGCGCCTTTCGCACACGAAGTTTGAAAAAGCTGGAAAGTCCACGGACACGAAAATGATTGAGGTCGTGGGCACGGGGTTTCGCCATCCGGTTGCCGCAAAGTTTGGGCCATTCACCGTGGAGACGTTTTTAGGTAGCAGCACGTCCATGGCCGTTCGCATGCCGTTCGGACTCATGCCGCCAGGAACGTATGATGTCACGGTCATCAATCCCGACACGCAATATAATGTCTTGGAAAACGCGTTTCAGATTACGGACGGCGGGAAGGTTCCGGAGTCGCATTATACCGCGGACTCGACAATTCCAACGGGTATTGAACCGGCCGCGCAATCGTTTATGGCCTACGACGCTCGTTTGCGCGGAGAGTTTTTTGTGGCGGCAGGAAATTTGGAAGGAGATAAGGCCGAGGAGATCGTGACCGGAACCGGCGTGCGGTTCGGCCCGCATATTCGAACCTTCAGCCGATCTGGCGCAGTCCTCCGATCATTTTTCGCGTACAGTCCGCGATTGCGTTCTGGGATTCGGTTGGCGGTGGGAGATCTTGAGGGAGATGGTCTACGGGAGATTGTTACGGTCGCCGGTCCGTCCGGTCGCCCACATGTACAGGTGTTTAATGCTAGTGGTCGCCTGCTGACGCCGGGATTTTTTGCGCTGGATGGGAAGTTCTCCGGTGGTGCGTTCGTGGCCGTGGGAGATGTGAATGGGGACAAGAAAGATGAAATTGTCGTTTCGGCTGGCCGTGGCGGGAGTCCGCTTGTGACGATTCACAAGAAAGACGGAACGAAGATCGCGAGTTTCCTTGCCTATGACGCGGGTTCTCGCGGTGGAGTTCGTGTTGCAGTTGCGGATGTAGACGGCGACGGCGTGGACGAGATTCTCACTGTTCCGGATCGCGGAACGACGCATGTCCGGAGGTTTCGTTTGGAGGGATCACAAATCAAACTCGCGCATCCTGGATTTTTTGCTTTCTCCTCGGCGTTCAAGAACGGCGCTTCGGTCGCTGGCGCAGATCTTGATGGCGACGGCAATGATGAGATTGTGGTCGGCATGGGAGAGGGTAGCGCTCCGCATGTCCGCGTCTTTAGTCACACGGGAAAACAGGAAGATGACTTTTATGGCTTTGCGCCGGGATTTATGGGTGGGGTGAATGTCGCCAGTGGGGATGTGGATGGCGATGGCGTGGATGAGATTTTAGTGATCCCTCGTTCCGGCGGGAGCCCGAATGTTCGAGTGATCTCTCGCGAGTAAGGGCTATCCTGATGAAGGCCATGCACACGTTTAGGTTTATTACAACATCTTCACATTGAAAAGGAAACCCCTCCCTGAGAGACTAAATCTCCTACCTTAGCGCGCTTGACAAATATTGAAGTCCATTGTAAAGTGATCTACCCTGAACTTGCAGGGTGGGTTTTGTTCTTCATAATAAAACAAACCGGTCACTCGCCAGTTTGACATCAGCGGTGATCGGCGACAGATCCTGCGAGCGGGGCAGGATCCCAATACGAATGTAGCCACAGGGAGGTGACGAAATGGATCTCATCCACTCGATCCACCTGCCGCCGTGGCCGTCCTTCGCTGAAGTTGTGGCCGCCTATATCGCCCGGAAGCGGGCGGGATTGAGAGGGGATCATGAGGTTGGGATTCAGCGAATGTGGCCAGGCCAGGGATCGGCCGGAGAGACGAAGACGTTCGAAATCAACACCGGCGCGGCGCCGTGGGTTCCCGAGCGTGACGTCCTTCGGCGAACTGCAGAGCGGGTCGGCATTGGGAACTTCCCGACCGACCATGAGCTCCTCTGGATGATTCGGGACGCAGAAGGTGTTCTGAGGGGAGATGTTGAACAGCGCTGGGAACAGCGCGAGCACAACCTCTTCGACGTGTTCGAGGAGGCGTGGTACTGGTGGGACATCGTGGAATCGGCGGCAGAAGAGGCGGGATTCGAGCTGGATGAGGATGGGTTTCTTGCGAAAGCGATCCTCCTCATTGACGCTTGGTTCCGTTCCTTGAGCCAACCTGCCCGAAGTCAAGATGCGGCAGAAGCGCTTGCTGCGCTTCAGGCCTTCCGGCGTCAGCTACCGATCTACCAGACGCCGGGGAACCTCCACTACTTTTTCACTCGGTTGCTTGCGGTCGGACATCGTCCGGACACGGCAATCCGAGAGATCAAGTTTTGGACACGCGTCTGCGAGCAGGTGAACGCGCGTCGGGGCGCGCACGTTCGCCAGATCCGAGACTGGTTTGTCGCGCGGGGGAATCAGCGCTTGCTGCCCCGCGATCGTCCGCAGTATCATCCGATGGACACTCTAGGCATCCGTGTCTTCCGAGTTTGTCTGGATGCGGGCGAACATCACGTTCATCATCTGCCTGGTCATGCAGATGTCACGGACGCGTCAAGTCCGTGTCGGTTGGTTCTTTGTGCGATCGTCCGCACGGAGATCCCGGCAGCTGCCGAATTTTTGTCTACACGGGCAAATTGGCCCGCCTATGTCATCCATCCGGAGCGTGCGGCGGGTTTGGCTCCGGTGGAGTGGGAACGCTTTGATCTCGTGGTGGTCGAGGTCGAGGACGGCGCTGTCATTGCCGCGCGTCCCCAGGCAACGCTTGCGCTTGACGCTGTCGCGCGCGAGCTGAACTGGCGGGAGCCTGGTCAGTGGTTCTCACAAGGCTCTAATCAGCTCCGGTCGTACGCCACGCGCATTGACCGAAATGAGCTGATGAAGATCCTTCGGATGCGTCTTCCGAGACGCGAAATAGCCATCACTCGCGACCGCCGATCGGCGCGACCGAACATTGAGCACTGCATGATCACTGCCCCATGGGTAGGGGTTTGACAGAAGGGTCTCTCCAACACGAGACTCTCTTTTTTATTGTCAAAACACAAAAAATGCGCTACGCTTGTCATGAGGCCATCTCAAAAATACTCTTCTGCCCGGTTGGGCGTCCTGCGGCCTGCAAACACCCTCATCGCTCGTCGGAATATGGGGAATATTCCTCCTCACGCTTCGGGGTTTTCGGCTCGCATGCCATCTCAACCGCCACAAAGCTATTTTTCAGATGACCTCCGTATGAAGTTTACGATCTTGGGATCGGGGACGTGCGTTCCGCGCAAGGATGCGGGAACCGCAGGGTATCTCGTCCAAACCAAAAATAAAAATATTCTCATGGATGGAGGATCGGGGACATTAGATCGTCTCGCCAACACCCAAGTGAGTTATAAGGAGATTGATATGATGATTGTCAGTCACTTTCATCCGGATCATACGCTGACGATCCCGGCGCTTTGTCAATCGTTGAATTTTACGCCGCAGTATAATCGGACAAAGCCGCTGTTTTTGGCTGGCCCGCCCGGATTTAAAACATTTTGGGAGCAGATCAATGTTGTGTGGAATTGCGCACCTCGACCGGATACATACGAAATTAAAGTTTTTGAAATCAGCGGTCGCGCGGATTTTCAAGGTTTGGCGATCACAACACTGGTCTACCCCGAAGGCGTTCACTATGGCTCGTGCCAGGCGATCAAGATTGAGGAAGATGGGAAGTCGCTCGTGTATACCGGAGACATGGGGTACTGGGAGGGGATTGTGGATTTTGCACGCGGGTGCGATGTTCTGATTGCAGATTGTTCGTATCCGGTGAAAGATACACCCGGTCATCTCTCACTTCCTTCGGTTATGAAGTTGGCCGGAAAAATTCAGCCGCGGGCGGTGATCCTTTCGCACCTTTATTATCCGCGCAAAAAATA
>CAYHVQ010000001.1:63506-80742 GCA_964360435.1 uncultured Gammaproteobacteria bacterium
TCGCGAGGGGTACGATGGGAATGTGGTTCTTGCGGCAGATTTGATTACGGTGGAGTTATAGAAAAATGACTGGCTTGTTGACATCCGCGGGGCGTTATTCTATTGTTCGGGTGCATTGGAGGGGTTGTCATAGGGAGGAGAAGACACGTGACCGGATTGCAAACAGGGAGAACCGCCAAGGAGTTCGAGGCTCGGTTCCTGGCGGTGTATGAGGGAAACGAGAGCGAGCTTCCCGCATTGCGTCTGCGGCTCGAGGGCCTGGGGGCCATCGTTCACGACGGTCAGATGGTACGGAAGGGTATGCGGACGCCGCGTCTGGAGGCCGACATTCCACAAGAAAAGGGAGTGTCCCAAATTCCCCCGAGCTGGCCGAGTCCTGTGGTGCGGCTTCTCGAGTTCTCCTTTCCGACTCCGACCGCTTACGATCCCCGCGCCGTGGTTCGGCGGCCCACCGGCGAGATCGTCGGTCCATTCGGGACTCGTGGGCATTCTGACGGGACGCGAACGCTCATCGTCTTGGGAGAGCCCCAGACGATCATCCTGCTTCGGAATCTCCATAGCGGAGCCGGGCACTTCGTGAACGTCGTCGGGACGCCGCTCCGGTTGTCGCTTGCGACGCGGATCATGGGCACGGACGAGCCGTGGCCGAAACAACTTCAGTTCCAGCGGAACGGACGGCGGGAGCTCGTTTCCTGGATGGATCGCGTCCGCAATCGCAGTGTCTCCCGCGGCGGGCGATGATCTTAGGGATTCCACTATTGGGATCCGCTTTTTTGTTACAGCATTTTTGCATTGAAAAGTAAACCCCTCCCTGAGAGACTAAATCTCCTACTTGACCGGATGGATATTCCGCGATATACTGACGCACACTTTGTTTTGAAGCAACCTTTATAAAACTATGCGGCAGGCCGTGATCGCCATTCGAGGTGCCCGGGTTCATAATTTGAAAAATATCAACCTCGACATCCCGCGCGACAAGCTCGTGGTGATGACGGGTCTTTCGGGTTCCGGAAAATCTTCTCTCGCGTTTGATACGATCTATGCCGAAGGTCAGCGCCGGTATGTGGAAAGTCTCTCCGCCTATGCACGGCAGTTTCTCGGCCTCATGGACAAGCCGGACGTGGATCAAATTGACGGGCTTTCGCCCGCGATCTCCATTGACCAAAAAACCGCGTCGCATAATCCTCGCTCAACGGTTGGAACCGTGACGGAGATTTATGACTATCTCCGCTTACTGTATGCGCGCGTGGGGATTCCTCATTGCCCGACGTGCGGATCGGCAGTGGAAAAACAAACCCTCGATCAAATTGTCGAACGCATTTTAAGCCTGCCAAAGGATACAAAGCTTGTCCTCCTCTCGCCGGTGATTAAAGACAAGAAGGGGGAGCATAAGGGCGTTTTTGTCGAAGTGCAGAAAATGGGATATGTCCGCGTCCGCGTAGACGGGCAGCTTCTTTCCATTGAAGAGGCGCTGGATCTTTCACTGGATAAGCAGAGGAAGCATACGATTGATGTTGTTGTGGATCGGTTGGTAGTGAGTGCGGAGTTGGTAAAAGATAAACAGCGTCTCTCGGAGTCCCTGGAAACCGCGTTGGAATTGGGGAATGGGGTGGTGACCGTGGAGCTCGCTGACGATGGGCGAGATCTGTTGTTCAGTCAACATCTCTATTGCCCGAAATGCGACGTTAATCTTTCCGAAATCGAGCCGCGGAATTTTTCGTTTAATTCCCCGCATGGCGCGTGCGCGGATTGTTCGGGGTTGGGGACGCGTTTAGAAGTGGATCCCAACTTGGTGATTCCGAATAAAAAATTATCCATTGCCGAGGGAGCGATTCGGCCATGGTCTCGGACGTCGTCGAATCAAACGTGGCAGTATCGTATTTTAGAAGCAGTTGCCGCCCAGCATGGATTTTCCCTCACGGTTCCGGTTTCGGAATTATCCAAGAAATCGTTGGAGATTACGCTGTATGGCACGGGAACGCAAAGCTATGACGTGAATAATTCAGATGGTCGTGGAAAAGTGAAGGCGTTTTACACCTCCTTTGAAGGGGTGATCCCTAACCTCGAGCGGCGGTATCGAGAAACCGAATCTGATTACATGCGCGCCGAGATCGAACGGTATATGCGGGTGCATCTCTGCCCAACGTGTCAGGGTCGTCGGCTGAAACCCGAAGCACTGGCCGTGACCGTGGCGGATTATTCCATTGATAAGGTTGTGGCGATGACCATTGAGCAGGCGGGTTCGTTTTTTATCCAGCTGGCTCGCGAGCGCGGAAAGGGAAAATCCAACGGATCGGAATCAGTGCTCACGGTTCGTCAGATGACGATCGCAAGGCAAGTGCTGAAAGAAATCCGGTCGCGGCTGGTGTTTTTGAATGATGTTGGCTTGTCTTACCTCACGCTGGATCGTACGGCTTCCAGTCTTTCCGGCGGCGAAGCCCAGCGCATCCGTTTGGCGACGCAGATCGGGTCGTCTCTTGTTGGGGTGATTTACATTTTAGATGAGCCTTCCATTGGATTGCATCAGCGGGATAATGATCGTCTCATCCAGACGCTCAAGCGCTTGCGGGATTTAGGAAATACGGTTCTTGTTGTTGAGCATGACGAAGAGACGATTCGGCAGGCGGATTACGTGATTGACATTGGTCCGGGCGCGGGAGAACACGGCGGGGAAGTTGTGGCCGCAGGAACACCGGCACAGATCATTAAAGCCAAGCAATCCATTACCGGCCGATACCTTTCTGGCAAGTTGCGGATTGAGGTTCCAAAAAAGACGCGGGATGGAAATGGGAAGTCGCTGGTCATTAAAGGCGCGCGCGCGTTTAACCTCAAGAACGTCACGGTCACGATCCCGCTCGGAAAATTTGTGTGCATGACCGGCGTTTCGGGCTCCGGGAAGTCTACGCTCATGACCGAGATTTTAGCAAAGGCGCTCGCGCAGTATTTCTACAACGCAAAAGATTTGCCGGCAGAACACGATGAGATTCTTGGACTTGAGCATTTGGATAAGGTGATTCATATTGACCAGTCGCCGATTGGTCGGACGCCGCGATCAAATTCTGCCACTTATACCGGCGTGTTCACCGTCATTCGCGATCTCTTCACACAGGTTCCGGAAGCAAAGATGCGAGGATATAAAGCCGGACGGTTTAGCTTTAACGTCAAAGGCGGACGTTGCGAGGCTTGTCAGGGGGATGGGGTCATTAAAATCGAAATGCAGTTTTTGCCGGATGTGTATGTGGAGTGCGAGGAATGTCACGGGAAGCGGTATAATCAACAGGCACTGGAAATCCACTATCGGGGAAAAACGATTGCCGATGTGCTTGCGATGACAGCGGAAGATGCGCTCGCATTTTTTGCGAACCTCCCAGCGATTAAAGATAAGCTCCAGACGATTGTGGATGTGGGCTTGGGATATGTATGTTTGGGGCAGAACGCGACAACCCTCTCTGGCGGAGAAGCTCAGCGCGTGAAGTTGGCTACCGAGCTTTCGCGCCGCGCGACCGGCCGAACACTCTACATTTTAGATGAACCCACCACGGGGTTGCATTTTGACGATGTCAAACGTCTCCTGAATGTGCTCGGCCAGCTCGTGGATAAGGGGAATAGCGTGTTGGTTATTGAGCATAATCTGGATGTCATCAAATGTGCCGATGAGATCATTGATCTGGGTCCGGAAGGCGGGGAGCAGGGTGGGGAAGTGGTGGCAACAGGCACGCCGCGACAGGTCGCGCGGGTTGCTCGAAGTTACACCGGTCAATTTTTGAAAAAGATGTTCACTGCATAGCCGGGGCAGGAAAAATGTTCTATAATAGCGGCATGCGTATTGCCCAAGCCATTGATGATGCCGTCGCTTTTTTTCACCTCTTTGAACATCCTCTGACGACCACAGAACTCTGGCGGACATTACGGATGGATCGGGGGGTTTCCTTGTGGGATGTCCATCATGCTCTCGCGACCGATACGGAGCTTCAGGAACGCTTGCGGGTGGAACAGGGCTGGATCATGCGGAAAGACGCACCCGAGGATCTTGTTGCGCGCAGGCAGGAGCGGCTGTTTTGGACCGATCAAAAGTATAAGAAGGCTCTGCGGTTTGTGCGCTGGATGCGCTTGTTTCCGTTTGTCCGGATGGTGGCGATCGGAAATTCTCTTGCGTTCCAAACGACACGGGAACACTCTGATATTGATTTTTTTATTGTCGTTGAGCGCGGCCACATTTGGACGGTGCGGTTTTGGCTTGTCATCATGGCGAAACTGTTCCGTCAGCGGCCGCAAGAAGGACATCTCCATGACGCCCACCGTCCGGATGCACTGTGTTTTGTTTACTTTGTGACCACGGATGCATTGAATCTTGAGCGGACAAAAACGGGCGAGGAAGATCGGTATTTGGAATATTGGATTACGCATCTTCGGCCGGTTTTCGATGCTGACCGCTGGTATCGGCGTTTTTTGGAAGCCAATCGTTGGGCGACAAATGTTTTTCCTAATTGGACGCCGGTGTTGCCGTCGCATTGGAGAACGGTGTGGCCATCGAGCGTCTTTTGGATCCTTCAGCGATTGTTTGAAATGATGCATCGAGCGGTGGGAACAACGGTCGAGCGAGTTCTCAAACAATGGCAAATGCGGATATTGCCCGATCGGTTACGGGCGGCGAGCTTGCGACCCACCGCCGTTCTGCTTTCGGATCAGATGTTAAAGTTTCATGAGAATGATCGGCGCACAGAGATTAACGCGGCATGGTCCGCCCTGCGCCAATGAGTTCCGAGATGACGCGACATCGCTGGAAGATGGCCGCGCAAATTTCTCTCGGCGTTTTGGTTTTTGCGTTGCCGTGGCAGGCGCGATGGATGATCGTGACGGGGCAGCTTCAAGGTGAGGCCTGGGAGTTTGGAACCATGAGCCTCTACGCCACAGATCTGTTGTGGTTTCTTGCACTCGTCGCATGGATCGGGTATGAGCGAACTCAGCCGCGCGGGATGTTTTGGTTTCCGGTTTTTCGTCGAGCCATGCGGGCGTTGGGGATGTTGGCAGGGTTGGCTCTGCTGTTGAGTCCGTGGGCGCTTCATGGAGATCTTGCGCTCGTGCGATGGGTCACATGGGTTGAGGGGATTGGACTTTTTGCGATGGTCGTCTCGGGACCGTTGAATCTTGTCCGAATAAGTATTCTGGTGGTGATGTCCGCCTTGCTCCAAGCCGCGGTTGGTCTTCTTCAATTTTGGCATCAGGCAACCTGGGCAAGTAAATGGCTGGGCATGGCCGCTCATCCGGTCGGTGTTGCCGGAACCGCCGTGGTGGAAAGCGCAGGGGAACGGTGGTTGCGGATTTACGCGATGATGGATCATCCGAATATCGCGGCCGCGTGGTTTGGATTGGGATTGCTCTTGGCATGCGGCCTGATGCTTGAGGAGGGATTTCGGTCGCGGCGGGGTCATGGGATGCGGTTGTGGTTTTTATGGGGGAGCGTGATCACGATCGCATGGGCGTGGCTGTTGACGTTTTCACGCTCGAGTCTCCTGGCGTTTGGCATCGCGTTTGCGGGGATGTTGTTTTGGCTTTTGGCAAAACAACGATCTCAACGCGTGCGTCTTGCGTTGTTGACCGCAACATTACGAACAACGGTTCAGGTGTTCGAGGCGTGGATGGTACAACGGTTGTTACGGGTAGGGTGGGTGCTTGTGGTCATTTTTGGGATTCTTTTTTTCCTGATCCCCCAACCCTTTTTTACGCGGATGCAGGCCGATGCACGGTTGGAGCGCCGCTCGTGGGTTGATCGTCAAATGCAGTGGAAAGAGGGCTGGGCGATTCTCACAAAGCGTCCAGTGGATGGCGTGGGTCTTGGCAATGCCGGTCAAGCCGTTGTTAACTACGTTGATTCGGATCGCCGCGCATGGGAGGTGCAACCCGTTCACAATGTTTTTTTTCTCGTTTGGATCGAGTTTGGCATCTTCGGTTTTGTGGGCTGGTTGCTGTTATGGGGAGAATGGATCACCACGAGCATCACGTCCTTGCGTCGGCCGTTGGTCGGATCCTCGCGCGCGGGAATCCTCGCGGGTATGGTGCGCGGGGTTTGGAGTATGACGGGCTTGGGGATTTTGCTGTTTGTTTTTTTGACCAGTCAAACCGATCATTTTTGGTGGAGCCTTCACAGCGGCGTCTTCATGTTTTTTCTGGCGATGGGTGTCGTTGCCCGCTCGAATTTGCGCTAAGGTCTGCATAAGCGGAAGGTCTTGACTTATTTTTTTTGCGTGGTAAGATAGCCATGGATTAGCACTCTTCAATAGAGACTGCTAAATCCTTTCAACTATCGAATTTTATTTTTAAAGGATATTCGGTTATGAAGATTACGCCGCTCGGCGACCGTGTCGTCGTCAAACCTCTCAAAGAAGATGAGATGACTAAAGGAGGAATCGTCCTTCCGGAGACCGTGGATAAAGAGAAGCCGGAAAAGGGAGAAGTGATCGCCGTGGGTCCGGGGCGCTTGCTCGACAATGGAACGCGCGCGCCGATTGATGTGAAGGTCGGAGACAAAATTCTGTTCGAAAAATATGGAGCGGATGAATTTAAGGTTGAGGATGAGGAAATTTTAGTGGTCGAAGCCGACAAAATCGTCGGGGTTATTTCCTAACAGGTATTTCATTATTGATGAATTTGAACAATTATGGCAAAGCAGATTCTTTATAGCGAGGAGGCTCGCGAGAAACTGAAGTCCGGCGTCAATAAACTCGCCAACGCGGTGAAGGTGACGTTGGGTCCGAAGGGTCGCGATGTCGTGCTGGATAAAGGCTATGGCGCGCCGACGATTACGAAAGACGGTGTGACCGTCGCTAAAGAGATTGAGCTCGAAGATAAATTTGAGAATATCGGAGCCGAGCTCGTCAAAGAAGTCGCGTCCAAAAACAACGATGTTGCGGGCGACGGAACAACGACCGCAACGATTCTCGCGCAGAGCATTATCAATGAAGGATTGAAGAACGTAACCTCTGGCGCTAACCCCACGGAGTTGAAACGCGGAATTGAAAAGGGCGTTGATGCGATTGTGAAACATCTGGATAGTATGAGCAAGGCGGTTGCGGGCGATGATGTTGCAAAAGTTGCTTCGATTTCAGCGAATGACGCGGAAATCGGGAAGGTCATTGCCGAGGCGATGTCGAAGGTTGGAAAAGATGGCGTCATTACGGTTGAAGAATCGCAGAGTTTTGGGATTGAACAAAAAGTGGTCGAGGGGATGCAGTTTGATAAAGGCTACGTTTCCCCGTACATGATTACGAATGCGGATCGGATGGAAGCCGTGTGGGATGATCCCGTTATTCTCGTGACGGATCGAAAAATTTCCGCTCTCAATGATATTGTTCCGGTGTTGGAGCGGATTGCGCAGTCTGGTAAAAAGGAGTTAGTCATCATTGCCGAAGATGTTGAGGGGGAAGCGCTGGCAACCTTGATTGTCAATAAGATTCGCGGAACGTTTAACACCCTCGCGGTGAAGGCTCCGGGTTTTGGAGACCGCCGAAAAGACATGCTTGGCGATATTGCTGCGGTGACCGGAGCGACATTGGTGACTGAAGAAGTGGGATTGAAGTTGGAGAATGTTGAAGTGAATCAATTAGGCCGCGCACGGAAGGTGATTGCGACAAAAGAGAATACAACGATTGTCGAGGGCGCGGGTGAACAGAAGGCGATTTCCGATCGCATTGCGCAACTCAAGAAGGTTTTTGAGGACACGGATTCAGAATTTGATAAAGAGAAACTTCAGGAGCGGATTGCTAAACTCTCCGGCGGTGTTGCAGTTCTAAAAGTTGGGGCGGCGACGGAAACCGAGATGCAGGAAAAAAAGCATCGCGTGGAAGATGCGCTTTCCGCGACAAGAGCCGCGGTTGAAGGCGGGATCGTTGTTGGAGGCGGTGTTGCGTTGCTTCGCAGTATTCGAGCGTTAGACGGAGTGAAAACCGACGGCGATGAAAAGATTGGATTGAACATTCTCCGTCGCGCGTTGGAAGAGCCGATTCGTCAGATTGCCTTTAACGCCGGAAAAGAGGGCGCGGTGGTTGTTGAAGAAGTGAAAAAGATGGAACAGAACTTCGGGTACAACGCGCTTTCCGACAAGTATGCGGATTTGGTTGCGGATGGCGTTGTGGATCCCACGAATGTGACAAAATCTGCGCTCCAGAATGCGGCATCCATCGCAGGACTCATGCTCACAACCGAGGCTGTGGTGACGGATCTTCCGGAAAAGAAGGAAATGCCGGCGGGACCTCCTCCTGGCATGGACGGCATGATGTAAATTGAGCTGGATCAACAAGGCGGCTCCTTCGGGAGCCGTTTTTGGTTTTTGAGATGGCCTCTACAAAATCCCCATTTCGCGATATACTAAAGGCCTATTCTTTAGATGCTTTATGGAACGCGGATATACACCTGAACGTTCTGCGCAGCAGTCGGAAGATGAAGGGATTCGCAGTGAACAGCTGGAGGATGCGTTGGATGCGGTGGCTGGGCTCGCATTTCTTTCTGAAGCCAGCCCTCGCGATATCGTTGAAGCGCTTCGCCGCGCACGTGATGCGGTTTCCGTCACCCGAGATATTTTTGCCGAAAAATCACAGGAAACTTCGCGTCGAGATCCGCTCCAACGCGACATCGCGCAAGCTCGCGCGCTTTTTGATCAGCTTTATTTTCCCCTTCAGTACATCCTCCGCGAGTTTGAGAAGATTGAAAGAGCAGATCCTTCGCAGCAGGTCGCTCTCACCGCAGAGCACGCAAAGGAAATTGACGCGCTCTACAGAACCGACATTGAACCCACGCTTGCCGCGTTCCGCCAAGAGCCGCCCGTGAAAGACTCGTCGTTTCAGCGTGCCTTTCGCCGCGCCGCCGCCGCAATCGCGCTTTTTACCGGAACCCTCGTTGCATTTCCTTCACCGACGGGTTCACAGTTTGGTGAACATCTTCCACGCCCGGAAGAAATGCTTAAACTCAATGCCGCGCGTTCCCGCAATGGTGCGCCGGGAGCACCGGACATGCAGAGCAATCCTTACGAAAAGTCGGAAAATCGTGACGCGGGAGTTTTTGCAACCATTGACCATGTTCATGGAAGTACGCCAGATTTTTGGGTCAGTAATATCTATGGGTTTTCACCCGACGGTGAGCGCGTCTGGGTTGATCCACTTCCACCTAGCACTTCACGATTTGACGGAGAGGTTGCCGCAACGGTTCATTGGAAGGCGCCTCGTGCATTCCGTGGAGGTGAACAGATGATTCTCCCTGTTCCGCTCGGGACATCCAACACCTATACCGTCCCAAAGAGCGGCATTGAACTCTCTCCAAGCATGGCATTTGAACAGCAAGGGAATCTTCTCACAGCAGGATCTGAAACGGACTCAACGACGATCGCCTATTCCGTCTTTGAAAGGCCGGGTGATTCACATATTGATTTTTCAATGATCCCTGTAAGAGGGCGTAAACCGGAATGGGAGATGAGTCAAGACGCGCTCACCTTGGAACAGGAGTTGCGGGAGTGCAAAGATTCGCCGAAGCGTTTCCTTCAAGATTATCTTTCCGAGTTTACCTATATCACGAGCGACACATTGCAGAACATGATGAGCGCGATGCCGATTCCATGGGAAACCGCCGTGAGCGAGGTGAAAGTGGGAGATTGCGATGTGTTGTCGGATCACGTCGCGCAAGTGTTATATCGCGCGGGGTATTCCGTTGGAGTGGCGAGGGGCTATCTCGAACAGGATGATCGTCTTGGTTATGGCGGTGCGCACGCAAGAGTCGTCTACGAGGAGCGCGAAGGCGGAAAAACAGCACTCGAAACCACCGCCTACACAAAAGACGCCTATCAGGGAGTTGATTTTCTCCCCGAGGATGCGCAGCAGTTGTGGTCACTCGTCCGAGGGATGCACGCCGCAGTTGATGATCCTGCCGCTCTTCACACCGCCCTTCAAGAATTTCGATCAACGCTCGAGAGTATTCTCTTGAAGCCGGAGTATGAGAAGTCTGAACGCTCCAGCATGGGAATCCAGATTAAAGTACAGCTCGATGAGGTTCTTCGGACGGCAAGGGAGATGTTTTCCGAATCCGTGGCGGAGTCGTTGGGAAAGGCTGTGACGAATCCAAGGACGGCAGACCTAAGAATCGGAGATACCAGAGGACTTCCTTTTGCTCTCGGAGCCGTTACCGGAGGCATGGTTCTTCTTGTGGGCATTGGTTATCTTCTGCATAAATTGATGAATGACGTGATTCCTCCTCACCAACAGGCAGTGGCGATCCGTAAGCGCAGAGAAGGGGCGCATGATGACATCTCGGAACTTCTTGATATTGATCTCGCCAATCTCCCATTGCAAAGCGGGAAAATCGAATCCGAGTTTTCCGCGTTGACGCAGAAAATTGGAATTCGGACGGCCGCCGCGCTGACGCTCGGTGAACAGGCGCTGGTGGTTCTCCTTGATGCTGCGCGCAGTTATCGGATGCGTCGTGGGATCATCTCTGTTTCCGAGGGGAAGGGCGTTGATGAAGCCGTGCGGAATCTTCTTCACGATCTCTCCGAATCAGATGAAGATTCAGCGAGACAGCATCTTGTGGATTTTTTTCAAAAAATATGTGAAGACCCAAGAGGGCGAGATCCGAAAGAAATATCTGCGCGCATTGAACAGGATATGTCGGATGGAGTGAAGGAAGTTGGGGCATTTTTGAAAACCCGAGGAGATCCGTCTCACGATGTCGATCTTGAGCCTCTTGCCGCAAAACAAGCGCAAGTCACGGAGGTCTTTCGGCAAAATGCGAGAGAGCGTCACGCTCTTTCAAAGCGTTTATCGTCGCGGGGTCGTCCGGACCCCATGCAGGATGAGCATGATGACGAACTTCGAGATTACAGTCCTGGTGACGATCCAAGAATGATCGAATGGAATGCTACTGCTCGAACTGGCCGGATGATTATTCGTGTTCATGTACCGGAACGAACGCTTCCGAAAAAACCCAGAAAAATCATTGAAAACTATTTTGTTGTTGATCTTCAGGGATTGATGGATCGAGCATGGCGCGCCAGCGATGTTGTTATTGATTGTTTGAAACAAAGCGCGGAAACAGGGGTCATTGAATGTTACGCATATGGTGAGCGGGTCGCGACCATTCCGTCTGCGCGGCTTCAAACATTATTGCGGTCATGGGATGGTATTGAAACGCTTTTGCAGGAAATCATTACCTTGAAGTATCGCTATAGCATTCATGGGAAGTTGTACAGCGGTTCCGCGTTATTGAGCAATGTATCAGATTTAATGAACAGTCAAACCCGTATTGTTCAGCATCTCAATCGAGCGCGACGTTTTGGTTCTGCCGTTACCTTTTATCCGAAATCCGACCATCTCCAGTCGGCGCTCGTCTGATCGTCTGAATTGTGGGGAGGTTTTCGCGGCATGGAGAGTGTGGTATAATATGTTTCTATGGAGCCTAAGGATTTCACCCCAGATCTCCGCACGATTGCCATTCCGCTTCTCCTTGCGACGTTGTTTGAAATTTACTTGTACATGGACGGCCATCGGACGGATTTGGTGTGGGCTGCAGATGTTGTGGCATTCGGGGTGATGGCATATCTATTGACGGATCGTCGCAAGCGCGCGCCGGAGGATGTGGCCTATGCCTGCGGATGCGTGGGCGTTTTTCTGGGTTTGGTTTCCGCCATCACGCAAATTGTCCTTGACCCAACATCGTTTTACCTCTGGTTTAAGCTCATTACGCATCCCCTACTCGCCGGCGTGATTGGTGTCCTTTCCGGGTATTTGGCCGCCGTGGGACTTCGGATGATTTTTCCGCCCGCATCTCATTCTTCACCGCACGATGCATGACATCAAACACCACAAACGCCTCTCACGCACATGCTCGCCGCGATCCGGATGTAGAGGCGCATCGAGTTCTTGCGGCGATTGGATATATCGGGATTCTTTGTCTCATCCCTTTGTTGCTTTATCGCACGAGCGCCTTCGCCCAGTTTCACGGCCGGCAGGCTTTTGTGGTTTTTGTGGTCTGGCTCGTTTCGTCATTTTTCTTTTGGATTCCCTTCTTGGGGGCGATTCATTTTCTGTTTTTGCTTTGTGTCACGATGCTCGGATTCGTAAAAGCTTACAATGGAGAGTTTTTTCGGATTCCGGTCATTTATGATTGGTCGCTTAACATTCATCTCTCATGATCCAGAAAACCAAGATCGTCTGTACCATTGGTCCGGCGTCGGAATCCAAGGAAATGTTGATCCGAATGATGCGCGCAGGAATGAATGTCGCGCGACTGAATTTTTCCCACGGGAATTATCAGCATCACACCTATCTTATCCAACAGATTCGAGAAGCCGCTCGCGCGTGCGACCATCCCATTGCGATCATGCAGGATCTGCAAGGGCCGAAGATCCGCGTGGGTAATGTGTATGCAAAGGGGATTGAGCTGAAAAAACACGAGGAGGTTGTGCTCGTGCCGGAGCGTCGGCTGGATCAGATCAAGCCGCGCGGCCGAAAACTCATCCCCATCCAATTTGAGCCGCTTGCTCGGAGTGTTAGCCGTGGCGACGTCATTCTTATTGACGACGGTCTTATTGATCTTCGTGTCCGTCGAGTCTCGCGGGGGTTGATTACCTGCGTTGTGGCCAATCCTGGGATTGTGTTTTCGCATAAAGGCATGAATATTCCCGGGGTTTCGCTGGACGTACCGGTTCTTACGGAAAAAGATCGGGAGGATATTCGATTTGGACTCCAGCAGAAAACGGAATACATTGCGCTCTCGTTTGTTCGTCATCAAAAGGATGTTTTACAGTTGCGGCGTTTGTTGAAGCCGGTTGCGGATGGACTGGAACCGAAAATCATCGCGAAAATTGAAAATCAGGATGGTGTCAAAAACATTGACCAGATCATCGCGTCGGCGGATGGGATTATGGTTGCCCGTGGAGATTTGGGTATTGAAATTCCCGCCGAGCAAGTTCCGATTTTGCAAAAACAGATGATTGAAAAATGCGTGATTGCCGGAAAGCCGGTGATTGTCGCAACGCAGATGCTCGATTCTATGATTCGCAATCCCCGCCCGACCCGCGCAGAAGTTTCGGATGTCGCCAATGCTGTGGTGGATCATACGGACGCGGTCATGCTCTCGGGCGAGTCCGCGTTCGGGACGTATCCGTTGGAGTCGGTGGCGATGATGTCGAATATTATCCGTCACACTGAGTCCACGCCTTATGCGCGTCTTCCGCACCATTTTCTTCGAGCATCGGATCAGTCCATGGACGCGGCACTGGCAAATGCGGCGCACGAGCTTTCAAAAGATATCGGCGCTAAGGCGATTTTGGTCAATACGACGTCCGGGTATTCCGCGAGTATGATGGCGCGTCAACGGCCGCAAAATTGTCCAATGTTTGCCTTGACCAACGAACCGTTTGTTTACAATCAGTTGAGTTTGGTGTGGGGCGTGATTCCCTTCATTCAGGCGCGATGTAAGACGGTGGATGAGCTCATTGATCACTCCATCGCGTTTATTCGTCGCCGCCGCGTGGTTCGGAAGGGCGACAAGGTCGTGATTGTCACGGGTCAGCCGATTGGCCATCCCGGAACAATGAATCTTGTGAAAGTTCATACGGTTTAATATGAAAAAACAGGCCACGGTTTCCCGAAAGAAGGCGCGCGCTCGCATTTTGTGGTTTCATGATTTGACGATTCGCGATGTTCCGCTTGTTGGCGGAAAAAATGCGTCGCTCGGAGAAATGATTCGGACGCTGACGAAAAAAGGCATTCGCGTTCCGAACGGATTTACCGTGACGGCGGAAGCATATCGCGTTTTTTTGCGCGAGGCAGGCATTGAGAAGAGGATTCAAGAGATTTTGAGCGATCTCGATACTCGAAATGTTCGAAATTTGGCGGCACGCGGAGAAAAGGTGCGTGCAACCATTTTGAATGCCTCATTTCCGAAGTCGCTGGAGGAAGAAATTGTCGCCGCTTATAAAATTTTGTCTCGCCAAGAACATTCGACGGCGGTGGATGTAGCCGTTCGGAGTTCTGCGACGGCCGAAGACCTTCCGGATGCGTCGTTTGCCGGACAGCAGGAAACGTATCTTCATATCGTCGGCCCGGCCGCTCTCTTAGAAGCCTGCAAAAAGTGCATGGCGTCGCTTTTCACGAACCGCGCGATTTCGTACCGCACGGACAAAGGTTTTGGACATTTCGATATCGCGCTTTCGATTGGCGTTCAGAAAATGGTGCGTTCGGATCTCGCGTCATCCGGCGTGATGTTTTCACTGGATACCGAGAGCGGGTTTCGAGATGTGGTACTCATTAACGCCGCTTATGGATTGGGCGAAAATGTCGTCCTGGGAGTGGTGAATCCCGATGAATTTTATGTCTTCAAGCCCACGCTTGCCCGCGGACTTCCCGCAATTATTTCCAAAGCGCTTGGGACAAAAGCAAAGCGGGTGGCATACACGATGGATGGCAGTCACGGTACGCACAATACGGATGTTTCTCCAGCAGATCAACGTCGGTGGTCGCTCACGGATGACGAAATTTTGCAGCTCGCGAAATGGGCAGTGGTCATTGAACAACATTACAAGCGGCCGATGGATATGGAATGGGCGAAAGACGGGAAGAACGGCAAATTATATATCGTTCAAGCGCGGCCGGAGACCTTGCATTCAGTGAAAGATCCCCATCAACTGGAGACGTATCAAATGAAGAAAAAGAGCGCAGTGCTTATTACGGGTCAAAGTGTGGGGTCAAAGATCGGGCAAGGGAAGGCACGGATGATTAAAGATGCGTCGCGGTTAGGGCAATTTCAGGCCGGGGAGGTATTAGTGACCGAAATGACGGATCCGGATTGGGAGCCCATTATGAAAATAGCGTCCGCAATCGTGACAAATAGCGGGGGGAGAACTTGTCACGCTGCGATCGTAAGTCGGGAGCTGGGGATTCCGTGTGTCGTGGGAACAAAGCGCGGAACCGAGGTAATCAAAACCGGACGAGCAGTGACCGTAAGCTGTGCCGAAGGGGAAGTTGGCCGCGTGCATGACGGGATTATTCCTTTTCAAATCAAACGAACGAATTTGCGAAAAATCGAGCGGCCGAAGACGAAGATTATGATGAATATCGGTGATCCGGAGCAGGCGTTTGGCGCGTCGTTTATTCCGAATGACGGCGTGGGGCTTGCGCGCGAGGAGTTTATTACGTCCAATTACATCAAGATTCATCCCTTGGCACTCATTCATTTTCAACAGATCAAAGATCCGGCAGTGCGCGCGCAGATCAATGAACTGACCGCAGCGTACAAGAGTAAAACAGATTTCTACGTGCATCAGCTCGCGTTCGGGATCGGTCGAATCGCCGCGGCGTTTTATCCCAAACCCGTCATCGTTCGCATGTCCGATTTCAAATCCAATGAATACGCTAATCTCATCGGCGGGGCGGCATTTGAGCCCACGGAAGACAACCCGATGATCGGTTGGCGCGGAGCATCGCGGTACTATGATCCAAAGTATCAAGAAGCGTTTGCGCTCGAGTGCCAGGCGTTCAAGATGGCTCGAGAGACGATGGGGCTTCGCAATGTGAAAATCATGATCCCATTTTGCCGGACAACGACCGAGGCCAAAAAAGTCCTCGCGATTCTTGCCAAGCACGGCCTCCGGCGCGGGGTGAATGACCTCGAGGTTTATGTGATGTGCGAAATTCCCTCAAACGTGATTTTGGGTCGGGAGTTTGCAAAACTCTTTGACGGATTTTCCATCGGATCCAATGACCTGACCCAACTGGTGTTGGGCGTGGATCGGGACTCTGCGCTCGTTTCGCATGTGTATAATGAAAACGACGAAGCGGTCAAGGTGCTGATCCGCGAGATCATTCGGATCGGCAAAGCCACTGGCACGAAAGTTGGACTCTGCGGGCAGGGGCCGTCGGACTCGCCGGAGTTTGCGCGGTTTCTCCTGGAGGCCGGTATTGACTCGATGAGTCTCACTCCAGATTCCATTGTTCGCACGATGCTCGATCTTGTTCGCCATGAGCGTCAACTTAAAAATTTGCATCGTTCCCGCGTATGAATCAACAAGTTAAAATTTCCCAGCAGGAAGTGGAGGGATTCTTGAGCGATTTTCGGCAAGCGGTTGATCAACTCAATCGTCTCTTGAATGAGCAGGAGGAAGTTATGGGCGAGTTTTTTGCTCCCACGCATTCAAAATCTTAACAATAGGAATTATGATCAGTCCGGAACCAACCATGGAGGATCGGAATGGGCTCGGCGTGGACGAAGAGGAAGGCCGGGGTGAGGCTGTGGGAGTTGAAGATGTGGAAGAACCGGTTGATGCCGCAGAGGTGGATCAGGCGGAAGCAGAACCCCAAGATCCCGTGGAAGCACTGCAAGAAAGAATCGAACAGACGTTTGTTTCGATTCGTTCCAGTCTTGACCGCGTGGCGTCGCGATATGAGCGGGCGTATGCGTTGACGGAAAATCTCCTGCGAGTGGGACAGCACATTTTTCCAGAAAAAATCTCTGACGATCATATTGGGAAGATGGGAGGGTTCCATGGAGAAGTGGAGGGGGTACTTGATCGTGTACGCGGGATGATTGATCGCGCGGAATCGGGCGCCCAATCCGGGATGGCAACGCTGGAAGAAATAAGAGATCCGCAAGAAAAAGCCGCGGCGGCTCATGCGTTGAACGCCTCCTTGGATCGTGTCATGCTCTGGGGGACGGATCTTGTTTCCGGTATCAAATCCCAGCTCCTTGGCATGGTCTTCAATCATCCACGATCCTGGAGTCCATCAGACGACCTCGCGGAGTCATAGAGGTAACAAGACGCTCATGGCATCCTGAGCGAGTGGAGTGAGCCGAAGCATCTTTCTCTTGCCTCTAGCGAAGGTTCCGGATCAAGCCCGGGATGTCAAAGTTTTTTGATTGCCAACCTTGATTTTTTGTCGGGATTTCGCTACACTCACGACACTGTTTTCCGTGGAGGAGTCGCCTAGTGGCCTATGGCGCATCTCTGGAAAGGATGTTGGGCGCAAGCCCTCGTGGGTTCGAATCCCACCTCCTCCGCAATTTTTCGAAAAGGGTTTCAGAACCAAAAATATGGTCGGCGCGAAGCGCCGTCTGTTCTGCATTCCCCCCACAAAATCCTGATTCTGCAAGGATTCGCCACGCTCCGCGTGGCTCAAAAAGTACGGTTCGAGCTTCAATAATAAAGTTCGAACCGACTTTTTTGAATTCCCGAAAAATCTTTTCGGGAATTCCCTCG
>CAYHVQ010000002.1:0-51879 GCA_964360435.1 uncultured Gammaproteobacteria bacterium
CAGAACGACTCTGATCCGCAAGCGTCACGTCATCCAAAAAAACGCTGTAAAGATCTTCGTCTTTCAGCTTCTGGGCGAGTTCCAATTGCCGGTGGAGATGATCCGGCGGATCATCTGATGGTGCTATAGTAGCCGCTGGAGCTGGCAGTGCTGGCACTCCTGGATCCGGCGGACGTGGCGCGCTGGGGACGGGATCTGGTGACATAGGATTGTCTTAAACCGTTCCAAGATCCTTTCGGAGCTCGCCGGTCTTGCTCAAAAAATCTTTCGCAAAATCCTCACACGCCTTCATGAGTCGTTTTTTGAGATCCGGAACCCGCTGATTCAAAAATTGATAAACCGCCTTCGCATCTTCCGTGGCTAAGGCCTGCTCAAACCCCTCCCATTCATTTTCCGGCAAGGCATCCATCGCGATCATCCCCAGCCGCTGGGTGAGTTGCGTCTCGAGCTCCCGAATAAATCGCTCCCGAAAATTCGGCGGAAGATCTGTTAAGCTCGCTTGATTGAGCAATTCGTCCATAAACTCCTGGATTTCATTGGCCATAGAGATATTTCATTAAAAATGAGGAAAAACTGATATTTTAGAGTATACCACTTTCCCGCCAGCCCGTCAACTTTCTCTAAAAAACCCTTTACAAAACCGATCCAATTGATATGATACTCAAGACCAGAAAGATATATGGGGACGTAGCTCAGTGGTTAGAGCGATCGCCTGTCACGCGATAGGTCGCGGGTTCAAGTCCCGTCGTCCCCGCTCGCGTAAATCATCGCTTCTGTTCCGCGTCCGAGCAAAGCTCGTTCGCTTCACATCCGCGATGTTCCCGCTCTCCCCACAAAGGAGTTCTCGGTCTTTCTTTACGGAGACTTCTCGCTACACTCGAAGTCTCCTAAAAGACCTGCGCTACCCCTTTGTGGGGGACTGACCCATCGTTCCTGCTAAGCTCGGAGTACTGTTTTGGTCCTAATATTCTTTTGAAATTCAAATATCATGATCGCCGCTCATAGCTTACTCCTCCATAACAAAGCTCCGCGCGATGGTATAGAACTCATCCTTGGATGCGCCCCACTTCTCCGTGGTCGTGTTGAATGACAAACTGTAATATTTGTCGCCGGCGTCAATCAAAACCACCAAAACGGTATAGTCAACATCCTGCTGATTTAATTCCATAGCAGATAGTTTTGCGGGCAGGCCGCCGATTGTCTCATCGCTTGTGACAAAAACCTTTGCCGTCGGAATTGCGACGGTGATATTGTTTACTGTCAACGTGTTGACGTCTTCCAAGGTCTTCCCTTGCAGATTATCAAACGATACGGCGATGTAGCTCTTAAAATTTATTTTTGCGGCGGAGCTTCCGCTAGGATGCGTTTCCGAATTGTTGTGAAACGAAACCAGTGTGCTCGGAATTTGACCCTGGATCCATCCCTGCGGTTGAAGCAAGGAAAACCCATCTCCCTGGTAACGCTGATCGGAAGGCGACGCATTCGTATTCAAAGCAAGAGCATTATTTGCCAGGACATTTTCTTGGGATGTACTCGGATTCGCCTTTTGAGTGGCGAAATACAAACCCACCACCGCGATCACGATGACCGTAATAATCACGAAGGGGAAATATTTTTTCATACTGGACTTTACAATGATGATGAGTGCATCATAAACCTTTATGGAAGCAAAGACAAACAAAAAAGGTGGGGTTACCACCAAAGGCGACAGAGTTCGATGCTTCCACCAGAGCGCGTCACGGGATCATAACCCGTCACAACCGCGTCCTGCCACGAGGATTCGACTTCCGGCGAGATCGGCCAGAACAAAACCTCTCCATGGATGACCAGTCGGCCATCCAACTCCTCAACATTCCCCACCATGAACTCGAGCCGCGCGTCCGGGCACTCCACCGCGAATTGCACGGAAAGCTCGTCCGCCTCGGGATCGCCGCATTGCGCACGCAGATTTTGACAATAGACCGCCAAAACCTCATCCCGAGTCGGGTTTTCAGGATCGAACCGAATGCCAATCACGAAACACCTCCCGTTTAACTCCCCCACCTGTCCGTAAGCATAGATCAGGCCAATTCCTACGTCAACTCGCTGGCTACCCCATGGCCACGATTTTGTTTTCCACACCCTCTCCAAAAATCGCTCTTGATTTTTATCCAAAAAGGTGTAAACTGTCGCCCAGCATCAACCTCCCCCTCGGTTCTTTGGGGGAATTTCAGGAGGGCGTATATGAGTCGCAATCCCTGCGACGCGCTGGCCGTCTACTGCTACGACCACCGGCTGCGGCAACGGCATCTGGATCTTCTGGATGCGCTCGGCGTATCTGCAGATCCCTTCAGCCAGCCCGGTGGCGCTCGGCGTGTCCTTGCACTGGGAGGCACCGACCACAACGACATTATCGTCCGGGAGGCGATTGATCTCGCTGTGCGACTCCATCAGATTTGGCAGATTATCCTCATCAACCACGAGGACTGCGGGGCGTACGAATCCGCCGAAATGGGATCCGAAGAGACCCGCCATGTCCAGCACGCGGATCTCGTGATCGCAACCCAGCGCATCGAGGTCGCCTACCCGAACCGGTTCACGGTCAGGAGGTTCTACCTGAACCTCGACGGCACCTTCGAGGAGCTCGAGGACGACAGCGTCCTTTCCGCCGCCAATGCCAATCCCCTCTGACCAACCATCAGAGGTATTTTTTTGTCGGCGCTACAAAACGTCGCGACCGTATCCGCAATCCGATCCCAGTGATGGATAATACTTGGTTTGCAACAATTCCATCCAGCGTCCAAAAGAATCCTTCCAATAAACCAACGGATGATCCGCAGCAAATGCGCTTTGGGAAATTTTTAATTTCGTCGTCGCCAAATACTCATACGCACTCTTGTACAGTGCGTCGGTTTGACTCACAGGCTCATAAAAATCGTCGCCATTGCTGAATGTCCCGCCTTTGGCAAGCCGACTGTCTTCAAGATCCGGCCGGATCCGATACCGCGGGGCCGGACACGGAAGCACTTCAAGCGGCGAATATGTTCCCGATGTCGTTGTCCCATCGTTCCATGTAAGCGTTAAATTGGACGCGGAAATCGTGTCCCCATCGCCCGACTTCGCGTCTTCCAAAACAAAGGGATAATCCGGACGATAGGACTTTGTGGTATGATCCGCCATCTTCAAAACAAAAATTCCGGAAGTCGCGTACTCGTACAGGTCGCCATACGCCTCGCTCGTGACCGGCGCCAACTTGGCCTTATTTGTCGGACTCGCAATGAAGGTTGTGAAAAGCACAGCCGGACTCGCCTTTTCCGCCTTCAAGGTCAACGCGGACTTTTCGTACGTCACAGCGAAAGTTTCCGGCAAATGGAGATCGGGAACATCATACGTATTGTCCACGGTAAAAAACGAGGAATCGTCCGGATCCATAACATTGGACAGATCCTTGAGGAAAATCAATTTTCCACTTTTCGTGTCATCAATGACACGATAGTGGCTGGTTGTGAAGGGATAATTCGTCCGCTCAATAAGCAACACACGTTCCCCGTCAAAAACCCCTCCGGAGACCGTCCCCACGTGCAAGACGTTATAAATCTGCGAAACCGTTGCGTTGCTTGGAAGATCTTTTGCCGTATCGACAATTTTAAACCCAAGAGATGCCGAATCCACCCCCACCGGATCCGAGAGCCAGTCCACTGCAAGGTCGTTTGCACCAAACGCGGCAGTGTTCGTATTCGCAGCCCCCTCCTCCTCGACCAGCACGGAATTTGTATCGGACGTATTGATATTCGTCTCATCCGCATTCGCGGTCGCATTCGTATTCAGCGCAACGTCCGATGATGTGATGGGATTCGCCTGCTGATACAAATAAATGCCAACCGCGGCGCCGACGATCAGCCCCGCAATCGGCAAAAAGACCAACAACGTATATCGGAGCACTTTAGAGTCCATAATGATGCTTTAATTTTTATCTTTTATTATTATATCACTCCGCGTTCAGGTATACAAATTCGGAGAGATGCGATAAAATGAGCTTACTCATGAATACGGTCCTCGCCATCAACAAGCCCAAAGGCCCCACCTCTCACGACATCATTGACGAAATCCGGCGCATCACCGGCATTCAAAAGGTTGGACACGCGGGAACGCTCGATCCGCTGGCGCATGGCGTATTGGTGGTTGGAATCGGCCGCGACGCGACCCGCCAACTCGCCGGCATCGTCCAAGAGGAAAAAGAATACATCGCGCAACTCACGCTCGGACAAACAAGCGCCACGGACGATGCCGAGGGAGAAAAAACTACGGTTGCCATCAAAACGATTCCCGATCGCGACACCGTCCAATCCGTTCTTCCCACCTTTGTCGGCCGAATTTCCCAAGTCCCTCCGGCATATAGCGCGATCAAAGTCCAAGGGATACGTGCCTACCGCGCGGCGCGAAAAAGAAAGCCACTAAACCTTCAACCGCGAACGGTCACCATCGAACAGATCGAGATCCTGTCCTTTGCGTGGCCTCTTCTTACTCTGCGGGTTGTTTGCGGCCCGGGCGTCTACATCCGCTCGCTGGCGCGCGATCTTGGCGAAGTGCTCCAGACCGGCGCCTTCCTCTCTGATCTCAAACGCACGCGCGTGGGACAATTCACGATAGAAACAGCCCTTTCCCTTGAAACCCTTAATCGAAACTGGCACCATGAGCATCTCGCTGGCTCGAAAAAACCTTCTGCATGAAAAACTCCGATTTTTGATTAGCGTCGGAGGCGTGGCGTTTTCCGTCATGCTGATTTTAATGATCTTGGCGCTGTACCGAGGATGGAATGAAAAACTGGGCAGATATGTGGAAGACGTGGATGCCGATGTGTGGGTGCTCCAAGCCGGTGCCGCTGATATGTTCCATTCCACATCCATCTTCCCCCTTGCGCTGGTTGACGAACTTAAAACCATTGACGGAGTTGAGCGCGCGGATCCTTTGATCGGCTGGCGTGTCCCTGTGGAAAATACAGGACACGAGGCGATGACAATTATCATGGGATACAATACCGAAACCGGTGCAGGCGGGCCGATGGAAATCGTGAAAGGACAAACGCCGAAAAAAGGAGAAATCATTATTGACGAGGGGCTGGCAAAAAAAATCGAACGCGGAATCGGGGACACGATGACGATTGTGGATCGCGAATTTAATGTTTCAGGAATCAGTCGCGGTGGAAATGTTGTCACCTTCCAATACTCCTTTATGCCGATCGAGGACGCGCGCGAATTTATGCAAATGGAAGGCTTGACCAATTATGCCCTTGTTACGTTTTCAAAAGGCGCAGATGCCGATCGTGTCACCGCGAAAATCGAAACAAAATTTCCCGACCTTGGCGTTTTAACCAAAACCACGTTCGCGGATAATAACCGCAAGCAAATCATGGAAGCATTCCTTCCCATTATCAAAGTCCTCGTTGTGATCGGATTTATTGTGGGACTGGTTGTCATCAGCCTCACGATCTACACCGCAACCATTGAAAAAAGCCGCGAGTACGGAATGCTCAAAGCCGTTGGCGCGAAAAATCGGCACTTGTATAAAATTATTTTCACGCAATCGGCGATCGCAGGACTTGGCGGTTTCGCGTGCGGACTCGGACTCACGTTCTTGAGCGCAGACATCATTGGCCGCATCGAGCCGAGTTTTGTCACAACAATCGCGGCAAACGACGTCGTGACGGTTTTTGGGATCACGATTCTCATGATTCTGCTTTCTGCGTTTATCCCGATCCGACGGATCGTCAGCATTGACCCCGCCATGGTCTTTAAGGCGTAGAGCTCTAGTATGAACACCCTCACCGTTCAGCATTTGAAGAAAACATTCGGAAAAGGGGAAACGGCGGTTAGCGCGGTGGATGATGTTTCTTTTGATGTTTCCGCGGGCGAAATTGCGCTCATTATGGGACCATCGGGATCCGGAAAAACAACCCTCCTTTCCATGATTGGCGGACTACTGACTCCAACCTCGGGCTCGATTGCGATCAACGGAAAGGAAATCACCCGCATTCCCAAAAAACAGCTTCCGGACATCCGATTACGGAAGATTGGTTTTGTTTTTCAATCCTTCAACCTGTTCCAAAACCTCACTGGACTGGAAAATGTTCAATATGTCGGCGAGCTTGCTGCCCAGTCGTCTTCTGCGGCAAAGAAAAAAGCAACAGAGCTCCTCGAGAAGCTCCATCTTGAAAAACGCATGCACGCGCTCCCTGCGCAACTTTCCGGCGGACAGCAACAGCGCGTCTCCATTGCCAGAGCGCTCATGAACGACCCCGCGATCATCTTAGCCGACGAGCCCACGGGAAATCTCGACTCACGCTCCGGCCACGAGGTCATGATGCTGTTTCACAATATCGCAAAAGAAGAAGGCCGTAGTGTTGTGATTGTCTCCCATGACCAGCGGATTCGCGACATTTCGGATCGGACACTATGGATTGAAGATGGGAAAGTCTCTGCCGAGCCTCCGGAACCCGACGCGTTTGTCCGCGATCCGGTTTGCGGGATGCGTGTTGACGCAAAATATACTCCCTTTAGTATCGAAAAAGGCGACAAGAGCTACAAATTCTGCTCGGAGGATTGCCAAAAAAAATTCAAACAGTTGGGGATTTAGAGGTCATCCAACGAGTTGCTTGAATTCCTCAACCATCGGAACCTGCTCGGACTCCAACCCGTATTGTTGTGCAGTATACAGCGCGGTCCAATCGGCCAGAAGGAGCGATCCAAACATCCGCTCCAAGCGTGTCGAACCATCAATATCTAAAACATATACTGGAAGTCCCCGATCTTCATAGAGTTTTTGGGTGACTTCCATCCGTTTCAAATTCTTCGGGTGATCTTCTGAATCACGGAGAAAGAGGAATGAAAAACGCTCCGAGAGATGCTTACTGGTTTCCTGAAGATCAAACCCCGTCATTTCGTTGTGGTTCAATTCCGGAAACGCATTGCAGAACGCCGGAATCTTTCCAGTTTCATTCAGTTTGATTTTCCAGTTGTACGCAATGGAAAAATTTCGCGCCGAAGCGCAGATGACTGGAACATGATCTTTCAGGGCTTTCGCAAGTTCCTGACCGCGCGACTGAAACGCCAATGACTGCAACGTCTCGGCTAACCGCCCGGACTCCACAAGCGCATCTTCCCTGCCAAGGAGTTTCGCCATCGCGCGAAAACTATACCCCAGCGCACACCGCGGCTGAATACCGGTATTCGGGAGTTGAATAAACGGTACGCCGAGTTGCTCGGCTCGCTCCAATAATTTTCCGCCCACCGCAATCACCGCAACATTCATCTTTGCGGCACGAGCTTCCTCAAATGCGCTCAACGTCTCCTCCGTATTTCCAGAATAGGAACTAGCAACAAACAGCGCATCGGAACCCGAAGATCCAGGCGGCAATCCATAATCTTTGTGAATCATCACTTGAAACGCGGGATCATAGGACTGCAAAAGATCCGCGGCAAGATGGGATCCGCCCATCCCCGCGATGATCGCCATGGTTGCCGGTTTGAGTTGATCTGCGTTTCGAACCTCGGGATCAAACGCAAATTGACTCGCAAATTTTTCGATCGCTTCCTGCATCATAGGAAAATTATTAAGGTTTTTTTAACATTTTTCGTGCGGTTGCAACCACGCGTGCGGCCGTGAAGCCGAATTTTTCAAAAATGATCTCGGCTGGCGCAGAGACGCCAAACCGATCCATCGCAATGACCGCACCCTCCGACCCGACGTACCGCTCCCATCCAAACGACGACCCCGCCTCAATCGCAATTCGTTTCGTGACCTGTTGCGGCAACACCCGCTGCTGATAGGTTTGAGTCTGCCGCCCAAAGAGCTCCCACGATGGCATGCTGACGACGCGAACGCGCAGACCCTCTTGCGCGAGTTTCTCTGCGGCGTCCAGGGCTAACGCAACTTCCGATCCGCTCGCAATCAAGATCAACTCCGGCACACCCGCGCTGTCTTTCAAAATATACGCGCCACGGGAGAGGTGTTTTGCGGGCGCAAATTGCGCTCGATCCAGCACCGGAACTTTTTGACGCGTCAGCGCCAAAATTGTCGGCCCGGAGTTTTTTAACGCCGCTCGCCACGCTTCCACGGTTTCATTCGCGTCCGCCGGACGAATAACGGTCATCCCTGGCATGGCACGAAAACTTGCAAGATGTTCAACCGGCTGATGCGTTGTTCCATCTTCCCCAAGTCCCACAGAATCGTGCGTCAAAACATAAATGACTCGCAACTTCATGATCGCCGCCAATCGCATGGCCGCGCGCATATAGTCGGAAAAGATAAAAAACGTTCCACCATAGGGAATCATTCCGGAGAGCGCCATTCCGTTCAGCATCCCGCCCATCGCATGTTCCCGTACGCCAAAATGAAAATTTCGACTCTCGCGATCAAACACGGCAGGGGAGACGGATTTCCATTTTTTGAGTGTCGTGTTGTTTGACGGCGTAAGATCCGCAGAACCGCCAAAAAGTAAGGGAAGATCTTGTGCAATCGCATTTAGCACCTCTCCCGATGCTTGCCGCGTTGCCATCAAACCCTGTTTTGCGGAAAACTTCGGAAGATGTTGTTCCCATACTGAAGAGTGTTTCCCCGCCGACATCCCGCGAATTTCCTCTGCCAATGCGGGATATGCAGCCGCGTATGCTCGAAACGCCGCCTGCCATTCTTTTTCCAGTTGTCTGCCGCGTGTCGCAGCTTGCCGAAAATGCGCCCGAACGTCCGGCGGAATCACAAACGCCTGAAGCGGCCACCCCAGCGCGCGCTTTGTCGCCGCAACTTCTTCTTTCCCTAGTGGCGACCCGTGCGCTTCTGCCATGTCGTGTTTATGAGGACTCCCCTCTGCAATGTGCGTCCGAATAAGGATGAGCGAAGGCTTTGCGTTTTTCTTTGCGGATTGAATCGCGCACTCGATCGTGGACACATCATTTCCATTCGCGACGCGCTGAACATGCCAACCGTACGCTTCAAAACGCTTTGCGACATCTTCCGTGAACGTGAGCTCCGTGGATCCGTCAATGGAAATATGGTTCTCGTCGTACAACGCGATCAGCTTTCCGAGTTTCAATGAACCCGCAAACGAGGCCGCCTCGGACGTGATCCCCTCCATGAGGTCACCGTCCGAAACAAGGGTGTAAATAAAATAATCAAACAGTCGAAAATTTCCCCGATGGTAGCGGGTCGCGAAGACCTTTTGAGCCAACGCCATTCCCACCGCGTTTGCAAACCCTTGCCCGAGCGGGCCGGTTGTTGTTTCCACGCCGGGTGTCAGTCCAAATTCCGGATGACCGGGCGTCCGACTTCCCCACTGCCGAAATTTTTTCAAATCTGCGAGCGACAGGTCATAACCAGTCAAATGCAAAAGGCTGTAAAGGAGCATGGATCCATGCCCCGCGGAGAGAACAAATCGGTCTCGCCCAAGCCACAATGGATGCTTGGGATTGTGACGTAAAAACCGCGTCCACAACACATGGGCCATGGGCGCCGCTCCCATCGGCATGCCAGGATGACCCGACTGCGCCTTCTCAACCGCGTCAACCGCAAGCATCCGAATCGTATTGATACACCGCTCATCCATTTGATGGGAAGTCATTGGCATGGAGAAAAGTATATCACGGATGCCGCCCGATGAAAATGACATCCTACGACAACCTATTGACCATAGGAGAAAAATACGATACCATGGGATCACCTATGACACTCGGAACATTAGAACGGCTCCTCATGGAAGTGATTTGGGAACACCACGATCGCGGAATTTTTTCCGTCCGCGAACTCACCCAAGAAATCAACACCTGCACGCCGCGCCCATATGCCTACAACACCATTCTCACAGTCATGACGCATTTATACGAAAAAAAACTCCTCGACCGCCAGAAACGTGGAAAGACATTTTACTACTCCGCAAACGTGAACAAAAAAAACTTCCTTCAGGCGGCGTCTCAAGCCATCGTGGATCAATTTCGTCAAGATTACGGCGACGTTGCATTAGTCCACTTCATGACCTGCTTAGAATCTATAGATCCGCGCTTGCTTGAAAAAGCCCGTAAACAATCGCAATGAAACAGCACGCAATCTTCCTTCGACTGGCTCCCTACGGCGTCCTCATCGGCTTTGGACTCGTTCTTTGGAGTGTCGGAACACTTCTTCTGCACGCATGGCCCTATCTCTATCTTCTCCGATCCGCGCCAGCGCCGTGTGGATGCTCATCCCTCCAGACCATCTCCGATGACCCAAAATTTTTTTCAATGCTTTTAGGAATCGCGGGACTCATGAGCTTGTATCTTGTAGCTGCTGGCGTATCGCTGATCTGCCAACTCCTTCAAACGCGACGTTTCCTCCGTACGCTGACTCCCAGCATGACCGCAAAAAATCAGCATCTGACATGGCAACGCGTTCAACATTCCACGCCGTGGAGTTTCACAGCTGGCCTCATTCATCCCCAAATCTTTCTTTCCACCGCCACAACTTCCCAGCTGTCCGAACAGGAAACGGCAAGCGTTCTTGCGCATGAACAGTATCACGCCCGACACTTTCATCCGTTGGCGCGATGGCTTCTCCAAGGCCTATTCTCGCCCATTCGCTGGATTCCTGGCTTTCGAACGATTGAACAAACCGTCATTCTCGCACAAGAGTACGCGGCCGATACCTTTGCCGTCCAGTCCAACGGAAAACAAAACCTCCTTCGGGCATTCACAAAACTCGCCAACGCCGATGCCCCAGCCATCCCCGTCCCGTCGTTTCACGTCACCAATCTTCGTCTACGACTCCTGCTTGGCGAGCCCATTCAACTCCCCGTACGGAAATTTTCCGGCGCGCTTTTAAGTCTCGCGGGAATCTTTATCGCAACCCACGCAGTGATCGGTGCAGGGCCATTATCCTCGAATGAGCAGAACAATTCATTATTGCCCACGCCAAAAATGTGTATTCAGCTCATCCAGCAGGAACGCACACTACAGTCTGAAATTTCTAACACAGCCTGTCCGATACTCCTCCAATCCCAACCAGCGGTGGGGATAACTCAGACGCACTCGCTTGAATAATTTTAGGATCAACTATATAATATAGGAGATTTATTCTTCATCCTTTCGTTCTATGAGTGAAAGTGAACAGAAAAGCTTTTTTGAGCAAATTCCGGCAAAATTCGCATTTGCCTTTGGGATCGTTTCCGCGACCGCGCTATTCAGCGTACTTGCGCTCGTGTTAATTCTGTCAAAAGGATTCTCGCTTCCGGGAACGGCGCAAAACGGAAATGGCGGTGCTGTTCTTGGAGCGACAGACACCACCGGCGATCCAACCCCATCCCCTACTGATACTGCCCCGTCCGGCGGCGGAACCGCGCCCACTGTGCCCTCGGGAACCATTGAACCAAAAACACTAACGAACGTCCGAGGAACCGGAAAGTTAACTGTTGTGGAATACTCGGATTTCGAGTGTCCATTCTGCAAGCAATTCCACGCAACCCTTCAACAGGTCTTAAAGGACTTTGATGGAAAAGTTCGATGGTCATACAAACATCTGCCTCTTGAAAGTCTCCACTCGAAGGCACTTCGGGAATCCATGGCGAGCGAATGCGCCGCAAAACAGGATAAATTTTGGGAATACGCCGATCAGATCTTTACTAAGACATCGTCAAATGACAGCCTTCCGGATGAAGAGCTCTTTACGATTGCAGATGCCGTTGGCCTCGATCGGAAAGCCTTTGATGCTTGCTTAGCCAACGAAGAAACCAAAACGAAAGTCCAAGCCGATGCCGCAGAAGCGCAGAAGCTTGGCGGAACTGGAACGCCGTACAGCGTGATTATTGATGAAAAAGGAAAAATCCTGAATGTCATTCCGGGCGCGTACCCGTATGCCCAGGTTTCGTCCGTCATTCAGAAATATCTCTAACCGTTTGATGCATCTCTTGCTGGCGGTGACAACAATCACCGCCAGCTTTGTGCTTGAGCGTATTCCTCTGGCGTTCCCACCGGCTGCCAGTGCGTCATCATGACCGCCTGAATGGGGACTCCAGAAGATGTCATGGTCTGCGGTAATCCCACCTCGCGATGCACGGTTCCCTGAATCGCGGTTGGTGCAACATCAAAAATACGCGCATCCAAGTGAAACGCGCCAATGCAAACATTTCGCGGGCGTCCATTCGGTGCCGTGCGATCAATCCTCAAAACGTGCTGATCCTCCACGACGAGATGGCTTCCGGAATCGCGGCACTCCATCACCCCCATCGCCCACGCCGGGATTTGTGACAAACGCGCGAGATCTTGTGTGTCGTAAAGGTTGTCGCCAAAAAGAACCAAAAACGAATCCGTGTGAATCGCCGTTCTTGCGACACGAAGCGCAGAAAAAGTTCCCCGTAAATCCGGCTGATCCACAAAAAATACGCGAGGATCTTTCACCGCCAACCGGATCTGATCGGCATGGGTATGCACAACCATCACAACTCGCTCAACGGTCGCCGGAAGCGATTCCAATATCCACTCAATGGTCGGTTTCCCGCAAATCGAAAGCAAACTCTTTGGCGTTTCATCGGTCAGGGGTCGCAGACGCTTGCCCTGGCCAGCAGTGAGGATGACAGCATCCATGGTGGTGTGCTAAAGTAAAGGTGATGCCGATCAATCTTTCATCATTTCATCTCACACTTCCGATCTGGATCCTCTTGGGTGTTTTAGGACTTCTGAACCTCGCAACATTCATCCTCTACGGGGTGGATAAAACAAAAGCGCTTGCAAACACTCGGCGAATCCCAGAAAAAACACTGTGGCTCTTTGCGCTGTTGGGCGGATCGTTCGGCGCCATCTTGGGAATGAAATGTTTTCATCACAAAACCCGAAAAACGTCCTTCCAATTCATCTTCTCTTTAATCCTCCTCATTCAAACGGTCGTAGTCGTTGGGATTATTTGGTTACTTAGCCGCTGAAACCGTCACGTCTTCAATAACAACGTCTTCCACTGGCACATCGCTTTCGTCTGTGGCCGTTTTTTCGATGGCGTCAACAACGTCCATCCCACTCATGACGCGACCGAACACCGTGTGTTTTCCGTCCAGCCATGGCGTGGATTCCGCGGTGACGATAAAAAACTGACTCCCATTCGTGTCGGATCCAGCGTTCGCCATTGCAAGAACCCCACGGACGATTTTATTCGCATTGATTTCATCCTCAAACGTATACCCCGGACCGCCGGTTCCGTACGTTGCCCGATTTCCAGATTTAGAGTTAGGATCCCCACCCTGAACCATAAAATCTGGAATCACCCGATGGAACAAGGTTTTGTCATAAAAATCGGAGCTCGCCAACGACAAAAAATTCTCTACGGTCTTTGGCGCGTCTTTAGAAAATAATTCCAAAACAATCTCACCCTTGTTTGTTTTCAGCGTTGCAGTGGGATTATTCATCGCACCCGCCACAGCTTCCTCCGCAGGCGCATTCCTCTTCACTGTCTCCGCAGGGGTCGTTTGACATCCGGCTCCCAGAAAAAGCAAAACGGCCACCAGTAGAAACGGCTGAACGTTTTTTGTAAACATGAGACATGCTTGAATCGTTAATAATCTGTCGGTTGAGAGGCGCAAGGCGCAAACACTCGCTTCACCACAAAAATCAAAACTCCGCCAATAGCCATAAGGATACTGAAATATTGCGCCGCTGTCAACCCCCACCACCGCAGATCTGACTCCGGAAGATCCGTTGCCCGCAAGAAATCCAAAAGAAATCGCACCGTGCCATACCAAACCATAAACGCCCCGAGATAAAATCCTTCGCGCTTGGAAGCAGGATACCGTTGAACCAGCCAAAAAAATGCAAACAGGATCAGCCCATTGATCGAATCATACAATCCGGTTTCATGCCGAATAGCCCCGAAGTAACTAATCCCCCATGGCACAGATGTGAGTTTGCCTGGATGATCGTGGATCGAGAAACATCCCATCCGGCCAATGAAGATCCCAAGGGGAAGCGCAAACGCGAGGACATCCGCGTGATCCCAAAACCGCCAGTGTTTCCACCGCATGACGAGCAGAGTTGCGACCGCGGCGCCAAGATACCCGCCGTAAATGGTTAACCCCCCCTCCCAGATGCGCAAAATCTCCAGTGGATGTGAAAGATAAAAAGATAGGTCGCCAACGATGTACGTCAACCGCGCAAAGACCATGGCGCCGAGGATAATCCAAAATCCGAGATCAAAAACCGCGTCCGCATTCACCCCACGGCGGCGCGCCGTTTGAACCGCCAGCGCAATCCCCGCAAGAAACCCCAAGGCAACCCACAGACCCCACGCGTGCAAGGTGAGAGGTCCGATGGAAAATGTCGTGAAAGAAAAATATGGAATCGCTAATAACATATAACGTCATCCTATATCATTCGAGTCAAACAAACAAGAATCCCGCACCGTTTTTCGGCAGTGCGGGATTACTCCTTAAAGACAATCTACTCGCAAGTGCATTCTCCTGTATCCTTATCGCCTCCGCATGTTGGACATGTGTCGATCATAGGATCGTTGTTAAGAATTAGAGGTCAACTTTTTTAATTGCTCAATCGTCTTTCCAGGATTCGGTGCCTGAAAAATTGCGGATCCCACACAGAAAATCGTTGCTCCCGCGGACTTAATCTCTTGGATATTCTCTGCCGTGATTCCGCCATCAACTGCAATGGGGATGCTCGGATTCATTGCACGAAGCTCGCGGATTCGATCGAAAACGCGACGGTCAAGGGGTCGGCCTTGCGCGCCTGGCTCGATCGCCATCAACTGCACAAGATCAACGGTTGGCAAAAGCTCTCGAACGGCCGCCACCGGCGTTTGAAGATTTAGCACGACACCCACCTCCACTCTATAATCATGCACCATAGAAATCGATTCTCGAAGATCCTGACATACTTTCCCGCCTTGACAAACTTCAAATTGAATGAGGATACGTTTCACACTCGGCTTCACCCACCGAATAGCCGCAATCTCCGGATCCTGCACCATGAGATGAATGTCATAATCGAGATCAGAAATCAAATCTCCCAACTGATCCGGATCATTAAACGTTGTTTCCGGAACAAATTGCCCATCTGCAACATCGATTTGGACGCGATTGACAAAAACCTCGACTTGACGGATGCGCTCTTGAAGTTCCGCCAACGTCTTTTCCATGATTGCGGGAATGATCATCGTGAGGATATTAAATGCTTTTTTTCGTATGCGCGAATCTGCCCAAGTCGACGCCGATGCCTCGGGGCTGAATCTCGTGTGGTGTTCAAAAACGCATCAACGATCTTCTTCGCTTGAGGAAACGTCAAAAAGTCCGAAGCGAGAACCAAGACATTCGCGTCATTTTTTTGCCGAGCAAGCCGCGCGATTGTTGGATTCCAGGCGTCAACCGGCCGGACACCAAAAACTTTTGCGGCCGCAATCGCCATTCCTGTTCCGCTCCGGCAGGCAAGGATTCCAAAACACTGCCCGCGCCCGCGTGCAATGGCCTGTGCAACCTCAAACGCAAAAACCGGATAATCGTCTTCAGCTAAGGCATCCGATGAACCAGATTCTTTCACCACAACGCCAAGAGAACACAGATACGCCCCGATCTTCTTTTTGAGCAAAACGCCGCCGTGATCTGCGCTAAGATGGATCACCATGTGGGTTACTCAACAATCAACTTCCCCGTCATCGTCGTGTGACCAGAACCGCAAATGATGTTACAAGAAAACGGGAATGTGCCAATTTTATCAGGAGTAAATTCGACGGTCGTAGTCTTCCCTGGCGCAAGACTCGCACTGACATTGAACTCTGGAAGAGAGAACCCATGGGTCACATCCTGACTCGTGATCAACAACTTCACCGGCGTCCCCTTCTTTACGGTGATCGCCGAAGGGCTAAATTCAAACTGCTTTGCAGTCATTGCAATGGTCTTTGTCTCGATCGCATCTGCCACATCTTCTGCGACATCCCGAACCTCCTTTGCAACCTTATCCTTTACTGCTTCCGCCGCATCATCCGCAACATCCTTCGCTGCGTCTTTTGCCTCGTCCGCCACCTTTTCTGCGGCCTCTTGGGCAGCATCCGTAGCGCGATCAGCAGCTCGATCTGCAATATTTTCGGCCTTTTGCGCACATCCCGCACCCGTCAAAGCGACCGCAAGACCGAGGGAGAGAAACCATAAACGCTTCATAAAAAATCCATTAAAAATCATTAACGCTGTGGATATGATCTCATTATAGCGAATCTGGAACTATCCGCCAAGAAGTTCTGTCAAGGCCTTCCGATCGTAACCGACGACAACATGATCCTTTCCCGCGTCATCCGTCAAGATGGTAACCGGAACTCCGGTCTGCCCGCTTTTGTGGCGCGATTCACTCGCCTTGGAAAAATCCTCTACAATGTTCCATTCTTCATACGCAATCCCCCGCTCCGCAAAAAACGCCTTTGTCTGATTGCAGTAGGCGCACGTTGGCGTTGTGTAAATTTGGACTCGTTTCATAACCATTTATTAACAATCAGCGGACTTTTAATTCTGACGCAATAATTTGCTTCCACACATCCAGCGAAACATCGCCTTGAACGCGCTTTCCGTTCACGAAAAACGTCGGGGTGCCTCGAACACCCGCCGTCACCGCATCCGCCGTATCTTTCTCAATTTCATCGAGCATGAGGCCGGAATTCAGACACGCAGAAAACAGCTCAACATCCAGCCCGATCTCCTTAGCATATTGTTCAAAAGCCGTCTGGGTGAGCGAAAACGGATTTTGATAAATCTTATCGTGCATTGGCCAGAAGGATCGTTGTGCATCCGCGCATTCCCCCGCTTGCGCGGCAAGTAGCGCACGCGGGTGAACATCTTGAAGCGGGTAATCGCGATAAACGAATCGAACCTCCTTTGGATACAAATAAGTCAGCTCGCGGAGTGCGGAAAAGGAAGCCTCGCTGAACGGACATTCATAATCTTCAAACGCGATAATTTGAACGGGTGCCCCTACTGGCCCAAGAGAAGGGTCATCATCCGCGGACACATCGACAACTCGTCGCAGATTCTCCGCCGCCTCTTTCGAAGAGGTCGTAAAACGATCCGAAACAAAAATTGCTGGATCCAGCGTTCCCGCTTGAATTTGAGCGTAATACGAACGAACGGTCAATGAAAATCCGCCAATAAGAATCAAAAAAAGAATCGCCCCGAAAAGCATCAGAACTCCCCACCAGCGGCGGTACCACTTTGGCGGTTCATAGAGGGGTAAATTCTCCGCAAAGACATCAGTCATGCGGGTATTATACCAGAAATTTAGCGTAAACGCTCATCGAGTGTCCAGCGCACGGGCGTCATTGCCAGCCAGACGAGCATCCCCACGAGCACAACGTCTCGCAGAAGAACTTCTTCTAGACTCGATCCCAAAAATTGCGCGTTGCCAAAACATCCGCAATCCTCAATCGTCCGCCCCCGCAGAAGATTCACTCCGAGTGCAATCATAAAACTGGCGAGCATAAGTCCGGTCACCGCCAAACTCCACTGAAAATACAAACCAACAACAAGAAAAATGCCGGTGATCACCTCAACCCACGGGAGCAATGTTCCAAAAAGAATCCCCAATGACTCGGGAAGAATCTGATACTGATGGACGATCGCGATGAACTCGGATCGCGGGGCAAGAAGCTTGAGCGTCCCTGACGTGATAAACAGCCCTCCTAAGAGCAGGCGCAAAATCAGATGTATCACAGGATGATCGAACCATCGGCGGAACGACATGGCGACATAGCTCTAACGAATCTGGGAGTCAATTTTTTGCGAAAGACTTTCAACGGATCGAACACCATTGTACACCGACCCGTTGATGATGACGGTCGGCGTTGCGCTAATTCGCCGCGAGCGCGCTTCCTGAACGTCCTGATCAATGGATGCTGTGATAGATTCGTCGTCTTGCGCAGTATCAAAGGCCGAAAGATCCAACCCCAGTTCAGCGGCATAGGATCGAAAAATTTCTTTCACGCGAGCCGAGGACTGCGTCGTCCAGTCTTCTTGATTTTCGTAGAGGAGGTCGTGATATTCCCAAAATTTACCTTGCGCGGCGGCGGCGGCGGCGGCGATTGCGGCCACTCGGCCGTAACGATGAATTGAGAGCGGAAAATCATTGTACACCACTTTGATTTGATCGCCATACTTCGCCATCAATTCTTTTACCGTTGGTTGAAAAAATCCGCACGCTGGACACTGAAAATCTTCATATAATTCAATGACCACCGATGCGCTTTCTCCGCCCTTAAATGGATCGGGAATTTCGGAAACGCCGCGAACCGTTCCATCCGAAGCTCCGGGCGACAGCTTGAGCAGCCCAAAAACCACAATAACCAACGCCGCAATGACCCCCGCGCCGATGAGCCGACGATGACTCCGCGCATCCAACTGGGACTGTTGCTGTTCTGTCTGTTCTTCCTGTTTTTTCAGTTCTCGCCGTTGCTTTTTTGTGAGCGGCTGCTCTGGATTTTCCATAAAAATATGTTAATTTGACTCGAATGACTCCCATTATACTATACCGCATAGGAGATGTCAACGATCCGCACGACAAATGATCGAAGTAGCAAAATCGCACACGATCGTTCCATCGTCTCGTGTTAACCACGCCTCAACCTTGTGATCCCGCAATCGGTCAAGCACGGCCTGGTGCGGGTGCCCATAACGATTGCGAAGGCCGGCGGAAATCAACGCAAATTTGGGTTTTACTGCATCGAGAAGGGCATCGCTCGTGGATGTCTTGGAACCATGATGTCCAACTTTTAAGACATCAATCTCCAAATCCGGATCGCGCGCCGCTATGCGATCCTCAACATGCACGGAAGCATCCCCCATGAGCAACGCGCGGCCATACGCAGTCTCCCACAAAAAAACAAGGGACTGATCGTTGATGTCATTTTTCCCAAGGTCCTGCTCGTTTGCGAGCAATGTTAAACGGGTCTGATCCATCTGCCATTGCTGACCCACGGACAAAATTAGGGAATCCCCGGAAAGATCCATTCCAATCTTGTATCGCTCCCGGACAATATTCAGTCCCGTCATGTGATCGGCGTGCGGGTGTGTGAGAATGATCATCTCAATCGTCCGATCCCAAAACGGCATCGCCTGACCCAAACAGGCAAGCACAGCGTCCCCCGGACCGCCATCAATAAGCACCGTGGCGTTCTTGGATGTCTGAAGGACAACGGCATCGCCTTGTCCAACATCACAGGCAATGACGCGATCCGGATGCGGCTCGGCTTCACGCCAAAAAGAAAAAAGAACCATGCCGCCGAGCACAAAAATCAACGTTATCCCCGCGTAATGGCGGCGAATGGAAGCGAGCTTCCCCATAGAATCATCGTCAAAATGGTATTTAAGATGAGCCACACGGGAAAAAGAATAATATTCGCGAGTGCTGGAGCGATCAACGCGACAATCAGCAGTAAACTCCCAAGACCCATCGCCAAAGGAATGAGCGGGAGGACAATCAGATTGATGGGCAGGCTGATCAATGAAATTTGACCAAATAAAAGCCATGTCAGAGGGAGCGTGGGAAGAGATGCGGCCACCGTGGCAACACCAGACGCGCGAAGACCAAAACGATCCGGGATCCAGCCACATCGCCGCTCCAACGGTCCGGAAAGAAAAAGAAGGCCGGCCGTTGCCGCGACAGAGAGTTGAAATCCTGCGTCGTCCCGAAGAATCGCGGGTTCGAGCATCACCATGACGGTGACCGCTTCCAATAGGATGAGCCACGTAAATGCCATCCGATCCGCAACACCCGCCCACGCCGAAAGCAGCCCCATGATCCCCGCCCGCACCACCGAGGCCGACATGCCGGTGATGAGCATAAACCAGATCACAACGAGCGTTGCAGCTCCAATGGCGTGCGGACGACGACCGCCGAGCCGAACAACAACAATCATCACCCATGCGATAAGGATGGTGATGTTAAAACCCGACAGCGCAAGGATGTGAGAGGTTCCGGTGCGCTGAAATGCTTGAACGATCGTTTCCGGCATACGATGACGCGTACCAAAGAGCAGACCCGAGAGAAACGCGGCGTGTGGTTCTTCCAGAACGCGTTGAATCCGCTCAACCCCCTGTTCTTTCCAAGAAAACAACACCGCCAACCAGCCGCGTTGATGATCCATGAGCTGGACATCGGGAAAGGTCGCGAGCGCGTAGATCTCCCGACGCGAAAGATAACGATCGTAACGAAACGTTTCAAAAACCGGCACGGGTTTCAACGCGCCATTCCACTGCAACCGATCTCCCACATGACGCCGTGGAAATAATGGAAGCGTGAGAAGCACGCCGCCCGCGCGAAGCTCTCCATCTTTTTTCAGTTGACGAAGGGTTACTTTTTGATTCGTGGAACGGAGATCCGGTTCTTCCTCCACCACTCCCTCCCACGTGGCTGCCTCGCTCAAAACACGGCGGACGTCATTTGCCGGAATGTTCTCTGTTTTCCAGGTCGCGTATAGCGTCCCCGCCAGCATTGCGCCACCAAAAACAATCATCACGACGGGTGTTAATCCTCGCCAAAACTTTTTCTTATACCCAAACAACACGCATGCCAACGCTCCAACAACAAAAACAATCATCCACGGCCATAAGCGACCAGCAACGCCCCAGAGATAGGAGAAACACAATCCGCCAATCCAGCCCGACCTGCGCAACGATCCTTGCATAAAAAACAATACGTCCCGTAAGGACGCACCAAGGAAAGGATAGCACAGGGTTCATGGTTTGTCGACCACTCGACAATGGAATCCATGAATGCTATATTGTCACCGGTTGCCCGCGGCTGCACCGACACACCCCCCACATAACAACATCCTTTGGGATACCGCTAACGCGGGCAACCACAACATTGCCTCGCGCGATCCTTCGTCCGCCGATCCCCACTCCCTACCAATGCTCCCGGGCGTCGTCGGCAACATCGCGCGAGGCTCTATTTTTTTTCTCGTCCAGCGAGCTTTCGGAGATACGCTTCAATAAATCCATCTAAATTTCCATCCAACACCGATTGCGGATCCGTCTCCTCATACTCCGTGCGGTGATCCTTTACGAGTTTGTAAGGTTGAAGAACATACGACCGAATCTGATTTCCCCACTCCGCGGACGTGTACTCTCCACGAATTTTCTTTTCCTCCGCCAAACGATTTGTCCCCGCCAAATGCGCAAGTTTCGACTTCAACATCTTCAATGCAAACGCTCGGTTCTGCGCCTGCGACCGTTCATTTTGACAACTAACGGTGAGTCCCGTTGGAAGATGCGTAATCCGAACAGCAGAATCCGTTGTATTCACGCTCTGTCCGCCATGTCCCGATGAACGAAACGTATCAATTTTTAACTCCTCATCCTTTAATTCAAATTCTTGAATTTCTCCCAGATCCGGAATGACTTCAATCAATGCAAACGACGTCTGGCGCATCTTCTCCGCATCAAATGGGGAAATCCGCACCAACCGATGTACGCCGGACTCCGACTTGAGATTCCCGTAAGCATACCGTCCCTGAACATCGATGACTGCCCGCTTGATCCCGGCTTCATTTCCACGCTGTTCTTCCATAACGGTCGTTTTCCATCCCCGCCTTTCGCAAAAACGCAGGGTCATCCGAAATAGCATTTCCGCCCAATCCTGCGCGTCTACACCTCCGGTTCCGGCATGAATAGCAACAATAGCCGAATGTGCGTCATGCGACCCGGAAAACATCATTGTAAATTCGAGTTGAGCAAAACGCTTCACCAAATCGCTCGTCCGCGCTTTCAAATCAACATCCATCGAGGTATCCTGCGCCTGCTGCGCCATCCGAATCAACTCAATCGTCTCCACGACTTCCCGCTGAATCGTCTCCCAAGTTTGGATTTCACTCCGAAGTTCGTCCGCTTCTTGTGCCACCGCCTTCGCGCGATCCGGATGATTCCAAAACACCGGATCGTTCATCTCCGCTTCTTTGACGTGAAGTTCTGCGGTTAATTGATCGAGGTCAAAGAGACCTCCGTGCATCAGAGATTTTGCCTTGCAAAGCCTCCAATGTCGTTAGCAGTTCATTCATGCTCGGTGATTATTCTTTTCGCTCTTGAAGGGTTACAGCTTCCTCTCGCTCCTCGCCATCATGCCAAATTTTTAGACGAATCTCATCTCCAGGCTGATACTTCTGAATTTCCTTTGTTAAGCTGTTCTCGGCATCCAACTTCTGCCCATTGATCTCCAAAATGATATCGTTTTCCTCAATCCCCACAAGATCCGCCGCAGACCCCGGAATGACCGCAAGTTCTGCAGGTGTTGAACCCCGAGCAACAAGCACGCCCTCATTGTACGGGAGTTGATTCTGTTTCGCAAGCACCTCATCAATCTCGATATACCGAATCCCAAGAACCGGACGAACAATGCGGCCGAAGGTCTTAACGCTTTCCACCGCAGACTTCGCTTGATTAATGGGAATAGCGAATGCAATGGACTCCCCCCCGCGATCCACCGCTGTGTTAATCCCCACCACCTGCCCCGCCAGATTCACGAGCGGCCCGCCAGAATTTCCAAAATTGATCGCGGCATCCGTTTGCAGAACCCCCTCCAGCGTCTGACGATCTGTGCCCTCGCCCACGGTCACGGTTCGGTTCACCCCGCTCAACACGCCTCGCGTGACGCTGTTGCTGTACTGCCCTAAAACATTTCCAATCGCGATAACAGTTTGTCCGATCTTCAACCGGTCAGAATCCCCTAATGCCACGGCTGGCAATCCCTTAGCCTCAATCTTGAGAATCGCAATATCATTCACGGTGTCGCGGGACAACACCTTTGCATCATATTTTTTTCCATCGTTCATGACCACCGTGTAGTCCGCATCCTCTCGGCTCACAACATGACGATTGGTAAGAATAAGCCCATCTTCTTGGATAATAAATCCGGTTCCGCCGCCGACTTCCTGCCGCTGGGAACCGCCCTCTGGAAATTCAAACGGATTCCCAAAAAAATAATTTCCTGAACCGTAAATATTTTGAACTTCTGCAGTCACAACAATACTGACCGCGGACGGGGTGAGTTGATCAACAACATCCACCACTACGGAATCTTCCAAAAGGGATAGCGCCTGATCTGCGTTACCTTGATCTAGTGTGGACTGATCAATATCCAGGCGACCAGCGGCTTTCTGAATCCAGGACGACACACGGTTTTCCGACGCTTGGGTAACCAAAACACCTGCCACGCCGCCGGCAATCCCGCCGACGAGAAAACTGCCCACGAGAAGAAGCGCGAGCATCTGTTTTAGAGGGTTGAAGGGGGACGACATAAAAATTGTATTAATAATTGGTAAGGATAATGCAAAATGAGTTGGAGTGCAAATCCGATCGCCGCAATCTCCCAGAACGGATTCGGAGAAAGAACGAAAAGGACGAGGGCGATATTCGATGGCGCGCTCCAGAACGCGACCGGACGGGAAACATGCAAAATTCGCTCTGCAAAAATGCCGGTTACTGCAACAACCATCACGCGCACCGCAAATAAAATGGCGAGGTCATTCCCTATAATACCTAGACGCCACCAAGTTACACCGAGCACAATAAAAAACAATTTATCCACCACAATGTCAAGCACACGACCTACTTCGGAGGTCTGTCGAAGTTTCCGTGCAAGAATTCCGTCCGCCAGATCAAGCGCGACAAAGGTGACTGCCCAGAGGAACCATGCCCAAGACCCCTGTTCAATCGCAAAAACCGCGGGAATGATCAAAAATGCGCGTCCGAACGTGATCGCATTCGGAAAAGTCCACAGCCCCACCGCGCCCCGAAGTCCCTCCTTCCCGTGATTCCATCGCTCTCGAATCCACGCGAGGCGGCCGAGGCTTTTTCGCAGATGAGCGCGAATTATACGCCGCTGCAGTTCAGAAAACAACAGCCATCCGTAATAAAAAACATGATTCACGCTTGCAAGGACGGCGAACCCATAGACGAATACTCGCACAGGAGAAGGGGAAAAAAACCCGACCACGAGCGCCGCGCCCATGAGCGATAAAAGATAGGTTGTCGGGAGTCGCCCAGACCGATGCCTCCCACAAACCCATGCCCAACCTGCCATCCCGAATTGCACAACGCAACAAAGTAGAATTGGCGCCACGACCCAAAGCGGAAACAACGCCAACCAAATCGCGACACCGAACAGCCCCATTGCCGTGATTTTGTCACAAGCAGAGTCCAGCAAACGTCCGACGCGCGTTTGCTCCCCTCGGATCCGCGCCCAATGACCGTCAAAACAATCGAGTAAAACGTAAAGTGCGATTCCAATAAAAAAAACGATCGTCCACCGCTGCACCATTGCCCAACCCAAAGGGATGACAAGAAAAAACCGACCAAGGGTAAAAAGATTGGGTAACGTTCGCCATTCTAAAGATTCCGGTTCCCGCACTGCGGAATTTTTTTTCTGAAAATACGACAAGTTCATCCTCCGGAGTAAAAAGATTGATAGAGCTTCAAATGCCGCTCGGCAATAACATCAGCGGCGTAAGCACGGGGATCCAATCGAGCATGCAATCGAGATTTTCGGCGGAGTCCTTCCATAATCCCGTCCGAAAATGCGCGAGACGTGAGGCCAGTGATCAATCCATTTTTTTCAGCTTCAATTGCTTCCCGCGCGGCCATAGAATCCACTGCAACAATCGGTAACCCCGCGGCCAGCGCCTCATAAAGCACAATCGCTTGTGTGTCGGATGTTGATGGAAAAACAAACAAATCCGCGGCGTGATAATAGGATGGGAGGGCAGACTGCGATTGAATACCCATCCAACGCACGACATCCTGACATCCGTGTTTTTCCAAAAAGACGCGAAGACGACGCTCCTCGGTTCCCGAACCAATGAAAACCGTCACAACTTCCGGACGAATACGACGGATCCGAACGATGGCCTCGCACACAAGCCGGACGTTTTTCTCTTTTCCCATCCGACCGACGTACAACAACATCGGCTGTTTTTGGCCAATCCGAAGCGACTGGCGAACCGCGCATAACGCTTGAGCTGATGGATGCGAAAGATAACGATGAAGCTGAATGCCGGTGGGAATAATTTTAATCGGGGTTTTAACGCCTCCGCCCTCAAGAACCCCTTGAATTGCGCGCGTTGGCACAATGACCCGATCCGCCGCCTGACAAACTCGAATACTCTGGCGCTTCATTTGCTCCTGCATCCAGAATTTCGCAAAACCGAGATACCCGGCATAGACATGATACATCGTGTGAAAAGTATACACGAGTGGAAGATTCCGCCGACACGCCTCTTGCATTCCAACCGTTCCCAATAAAAACGGCTGATGAATATGGACAACATCCGGCCGCAGACGATCCAACACCCGCCGGACGACCATGGAGCCAACCGGTAGAGGGATGGCAAACGAACCGAAAGAAAACAGCCGAAAGGCGGAAACTCGCGTGACCCCCGCTTCGCGAGGACGGGAGGAAAACACGGAGCTATACTCCGGAACAATCAACTGCGCCGTATGTCCATGCCGCCGAAGCCACGCGACGGTCTGCGAAATCGAAATCGAGGGGCCGCTTAGCCTCGGCAGATAGGTATTCGAAAAAATGGCAATCCTCATAAATGTTTGAAGGCGGATGAAAACGATTCCTCTTGCTCCAGCCACCGCAGACCCAGCTCCAAAACCTGTGAACCGCCAGTCGACCCAAGAAGTACGACACCGGCATACCGCACTGCCCGCTCTTCAATCTCTGCGACTTCAGATGCCTGAACGCCATGAACAATCATGGTTTCTAAATAATGCTCCAAAAAACGATTCATCATCCGAACCGAGCTCCGCCGACCTTTCAGCGAGGTGCTGGTGAGTGCCAACAACGTCCCGACAAACAATCCCAAATCCGCTGAAGGATCCCAGACCATGGATTGCTCGAAATTAATGGGATGAGCCCGTCCCCGTCCCTGAATCAGAATATTCGCTGGCGTCAAATTTCCACATAAAAGCACTTTTGGTCGAGTTTTACTCTGATACCAAAGCTCCTCAACGCGACGGGGCGCGCGGGTGCGAGCGCTGGCGATCCGTGGAGTAAAATAATATTGCACCAGGGCGTCATTGATGCGTTCATTCCAAAAAAAATCACTTCCGATGCCGCGCGTCCGACCATGAATGGTGGCCATAATGCGACCCAAACTTCCACCAGCAGCCATAGGGATTTTTCCTAGAAGACAATGCCCCTCAAGCGTCTGCCCTTCTCCCAAATCTGAAAGCGTCATCACATGATTTCCGCTATCATACGCAAGGACAGTAGCGACCGTATCAACTGGAAGAATCGTTTGAAGATAATACAAGGTTTTCATTTCAAACTCTTGCCGAGCAGGATCCATCGGCGTTCCGTCCGGCGCCTGATCCGCGGCCTGACGCAAAATCAATGTTTTCTTTCCCTTGTTCGTTTCCAATTCCACGCGAAAAACCGTATTGATCGCGGAAGCGGAAGAAAGACGCCTCGCCCGGACAACCCGCTCTGTCACAAAACTCATGTATGGACACACATGACGCAAAAGATAGTCGTTGATTGTTTTTTCGTTCAGAGAAATGATGTCCTTCATGAGTTGATTAACTGCCACAAGGGCATGGTTTGACAGGAAATAAATTGCTGGCAAGGATGGAGGGATTCCAAGCGGAAAAACTGCTCCATACTTAACCTCAAATCTTCACGGCGATGAGCGATCCCCTGCCAAGGCAAGGCAACGGTTGAGAGCATTTCATATTCTTCCGCGGAAATGATATTTTTTTGTTTTAAAGCATGCAGAAGAATGGACGCCAAACGCCCATCCACCTTCTCTCGACGCTCGTCCATGATGGGCGAATCGTTTGCAAAAATGAGGAGGTGGGAAAGATCTGACGGATTTTGAATCTCGCCACGCCGCCATGCAACAACTAAATCCGCACAGGATGGAAAACGGTTGGCGGGCAATGAGATGATTTCTCGCGTCAGAACCACGCCGCCGGAAGCCATCCATGTGTGAAGCCGTTCATACAACTCTCCAATCAACACGCGGTCGGGAAGATGAAAAAGCAGAAGATCGGAAAGAACGACATCAAACGTACCGGGAACAAAATCCGCATCTCGCCAGTCCAACTTTTCATACATCTCATTCGGATGGCGGGGATGTTCCATAAGCTCCGTCATGAAACCATAAACATCGTCATTCGGATCCAGCACCGTCAGCGCAAACCCTCGCTCTAAGAGAAGGTCGCGAAGCTCGGGGGTGCTGCCGAGACACAAGGCACTTGGGCGCTGAAGACCGCGGGCGACATCGTCAACCCGTTCTCCCCAAATCCGCAATTGCGCGCGACACGGACGGAGCGGTGCCTCAAGATAGCGCCATCGTTCGGCACACACGGTTTCGATCTGAACAGTGTCCAAGACCAGGTTCATAGGCAAAACATGAAGGACTTTCTTCATGATAGCAAAAAATCCCAGTTTCGGCGATCCCGACGGAGCACGCGGCGGATGGACAAAAAAACCCGTGAGGCGCATTGTGCGGTCGTGATGACAAGCACAAGGCATCAACGGGCGGAGAGATCCCAGACATTGAGCATCAGACTCCGACAGAATCGGATCGTACGCCCATCCGCATCCATCACCTCCTCGAATTCGGCGCGTGCCGTCACCTCCCGGCGGTGGCAATTCCGCGGGTCTCCGAAATAGTCCGCGCCAGCTTCGCTAGAGATCGTCAATTTGTCGCGGTCGGTGAGAATGCCCAGCGTGATGAAGTCCCCATTCGGACAGTACACATGGTAGCACCATCCATAGCGACTGTCCTGTGTCACGAGGAGCGTGCCGGTTGCCCGAATGTTCGTGAATTCCCCCGTCCCCACCAGCACAGATTTCGTGGAGCCGGCCGTCTGCGCTGTTGGGCGATCGAACTGGTGATCGAATCCCTTGACTCCCACGAACAACACGAACGCGGCGAACATGAAAGCGATAACGACAACCCCCGCGGAAAGGCGTGAATGGAACGCCACGCGATCATACATGTGAACCCCCTTATGGCAGACATTCGTGAGTCTGCCGCACTCATCCCCACACAAGGGCGAAAGCCGAAGTGGGAAACGAACGATTGATAATGCCATAAGCTGGAACGTGTGTCAAATTAGGCAGTTTCGCCGTTTGAAAAAAAGCCCTGATCATGGATCAAGACTAGGGCGCGAACAAAAACTCGCACGGGACACCGGCCTCCCACTCTGCAGGCAAGCGCAGCTCAATGATCCCCGGCAGACGCCCTTCTCTGCTGCCGACAATGGAGATCGCGCGGCGTTCGAGCGGTATCCCGCGATCCTGTTGGAATAGGAGCCATTTGAAATCCGCGACCAGCAACTTGCCGTAGAGAAGCTCGAAGTCCACGGAATAGATCGCCGAGTCCATCGCTTGATTCATGAACCACGCGGTCGTGTCCGGAGAAATCACCGCGAAGACTCCGCCGCGGGGATTGAGCGGATTCAAGTGGGCATTGAGATAGCCTACGAGAATCGCCGGTGCGTCGTGGACCATGCGCTCGAGATCCGGCTCTGTGGAACCGCGGTCATCGTCCACGGAAAGATCGAACGTCAGCGCTCGGCCGCCGCGTTGCAGATCCGACGGAATTGCGCCGCCGGCGAACGCGGGCGCAAGCAGGATCCCTGCTCCAACCATGCCGAAGCATCTACTGAATGGTTTCCGCATGACGACCTCCTCCTTCCAGATGGAAGGTGCGCGGACGGATATCCCCCCAGCACTACGGTCAGTGTGCCCGAGGGTTACGCCGCTGTCAAGAAAAAAAACCTGCCCAAGAAATGCTTGTGCAGGACCCGCTAGATCCAAGATCGCGTCGTCATCTCCTGAACGGCATCCACGATGCATTGTTTGAGGTTGTCGTCCTTGTACGCCTGCGGATTGCCGATCGCAATGCGCAGACCGACCGGAATCGGCGAAACCGAGTTCGGGAAATCCACACGCTCGAGCGGACGAATGGCAGTGAAGCGATGTCCGACAAGATCGGAAACCGCCGCCGCGCGCCGGTGACCCAACCGGTCAAGCGCGTCTTCCAGCTTTCCGTAGTCCAACGAAGAGCTCCACAGCGTCACGACCATCGAACCGGGCGACTGAAACGTTCCGCCTACCGAGAATCCCCTCGCTTGTCCATTCGTTTGCAGAGCTTTCGCCAGCTCAAGTGCGTGAATGGCGCGGGCATAGCACTGCTGATGAATGGAGCGCTTCTGAAGACTCAATGTCGAGGTCGGCGCCAGGAAATGGCAGCCGGTCACGAGCTGGGTTCGGCGCAGGTCTGACAGATCATGAACCGACGCCAGCGCACCGCCGAATGCGTCATCCTGGAACCAGAACCGGTACATCGGAACAATCGCAATGGTCCGAAAGGAAGCTGCAGCCAGCGCCATCCAGATTGGCGCCATGGAATTGTAGACGACGAGATTTCCGCGGAACCGCTTCCGCTCCAAGTACTCCACGATTTCCTTCCACTCGAGACGCAGATCATGGACATCCAGCAAGAGCTGAACATCCGGAAGAAAGATCGTGCGAACCGAATCGCTGAACCCGCGCGTGACTCCGCGCAAGGACGGTTCGATCCATGTGATCTGGACGCCAGTTCTCTCGCGGGTGTGCGTCACGATGTCCCGCGGAACCCCATATCCCACGATCATCTCTCCACCTACTGGGACGACCGACAGCGCAAGGGCGCAGGCAGATTCTGAGGTGCCGGTGAGGATAACATGGGGAGCGTCATTGAGAATCTTCCCCACCTCCTCCTCCGCCTGATCGATGAGCGCGGCCGGTCGGTACAGATCCGATGAAAGATCCGTTGCACTGCCACGCGCCGCACGGTAGTCCGATAGGCTGTTGTGAAAACCGGAATACCCTCCAAGCGTGCTCATGACAACCTCCATGGTGGGGTGGAACAAACCTTCCTCCATCCTAAAGAATTTCTTTGATATGTCAAGAAACCCTGACCCTAAACAGATCAGGGAACGCCATTATCCCGCAAAATTTACATCATCTTTTTCCGGATAAATGCCGGAATTTCCAAATCTTCTTCCGTTTGTTGCGGCGGCTGTTCGCGTTCTATGGAGCGGCGCGGCAATTGTTCGTTATCATCCACAACATTCGAGCGAACAAATCGCGGCTCGGATTCCGGACGCCGAACATATTCATCTGCCACTTCGGTTTGAAGGAAGGAAGGCCGCGCATGCACAACCGGTTCCTCGGTTTCAAAGGCGCTTTTTGTGCGTCCGCCGATTTTATGCGTTGCTCGGCCGGAAGCGCCAAACCCCGTTGCAACAACGGTCACGCGCAACTCCTCGCCAAGAGTCTCGTCCACCACCGACCCAAAAATCACCCGCGCATTCGGATCCGCGTGTTCCGTGATAATCTTTGCCGCTTCATTCACCTCAAACATTCCCAGATCTGGCCCGCCGCTGATCGTAAAGAGAATTCCTTTTGCTCCCTCGATAGACAATTCGAGCAACGGACTGTCAATCGCGGCCTTCGCGGCCTCTATTGCCCGATTCTCGCCCGTCCCGATACCAATACCCATAAGCGCGGAACCGGTATTCTCCATAATCGAGCGGACATCTGCAAAGTCCACATTGATCAGTCCCGGAACCGTAATGAGATCGGAAATCCCCTGAACCCCCTGACGCAATACATCATCCACCACCGCAAAGGCTTCCAGAAGAGACGTCTTTTTATCAATCACCTGCAGGAGGCGATCATTTGGAATCGTAATAATGGCATCAACCTTTTCAGCGAGTTCGCGATAACCGGACTCGGAAATTTGCTTTCGCTGTTCCCCTTCAAAACTAAACGGCCGCGTTACAACAGCAACCGTGAGCGCGCCCTGCTCTTTGGCAATATCTGCCACCAGCGGCGAGGCGCCGGTTCCCGTTCCTCCACCCAATCCACAAGTAATAAAAACCATGTCAGCCCCCTTCAACGATTCAGAAATTTCTTCTTGATTTTCCTCTGCCGCCTTCCGACCAACGTCCGGATCCATCCCCGCGCCAAGACCGCGTGTCGTTGCTTTCCCAATATGGATTTTCGTGTCTGCGCCAGAGTGATGGAGCGCCTGGGCATCGGTATTGATCGCCAAAAACTCCACGCCTTTCACTTTCGATATAATCATCCGATTAATAGCCGCTCCACCGGATCCCCCAACACCAATGACCTTAATTTTTGCAAATGTTTCGACTTCCGGTTTAACTTCCATACGTTTTTTCATAAGAAATATTCAGTGACTCCATCTTAAACCTTTTTTGAACACTTGACAAGAGGTTCAAAAAAACAACCGATCAAATTATGTGTTCAGTCGGACTACTGTGCGCCATTTAGCGAACACTACTTCAGTCGGAAGGTGTTGATGATGGATTCTAAAGAACCAACTTCTCGAAGTTCGTAAATCCATCCTCGACTCACATAAAGATGATAAACGACAACTCCAACATTCCTCTCCTGAACTTCCAGTCGAATGCCCAAGGGAGCAAACGAACGCTCCAGCCTTGATTCCTTCACCGTCCGTGACGACGCGCCGACCTGAATATCCTCCATCCGATCTTCAAGAAGTTGACCCTTGATGACTCTAACGATGACGGGTTCATCAAGTTGTTTCGTGGGTTGATAAATCTCCAGATGACCTTCCTGCTCACGGACGGCATACGCGGGGGGATAGGCAATGGCATAATGATCCTGTGCAGATTCATAAACCATCCACGACCCGTCAATAGACGGATCCCGCGACACGGTTGTATTGATATTCTGCGCCGATGACAAATTTGTATTCAACAACAGATCGTAAAGCGTGACGCTCCTTGCACCGTCGCCATCGGGGCTATTTTTAAGAAGAAAATAGTCGAACGAAAAAACAATCACCGCCATGAGAACCAAAACCCCTGCAACGAGGAATCCCGTTCGAAGGGACATTTCACCTTTTCGGATATTTTGCGCCATATATTTTCAAACCCTTAGGGCATGAGACCCTGAATCCATTTTTTCATTTTCCCCGTCACTTCTCCCACGGCGGAAAAACTCTGCCGTTGCCCGCCACGCCCTTTCTGCATGGGGCGAGCGGAAGAACCCCACAGCACGAGTCCAACCGCAGTCGTGAAGGAAGGATCCGCAACGTGATCAATGGCCGTAATGAGATCTCGGGAAATCCCGACGCTCGCAGGGAGCTTAAAAAGTTGCTTCGCCAGCATCACCATGCCGGGAAGTTTTGCGCCGCCGCCCGTGAGAACCACCCCGGCGGGCAACAAGCCGGAGCGATCAATGCGCTCCAGTTCTTTATCTACCATTTTGAAAATTTCTTCCGTTCGCGCTTCAATGATCTCCGCCACATGTTTTTTTGACACCCCTGCAGACGGCTCGCTCTCATGAATATCGTGAAGATCAAAAACTTCTTTTTTATCAACCTCTTCCGGCATGCACGATCCGTAGGTCAATTTAATCTTTTCCGCAATGTCAATCGAGGTGCGCAGTCCAATCGCAATATCGTTCGTAATATGCGCAGATCCGAGCGGAAAAATTTTGGAATACATCACGTCCCCTTCTTCAAAAACAAGAAGGTTGGTCGTGGCGCCACCAATATTGATTAGAGCTACCCCCAATTCTTTCTGCCGCTTCGTGAGCACAGCCTCCGCGCATCCCAAACTCCCCAAAACGAGATCATCAATATCCACGCTCGTTCGGTACACGCACTTCGTCAGATTCTTGATCTGCGACATGAGACCGAGGATGATCTGCGCGTGAACTTCCATCCGGAGTCCGGTCATCCCAATCGGATCCTTAATGCCGTGCTGATTATCCACCGTAAAACTTTGTGGAATGACATGGATAATTTCGTAATTCGGCGGTGTCGCGACAGTTTGAGCCGCATCAATCACCCGCGCAACATCATCTTCCTTGATCTCCCCATCCGCTTTGGAAACCGCAACGACCCCATGGCCGCTCTGCGCCATAATGTGAGAACCATTGATATTCACATACGCATGTTCAATAGGGATCCCCGTCATGCGCTCCGCCTTCTCTAAAGCAGCAGAAACCGATGAGACGACATCTTCAATACTCGTAACCACCCCCTTCGACATTCCTTCTGACGGCACTTCTCCAACGCCAAGAATATGCACCCGCTCTTCCGCTCCAGTGATCTGCCCAACGGCAATTCGAACATAGTGTGACCCAACATCGAGTCCGGTCATGATGTCATCTTTTCCCATAGGACTCAAACCTGAAGAAGTAAGGAGTAAACGAGTGTTAGTATACTAAAAATTGATCAGGATGTAAATGAAAACAGTGAGCGAACATACGGCCAGAAGATCACGATCCCAATGACCGCGGCCGAAAGAGAGGTGAGTAAGACCGCGGCCGCCATCGTGTCCTTGATAATTTCTACATAATGATGCATCCGAGGCTTTAATACATCAATCATGGCCTCAAAGGTAGTGTTTAAAATTTCCAGTGTAAGAACGGCGGTGATCACAAGGATTAACACAATCGCCTCCGCCCGGCTCACATGAAACCACCCCATCAGAAGAATCACGAAAGCGCCTACGGCAACCTGAAGGCGAAAATTCTGCTCATGCTGAAAGACGAACAGGAAACCTTTGAACGCGTATCGAACGCTATGGAAAAACTTACGAATCATGTGAGTGATGAATGAAAGGGTTGGAGGATCCAGTGTTCCAGCCGTTCCATTTCTCGGGCATCACGTTCCCGCTCGTGATCGTAACCCGCGATATGAAGCAGTCCGTGAACAAACAGCCGACTCGCGTGCGAACGCAGGGTCCATCCTCCTGATTTTGCTTCTCTGCGAAGCACGCCGAGGGCAATAAGGACTTGTCCCATAAACGGACGCGCTTTCAGATCCCCAAATGAAAGGACATTCGTCGCTCGGTCTTTTCCGCGATACATTTTATTCCATTTTCGGATCTGCGAATCGGACACAAAAACGATCTCAATCTCCGTGCGCTTCGGCCACCGAACCCGCCCCGCACTCCGCTGCAAAATTTTTTCCACAACAGAGAGGGTCAGCGGCATGCGGCCGGAACCCGCGATGGTGCATGTGGGAATGAAACGAGACGTCATGACGCTGGCGCATTTTGAGGAATTGCAAAGCTCGCAACCATCATAAAGTAGGTCGTCATGAAATTGAGATCATCGCGAATGCCGCTATTGTAGGTGATGACAAACATTTTTTCTCCGCTCGCCAAATACGTACTCCGCTGATCCGGACTTCGAACCCCCGCAAGTCCCTTCACGGTCACCTCCACAATATCCGTCGAATCCACGCCTGGGGATGTATTTAGAAACCACGTTTTTGGATCCAGTTGCGCCGTATTATCTTCAACGAGAATTTCCATAAACTCTCCGGTTGCGGATGTGAAGAACACTTTTGTTCCATCGGCAGACGGTGACGCAAACCACTTCTCTGGAAAGAATACAGTGAAGGGTGTTTGAAGATGAGTATAGGTTTCCACCAACCCCGAATCCTGCAATTTCAGATTTTGATGCTTCGGACTATAAAGCGCCGTAAGTTCCTTTCCATCCACATACCCATCGCCGTCAGAATCTGGATTGGTCGCAAGAACTCCGTACAGTTCCTCCTCCACATCCGTGAGACCATCTTGGTCTTGATCCGCAGTTGATGGCAACGGAAGACTCACGTTTGTGTTTGTATTGACATTCATATTCGCATTTTGATTCTCATTGCCATTGCTTACCACGTTCGTATTCTGATTGGTCGCGGACGGCGGAAGCGCGATCGGCAAGATCCCAACGTCCTTCCCACTGGGAAATTCCGTGATTTTTAGCGTTACGGTTTTCGCATTATTATCCACCACGCTTTTCGTGAGGATCGTCCATTCCACGGATCCCGCCCCCTCTCCAATCTTGAGAAAATTCTCATCGTAATCCAGTTCCAACAATTCTCGATCTGTATATGTGAGAACGAGCGTTGCCGGTTTCAAAAGCTCTAACCCCGCGGGCAAGAGCGTATAAAACCCGCCCAAGACTGCGGTTTCATTCAAACCCGTGGCCAGCCCACGACGAGACGGCGCATATCCCAATATTTCCACAACGGTTCCCGTAGGAATCGAACCCGGAGGGAGCTGAAGCAAGGCATCGCCAACCACCTGTCCGTCGCGATTTTTGACTTCAACTTGAACGGCCTCAACGCCCACGGTATTGCTATTGTCCAAAGTATTCGTATTCGAAAAATTTCCATTCGCATTATTGTTGACGGGCGGATTGGTCGGACTGGATGACATCAGCACAAGAACTGCAACCACCGCGCCAATCGCGACCACCAAAACCGCAGCAACCACAATCAACCAAGCTGGTTTCTTGTGTTCTTTCGCAGTTTGAGGCTTCAAAAACTTCCGCGGCATGACGTGAACGGGTTCCTGATCTGAGATAGAAATCTTTGTGGGCGCCGACGTCGAACCAGCACTCGACTGTGACTGCGGCTTCTGTGGACTGGATGATAGAGATGGAAACAATGCCATGAAAAATCGTTAAGATTCGTTTTGTAAAAATATGGAAAGATCCAAACGCCCAGGACCCAACGGATTATACCCTGCTCGAATTTCAAGACCGTCAAGGTATCCGTCGTTGTCCGTATCCGGATTCAGAGGATTTGTTTGATGGGTGGTCTCCATCAGATCACTCAAGCTGTCATGATCGGAATCCGAATCGTCCGGATCGGTTCCTAAACGAGCCTCTTCCTCCGCAGAGAGTCCGTCTTGATCGGCGTCCAATGGCGAAAGATTCACCGTCGCGACATTCGCATTGCTGTTTGAAGAATTCGTGATGACGGTTGGCGTATTCGTATTCCTCACGGTGTTGGTATTTTCATTCCCACTTTCCTCTAAGACGGATTGCCGCAACACCCCGGTAAACATCCACAGCACAATGCCTAAAAGAAGAACCAGTACGATGACAAACGCGCCCCACAATAACACACGATTACTGACCCGGATCGTTGTCGACCTCCGGGAGGGATTTTCCGGAGCTAGGGGAACCGGTGGTGGCGGTGGTGGAGGCGGACTCGGACGCTGCCGCTCATGCGGACTCAATGTCCCTCCACCCTCCGCCATCACATCCTGTCGCAACACCTCGCCCACCTTCTCTAGTGGCGCCTGCGGGGAAGGTTCCGAGATCGGAGGGGGCGATGAAGAAACCCCGGACGCGGGATCCGTATCTCCAAAAATATCTTCAAGGGGATTCGGCATGGTTTAGAATGTTTCAGGAAGTGAAAACGCGGGATTGGACGGATCAATGCGATAATTATAGCATGAGCAATCACTGTCGCCGGAACAGTAATCCACGCCTCGCACATCGGATTGAATCCAGTTGCCTTGCGGATGCGCATACTCCAGCGCGGTGAACAATTCTGCCGTGTCCGCATTACTGTACCGATAGTGATACAGCCGCGCCCCGGTCTCGCATTGGAACAACTTTGCGCTTTCATTCCAGCAGGTTTCTTCGGCATAACCCAATTCCTCGACGCAACGGGATGCGTGAACAAAGCCCGGAGCCGGATCATCTGGTAAACTTTTTTTCAAATCTCGACCGAGTGTCTGATTCCAAGACGGCCAGCGACTCGTCGAATGTGATGGGAGATACGTCCCAGCGTTGAGCATCGGGTAGGTGCTATTTGTTTCTTTATATTCCGCAAGAAAACTGCCGATTTCCCCCAAATCCGTAATCCGCTTGGTATCCCGAACAAGACACGCTTTATTCGAATCGCTTCCACACATCCCATCCACATTCGTGTTAAACACCGCCTGATCGAGAAGCTGTTCGTAAATTTTCACAAGATCCGAGTCCGTACTCCCGTCCGCGTTTTTCGCGTACGAGAATACCATGATATTCGGGAACGGTGCATACCCATTCATCAATGCGTTCGTAGCCAACGTGTACGTCGTGCGTCCTTGAAAAATCGCCGCGTATCCATCAACCGTGCGGCTACCCAACGACCCGGATTTCTCCAAAATACTTTCATTCAAATCATACCAGCGCTTGGGAGACAAAAAGCGATAATTTTCCCAAATCTGGACGCCGACCGCCAAATCCTCCTTCTCGCCTTCGCCCGGCAGAACAAAGAACCGCTGCTGCAACAGTTCATCTTTATCCGAATCGCGGGGGGTGTAATCCACAACGTAATCATTCCCCACATTGCCTTCTAAATAAGGAAGGAGGTTCGCTTCATCGTTTCCTCGGCAGTAGGAAAGACGATAATGATACGCGGCATCATCTTGAAATTCCCAAGGGTGTTCACAAAGATCCACCGTCACATTCACTGTCGAACTCCCTTCACCTGCATAGCCGTACTCTTGTTCTGTAATCTCCTCATTCACGCTCGCTTCCACAATCGCCGTTCCATTCTCATTCGCGGCCGAAACATCCGTCCAATCCCACGGAAGATTCGGCCGGGTGTTCAGGGTCAAAAGATTGTCCGGATCGTCCGCCAAGACTACCCACGCAAATGCGGCGTTCAGGACATGATCATCCTCGCTGACGGCGCGCGCGGTATAGCGATGCGGAATGCCCGAAGCGGTAAAAAGATCGGAGGCCGTCTCTATGCCATCCACGTCAATCCGAACATCATCAATATTGCAAATATCCCGACCCACATCAAAGGTTTTGACGGCGTCGCCATTCATGCCAACATGTTGCTTGGAGAGCACGCCTTCAGGTCTGTTGTCGGATGTATTGGGATCTCCCTTGACGGTGATGCGGTACGTTGAGCCGGCATCGAGCAGGGCGGGATCGAGCGTGAAAACCGCACGCGTCTTGTGAATCACTTGTTCCCCAAGGGTCTCACTCAACACCTCTGGGAGCACGGAAAAATTTACCACACACCACTGCGCGGCATTTGCAGAAATGAACGGCCGCCGCAGGATGGCAAAAAATTTCTGCCAACGAGATGTTCCCGCATCTACCACATCATTACAGGATTGGACATCCGTATAGTACTCGATCGCAAACTGATCTTCTGTGATCGTATTGACATCCATCTCTTGATCGAATGTCACCGAAACTTGCGAATTCCGGCAAACCGGATCTGGATCGCTCACGGGTTCATAACGCTCCACCGTCGGGCGCGGATAGCAACACTTCACGGGACTCAACCCTCCGCATCCCAGTGTTGCAACATCGGAACATTCATTGTCGGCTTGGCACCCGCACTGCGGTGCCTGAACCGTAAACGGCGCAGGAGTACTTGCTTGCGCGTCTTTCTCAACCGTCACCGTCCCCAATCCCTCCGTCATATTGCGCGGCACGCGACAACGGATCTCACTTTCGGACCAAAGGTCAATCGTGGACTGCCGAATGTCCCCGCCAACCGCAAAATCTACTTGCCCGTCTCCACGTGCATCGTCAAAATTCTTTCCACGCAGTTTCACCGCATCATCATCATATCCCACCTCGGGATCCACAGCGCACACATCCGGCCGATCCACCGACAACACTTCAAACCCCGGGAATGGACTGGACTGGGATCCGCCTTCCGACACATCGCGGGTCAACGTGACAGTTCCATTCACCGCGTCATCCGTAAGATCCGACGTCTGCTCATTCGGCACTTCAATCACCACGCGCGTATTGGTCCAGGTATTCGCGCCGCAAACATTTTCTGGAGGAGTAAGACCTCGAGTGGCCGGCGGACCGTTGAATGTCACGATTCCAGATTTTTTTCCGAGCAGACATCCATTGATCCACATCCAATCGCCGATCGCGTTCTTTTCCTCAATATCATTCATCACCGGCGTACAGAAACCGTCCACGCATTGACTTCCTGGACATTGTAGACCCACCTCGCAATCTTGATCTGTCTTACATGTAAACCCACCGATGGTCACGGTTAGATGTGCGGCATCTTCTTTCCCGCCATCTTCAACGGCGCGAATATCCGACTCGCCGTCCTCGCTCGTCAATTTCACCGTCGCGGTATGATCAAAATCCGGAACACCTCCGCGCGTGATGGATTGAACGGCCGGAGAAACGCTCGCGTTCCAGCTGAATGTGTACGGCACTGGATCTCCCCGTTGTTCGCGTTCGGAGCAGGCGGTATTATCTAAATAAGCGTCCGCGCGATAAGGGATGTCGGCCGTCGTCACTGCTAAATAGTCATCCGGCTCCACGGCAATCCGCGACAACGCGCACGGAGTCGCATCGTTCTTCGTCTTAAATCTCCATGAAAACGCATCAAACGCGATATTGCGATCCTCGTCAAAATTCAAGTTTCCCAACGGTTGATCGCCGTCCGCGGATCGAATGGAATTCCGTACAAGCACGCGGTACCATGCATCCGGCGTCAAAGTCGCATTGGGTGTAAGGGTAAACTGTTCGGTCGGAGAACGGCCATCCGTATCCACGCGGGAAGGAACAGCGGACAAATTTCCGGCCTCGCACAAACTGTCCGCGCATCGGTAGAGCCCAATGGACGAGATGTTCACGCCGGACGTGACCACCGGAAGAGTAAATTCTCCATAAACCAATGCGTTGATGCAGGACAGCTGGCATGTCGGGCCGTAATTCGTCACTTGCGGCTTCCCCGGCTCCGGCTCGGTCACGGTGAATGGCACGGCATTACTCTTGGCGCCGGTTTTCGTTTGTACCTGAACAGGATGACTAGCAGCCCACAGGACATCCGGAACGTCATTGCGCGTGATCAAAGTTTCCTCCCAGCCCCTCCACGTGGTCGAAGGGAAAAGTCCACCGTAAAGAATGCGGCTCAATCCCGTGCCGTCACCAAACCGCTCACCCGTTAAATTCACTTGCGTGGAAATATCGCCTCGATTCGGTTGAACCATGTAAAGACAGGGGCCGGTATAATCACCCGCAATAATCGGAAAAGATTCAGGCGGACTGTCCAAAGACCCAATCGGAGACGGGTGAACCGCCCGCACAACCACATTCGCGCTTCCCAATCCCACACCCGGAACCGTCGTAACAATGGATTGATCATTCCAGTTCTCTCCAAAAACATTCGCCGCGATCCCTTTAAACGTCACTTGCTCGCCGGCGTCCAAGATGGGAGTAAAATTCCGACCGAACACCGTCACACACCGGCCGACTTCGCCTTCCGGCGGATCAATCCGCGTGATGAACGGAGGATTGGCGCACTGACCCGCGGGCTTGACGCCAAAACTCCAGTTGCAAGGCTGATCGCCGGTTGCGCCACACGTTGCTTGCGCCCGATCTTTTTCTGTCTGCGAGAGCGGCGCGGGACTCGCAGGCGACGTTCCCCCGTAAAGCAATGGCGTGCGATTCATGTTGACTGGCATATCTGTGCGCAGCCCCACGGCGTATGTTTGATCTACAGGAAGGAAATCTCCATAAAATTCAAAATTACGACACTTATTCTCCGGATCCTCGCAGGCGAAACAGAAATCCTCGCCGTTCACATCCAGCTCTTTTGCGGAATTCGTGATTTCCCCTTCCAAAACAAACCCTCCATGCGTATCTCCCATTACTTGACATGTGCTTGCGGAGAGGCGATACATGGATTGATTAAACTTTGCCGTCACTGGAATATCGGAGCATGCGTAAGGATACTGATCGGGCGGGGAGACAACCTGCACGCGCGGCTCTGTGGCGTTCGTCTGAAATCGCCAATCCGAAAGCGGATCAGCACGATTGCCGCATAAATCCATGATTCCAGCGACCTCCATATCATACCAGGTAAATTTATCGAACAACGGATGCGAACCCTCAACGCAGTTCGACGGAACTGTACAGGTATTCGGATTTTGGTCACAAGGAACCCCCGCATTCAGCTCGGAGGCATCTTCTTTGCACGCCTTTCCGACATTCAACTGAAACAAAAGAGCGTTATTCTCTTTATAAACCATGTAATCCTGATACAAATACCGCACGTCCTCCGATCCTCCGATTCCATTAGGTGCTGGGGGGTTGGCGATCATGGGAGAAATGAACAAATTTTCCTGATTGAGCGCCACAATCGGCTCGCTGTATTCCACCTTCATCATCGGATACAAAGGAACCGCGCGATCCGGATATTCCGGGTCGCCGAGCTGAACCGGATAGATCTTCACGATCTCCGGAGGCGTCGTGTCATTTTGGGTTCCAGTAGAAAACTCCCAAATAAAATTGTCGCCGCGATCCTGACAGCCAGGGTCAATGCACTTCGTGAGGTATTTTGGCGCGGCGTCCGTATTAAAAATCTTCTGGTTACCTATGCCCTTCGGAATTACGACCCGATAATCCCAATTCGGCTTGAAATCCAGCCCCACATGCCAAAACGCCAGCGTCTTCTGCTTGAGCGTCCACTCGTGCCGTCCGTCGCCAACAAAATTCTTTCCGCTGTAAAACTGGACATTCGGATCCATCGCGCCATAATTATTCGTCCGGCTGCAATCCCCATCCGTTTCTAAACATTTTTCCAAATGGACTTGTTTGGGATCCGTCACAAGATTTCCCTCCCCTTGCGGAAAGATTAACCCCGCGTTCAGATTATGGTTGAAGTTCACCTGAACCGAGCTGCACAAAAACACGTTCTTCTGATAATTCAGGCCATCACCGCAGGATGTTTCGATCTTTGTCACCGTCAGCTGGGTGGGATCAAGCCCTCCGCCACCGCAAGTTGGGCAATCCCCGCCCGGAGGATGATCATCCGTGACCGTGTCAAAAAAATTCTGCACAAAAAGCACAATCGCCCAAGAGAGGAGAATAATCACGAGTCCAATAACGGTATTTCGAATCACTAGCTTCGCACGATCAATTTTGGCCTTATCCCCCGCGGCTGTCATCCACAAAAACCCCGCGTAGATCAGAAGAATTACCGCGACCAATCCTAAAAGACCCAAAACCCACTGGATGACGGTAATCACAATCTGGATTAAATCCCCCTCGACCAGTCCAAAAGTCTGTCCAAAATCCGCTACCTCAACCGCAAACACCGATGACCGCCAGAATCCAAACACAACCGCCCCCAGAAGCAAACCTCGAACAAATACGCGCGGAATGGTTTTTATTTTCATACCTCCATTGACACTAGAACGCTAGGATGAGAGGAGTCGTTTAAGAATTTCACTCACGCGGCCGCCATCCGCTTGACCCTTCAAGCGCGCCATGGCCATTCCCATGGCCGAACCAAAATCTTGCACCGTCCACTCTTGCTCTGCAATGAGCTTTTGAACCGCCGTCTCGATCTCTGCATCACTCAATTGTTGGGGAAGATACGCCTCCAATATTTTTAACTCCGCTTCCTCTCGCGATCGCAAATCTTCCCGTCCCGCTTGCGCCACCGCCATAATCGTCTCTCGATGTTTTTTTGCCTCCCGCTGAATTTCCTTTAAAACCTCCTCATCAGCCAGTTCCTTCCCAGCCGCGATCTTCGCATTTTTGAGAGCCGCTTTCACCATACGCAAAACCGACACCCGAAGCTCCTCTTTTGCTTTAAGGGCATCAATGTAATCCTTCTCAATACGCGCAAGGACGGTCATGGAAGGCTCTTGCCAAGGAGTTAACCGCGCGGGGAAGAACGATGATAGCGCCGATCCTTTGTCTCATCAAGTTTTCCAATCTTCTTCAGATATTCGCGTTTGGATCGGATCTTATTGCGACGAAGTGCGGAAACTCTACGTTGCTCGCGGCTCTTCGAGGGTTCTTGATATTGACCTTTTTTAACTTCAATAAGGACTCCAGAAAGCTGCACGCGCTTCGTAAATCGGCGCAGAAGAGACTCTGTGGACTCATTATCTTTTTTGCGGACTTCTACCACTGATTGAACACCACCTTTCTTTGATTAAGTAAATGAAGATAAAAAAAATATACCACGAAGCCTTTGATCCGTCAACAGCTATTCTTTGAGTTTTTCCCCGCCTAAAATATGAATGTGAAAATGAAAAACACTCTGCCCAGCCTCGGCGCCCGTATTGATCACCACGCGAAACGCCGGAAGTCCTTTTTGCTGTGCAACACTTCGTCCCACCATGAGCGCATGACCCAAGAGCGACTCGTCCGTAGGCTCCATTTCATCCAGGGACGCCCGATGCTCGCGCGTTAGCACTAAGAGATGCACCGGCGCCTTCGGGTGAATATCCGGAATCACCGCCACCAGCTCATCTTCATAGACGAAGATCGAGGGTATTTCCCGACGAAGGATTTTGCAAAAAATACAATCGGTCATGATTCGCTCTCCTCGCTCACTTCTTCCCTTAAATCCTCAACGACCAACGCCTCATCTGGGGGTAGATCTTCCGGGGGAGTTTCCAGGATTTCTTCCGGGAGGCTTGTGGGGCGCGGGGAATTTGCCGCGCGTTCCAGACGCCGCTCCAGCTCCTTTGCAATCTTCCGCGCATCCACAATTTCCTGCGCGCCGTTTTCCATGTCGCGAATAATCACGGTGCGATCAATGATTTCTTTCTGCCCAAGAATAACCACAAATTTTGCTTGAAGCTTTGCCGCCATCGCCAGTTGCGGCTTCAACCCATTTTTTGTAAACTGCTGGGAAACGGCAAACCCCGCGCGCCGAAGGTCTTCAAACAACCGCAATGCTTTTTTCCGCGCACTTTCTCCGAGTTGCGAAACAAAAACATCAACGACATCCAGCGGGAGATCCGCGTGAATCGCCTGAAGTTTTGCTACCGTGCGATCCAAGCCCAAAGCGAAACCGCAAGCTGGCGTAGAACGGCCGCCCAAAAACTCAATCAGACCGTCATAACGCCCTCCGGCAAGTAAGGCGCTTTGACCGGTTTCATCGTCCGTAGCCCACAGCTCAAAGACCGTTCGTGTATAATAGTCCAACCCGCGGACAAGGCGCGGATTCAACGCATAGGTGATCTCGGATTCATCGAGATACTCCAAAACCTGAACAAAATGCTCTCGCGATTCTTCATCTAAATAATCCACGATCTGTGGCGCCTCCTGGGCGATTTGCTGGCATGTCGGAACCTTACAATCCAGAAGCCGCAACGGATTTTTCGTGAGGCGTTTTTGGCAATCCATGCATAGTTGGCGCTTTTTTGTTTTGTAATAATCCACCAGCACGTCTTTATATTTTTCGCGGCTTTGCGGCGTTCCAATGCTGTTGATTTGAACGACAACTTCAATTCCCAGGCTGTGATAAATCGCCACCGACAACACAATCAACTCCGCGTCAACCATCGGTTGAGCGTCGCCGACCGTCTCAAAATCAAACTGCCAAAATTGCCGAAACCGTCCTGCTTGCGGCCGCTCATGCCGAAAACATGGACCACTGGTCATCAACTTCACCGGCTGGGGAAGATTCAGCATCCCGTGTTCAATATACGCGCGCGCAATCCCCGCGGTAAACTCGGGACGAAGGGAAATATGGTCTCCGCCCTGATCCACAAATGAATACATCTCCTTAGAGACAACGTCCGTAGAAGAGCCCAACGAACGTTGAAAAAGAGACGTCCGCTCCGCAATGGGAGGCAAGATCGTTTGAAATCCGTACGCCCGCCCAACTTGGTCAATCGTCTCCATCACATGCTTCCACATCCCCCCATCAGCAGGCAAAATATCCCGCATCCCTCGCAAGAGCTGCGGCTTTGAAACTTTTCTCTGTTTTGTGCTCGATCGTTTTTGCGGTTGCATGAGTTCAATGTGAAAAAATTATGATGCGTCCGTGGGTGTGTTGAAAATTTCTGCGCGAGACGGCGGCCAAGCACGAAGCCACACACGCCCAACGATTTCATTTTTTTGAAAAGCGCCGACGTAGCGCGAATCGTAACTATGCTCACGATTATCCCCCAGCACAAAATATTCTCCGGGTTTGAGCGTTACTGGCTCCCCATTCGATGTAGTGGTCGCCTCCTGGGGAATATAACTCTCCTCCAACACCAGCCCCTTCGGATTTTCGGTGTTGATAATTTTGACCTGTCCGTTCTCGATTGCGACCTGTTCCCCGGGCAACCCAATCACGCGCTTAATAAAAAATTGTTTTTGATGATTCACGCGCGGATCCCGTAAAACGACAACCTCTCCTCGTGCGGGCTCGCGCAATCTGTAACTCAACTCGTCAACAATCAGATACTCATAATTATAAAAATTTGGCTCCATGGATTGCCCCTTTACATAAAACGGCTGAATTAAAAACGTCCGAACGGGGAGAATAATGGCGAGGGCAATGGCCACCACTTTAATAATTTCCAAAAGAAAGACTGTTGTGGATCGCCAAACGGAAGGAGATTCCGGGACGCTCTGTGGTGAGCCCGTTTCATTCGTCATGGCTGGAAGGATCAAAAAAAATAAAACACGGACATTGATCTACTATACCAATAATAACCCTATAGCGTCAACCCCTGAAAATTTATTTGCAAACTAAAGATTTTCTTGTATAATAAAGGCTCAATTCGATAATGTCTTCGCATACGACGCAACCAACCATTGACCTCCTCAAAGCAACGGCCGCGGTGGTACCGGATGAGCACCGGGCGCCACAACGCAAAGGCTGGGGAAAAATCATTGCCGGTCTCGTTTGTCTCATCGCCGCAGGGGGATTATTTTTTGGTGTTCGTACGTTTGCCGCCTTTGTCCAGGTCTTATCCTCCGAAGAAGGGCAGGCGCCGATTTTGGAACAACTCGGACATCTTGTGAGCAACGCGGATCGCAAACTGGACGGCGAGGATGCTGGAAAGATCAATATTCTCCTCTTGGGAATGGGTGGCGACGGACATCCGGGAGGAAAACTGGCAGACACGATCCTTGTGGCGAGCATCAATACGGAATCCAAGCAGACCGCGCTTATCTCGATCCCGCGAGATCTTGTGTATGATTTTGAAGGCCGCGGTTATACCTTTCGAAAAATAAATTCCGGTTATTATTTAGGGGAATCGCAGAAGGCAGAAGGGGGAGGCGTCGGTGTCATGCGGCGCGCTGTGGAAAACGTCACCGGCCTTACCATCCCCTACTGGGCGGGCATTGATTTTGAAGGATTCCGAAAAATGATTGATAATCTTGGCGGCGTGGATATTGTCGTGGACAAACCCTTCAGCGATCGCCTCTACCCTACCTATAGTTACGGTTATCAAACCGTGACGTTTGAAAAAGGTCCACAGCACCTTAACGGAGAAAAAGCTCTGCAGTATGCTCGATCGCGTCACGGAAATAACGGAACCGGATCGGACTTTGATCGTTCTCGCCGACAAAAAATGATTCTTGGCGCGATCAAACAAAAAGCGCTGTCTCTCTATACCTTATTCAACCCCACGGCGATGACATCGCTCCTCGGAACGGTATCCGAGCATGTCCGCACGAACATCGAACTTTCGGAAATGGCGAGATTTTGGGAAGTCAGCCAATCCATCCAAACCGATGCGGTTCTCCAGCTTACGATTGACAATGGCGCAAGTAAACTTCTGCACAGCGAACGCGGAGATCAAGGAGCGTATACCTTAGTTCCCAATGCGGGACTGGGAAATTACAAAGAAATCCGCACAGCAGTTAAAAATATTTTCAGTCTGTCGGCGGGTGCGGTTGCAAAAGAACATGCAAAGATTGAACTCCAAAATGGAACCAAGCAAGCTGGGCTCGCGGGAGTATGGAAGGAAGAGCTGTTAAAAAAGAATTATCAAATTATCAATGTTGGAAATGCGGCGCGAACGGATTACGAACGCACGGTCATTTACGATCTCACCGGTCAATTTCCAGAAACCATTAAACAGCTGAAAGCCGATTTAAACGCAAATGTTTCGACGATTGTTCCCCCATTTTTAAGCCAAGCCGTTCCCCCGGGGGAAAACGCGCTCTTAGCGACACAGCCTCCCGAAGAAATTCCCATAACGAACATCTCGGAAGGAACAGCGGATCTGATAGTCGTTATCGGTCGCGATCATCAACAAAATAATTTTTCCTTGCGATAAATAATGCTTTTTTCTCGCCCCCTCTCTCGCAGGGATCGTTCCGTCGCCCTCGTGGGACGCGCAAATACCGGAAAATCCACGCTTTTTAATCGTCTTGTTGAAGAAGAACGCGCGGTTGTTTCGTCGATCGCCGGAACAACGCGAGATGTGAATGTCGCCTCTGCCATCTGGCGAGGGGTTCCCATGACCATTTCCGACACCATTGGGTTAGATATTGATTCCACCCATGAAGTGGAAGAGCAGGCGCTTGAACGCGCACTAGTTGCCGCACGGGACGCGGCGGTGATCGTGCAAATTGTAGACGGTCAGGCGGGTCTAACCCCCTTCGACAAACAAATCACCAGATTTCTTCGCGGATTTCACAAACCTTTTGTAATCGCAATCAATAAGGTGGATAGTCCAAAAATCCGAACAAAAATTGATCCGGCATTTTTCCAGCTCCATGACGAAGTGCACATCGTTTCAGCGATCCAGGGCATCGGCATCGGCGACCTTCTGGATCATCTGACGCTCCTCCTTCCCCCCGCGGAGGATGCTGAGACCGACCCCGAAGAAATTCTTTTGGCGCTGGTCGGCCGGCCAAACGTCGGAAAGTCTTCTTTATTTAATGCACTGGTGGGAGAAGAACGCTCCATTGTCAGCGCGCAACCTCACACGACCCGAGACACCCAGGACGCCGTGATCCTGTACGGAGATGCTCGGATTCGGCTCATTGATACCGCAGGGATGCGAAAACGGGGACGGGTTGGAAAAACCGCAATTCCCGAAGCCGGTGGCATTATTGAACGGGAGAGCGTAAAACGATCCTTGTACGCCATCCAGCACGCAAATATCGTGGGGCTCGTCCTCAATATTCGAGAAAAGATCCAAGCGCAAGATCGCCACCTCGCCGAAACGATTCTCAACTATCGAAAAAGTCTTTTTCTCATCGCGAACCAATGGGATCGCATCCCGGATAAAGAAGCGGCAACCATCCACCGGTATACAGAATACCTCCACAGCGAGTTGCCCTTCCTCACATGGGCGCCCATCCTCTTTACATCCGCAACAAAAAAAATCCGCGTCCACGAAATTTTAGAACTCGCAACACATCTCCATCGAGAACGCCATCGTACCATCTCCGACATAGAGGCAAAAACGTTTATCCGTTCGGTGATTTCCAAAAAATTGCCTGTACAAAAAAAGGGCGTTCAACATCCTCGAATCATCAGCTTGCGCCAAACGCGAACAAATCCGCCGATGTTTCTCCTTCGCGTGGCTGGAAACCAAGAACTTCATCCCTCCTACCTCCGTTTCCTCGAACATCAACTGCGGGAACAATTTGGATTCCTAGGCACTCCTCTCACCATTCGCTTATTAAAACGATGAAACTGATTGTCGGGCTCGGAAACCCAGGGGAACAATACCACCGCACGCGGCATAACATTGGATTTCGCGTGGTTGATTTTTTTGGAGATACGCTGGGTATGAAAGACTGGACGCCGAATCAAAAATTTCACGCTAGACTTTGCCGCGGACGCATCGGAAAGGAAGAGCTCCTCCTTGCGCTTCCAGAAACATTTATGAACGACTCCGGCATCGCGGCCGCCGCACTCGCGACTTTCTATCACATCGCCCCCCAAGACTTTCTCGTCATCAGCGATGACAAAGATCTGCTATTTGGAAAAATCCGCGTTCGGACGCAAGGGTCGGATGGCGGCCATCGGGGATTGCGATCTATCCTCCAAAATATGGGAACGGTAAAAATTCCGCGCGTGAAAATCGGCGTCCTGCCCCCGAGTCGTGAAATCAAAGACACGAGCGCCTTTGTGTTGCGAAACTTCACGAAGGCGGAAGAGGCGGCGTTGGCGGCAATCATCCCAGAAACCGCAACGTTTCTGCGAACCCTAATGATCCGAGGTGTCACGGACCAAACCGTCCGAATTAAAATGTAAAAAAAGAGTGACGCATGGCGTTCACTCTGTTTCGATCGCTTCAGCCGTCTCGGGCTGGACGCGTTCGAATTGGGCTCGAAGCGCCTGCAAAACCTGTCCGGCCTCGCTGTACTTTCCCTCGGCCACGAGGGCATTGTACTCGTTCATCCACGCCAGCGCGACCTGCGCAAGCTGGGCTACGGACTTCGGCACATAGTCGGACGGCAGGATGCTCGACGAAGCGGCAATAGGCGGTGTGGAACCCCCGAGGAGCGCGGTGAGCGCGCCACCCAGCGTTTCACTCCAGACGATCTGGTTATCCGCCGACGCGATGACTCGCCGGAGCTGGGGATAAGACCTCCCGCCCATCGTGCTCTGGAGGTACACGGGTTCGACATGGAGAATGGCAGCAGTCGCCTCCTCTCCCATGAGCGGAACCGTGAGCATGTTCCCGCGGTAGACGCTGGATCCCTCCTGCCGCCAGAGCGTCATCTCGGCCGAGAACTCGATCTCCGCTTTGTTCTCGACGAGCATTGGCCCGAGCACCGGGTCCCCAATGCCGAATCGGTAGGACACGAGTTGCCCGTACGCGTCCCCGTCGCACAACCCCGCCAGCCACCCGGTCAAGTTCTCCTTTCCTTTGGGGCAGAAGGGCTGCATGATCAGGAACTGCGGCGCGCCGTTCGGCTCGAGTTGGAGCAGGATGTAGTAGGGCGCAACCGCGCGCGTTCCTTCCCAGTACTGCTCTTGCGCGATGTCGAAGTGGTCCTGATGACCGTAGAACCGTTTCGGATCCGTCACATGGTACTCGCGATAGACCGCCCGCTGGAAGGTGAAAAGGCCCTCGGGATACCGGATGTGCCGCCGAAGCACTTCCGGCATTTCAGACGCGGGGTGGAAGAGCGTAGGGAAGATCTCCGCCCACGCCGCAAGGATCGGATCCTCGTTGTCAAACCGCCAACACGTCACCGTCCCATCCACAGCGTCGAGCGTCACCTTGACGCTGTTTCGCGCGTAGTTGACCTCGACGTCTTTACCTCCCCAGATCGGCAGAGGCTGACGCTTGGCGGACGGATAGTTCTCCGACACCGTGTAGGCGTCGCACACGTACGTCGGGTTTATCCCCTCTTCGACCACGAGGAGCGGATCGGCGTCGAAGCGCAGGAACGGAAGCCGGTCCATCACGCGCTCTTTGACCGACCGCCACACAAGGATCCGGGTGGAATCCGGAAGCACCTTATTGGTGGCGAGGATCTTGTACCCGTCGTACGCCCGCGCAAGCAGCAGGCGATCCAAGCCGGAACGCAGGCGAATTCCGCCAGCGCCGGTGTATCGCGTCATGACATCTTCCGCACCTTCCCTTCCGTAGTGGAGTTCGTCGAGCCCCGCCTGAACGTAGACGGGATCCGAGGGAATCTCCTGGTAGTAGAACGAAGTACTGCTCGGCTGGGGGACGTCTGGACTGAACGTCATCGGAATCCCTTGAGCCAGGAAGCTCGGGAATCCCGAACGATCCATCCCATTCGCCGCAGCCATCATCCAGCCGAATCCGTGGGTGAACAGGAAGTGGCGATTGAGCCACGTGTCTGCGCGCCCGTCGAGTTCGTTGTGGTCGAGGAAGCGAGCAGCGAGCATGACCTCTTGGAGGCTGCCGCCGATCGCATACCGATCCACGTCCACACCCCCTTCCGGAAACCGGTAGAACGGACGAAGCTCGTGGAACGCGTTGTACACGGTCTGGAGCGCTTCCCAGTCGTGGATCCGAAGATTGGAAACCGTCGGCTCGTACTGGGCCAGGCGATCCTGCGTGAGTGGCTCGATCTGGAGATCCCGCTCAACCATTCCGCTCAAACCCGCGGCCTGGCGCGTGTACTGCATGTCGTTCTGGATGTACACCTCCTCTCGGTTGTACTCGTCATTCTTGACGCGGTACGCTTGCACGAACTCGGGCCAGATTGCGCCCAATGCGAGCCAGGACAGGAGAACGATGGCAAGACTTCCTCCTGCCCATCCGATCAAGAGACCATCTCGCTTGCGGCGGATGATCGAACCGGAAAACAGCATCGGGAATGTGGCCAGGCACGCCAGACCCACATAGATCCAGGACTGGACGACGGCCGCGACCGCTCGGACGTGATGATCGGTGTACCCGACCCCCACGACCTTGCCGCTCTGATCCCACATCATCTCCGGAAGGTCGAGGCGAACTCCGTACGCCATGACGGCAAACAGCACCGCCGCAAGCAACCCGATGTGGCGGAAACTGATGACTTCCGCTTTATCGGCGAGCTCGTCTTGACTCTGCAGCTTCTCTTGCATCACACCGAGAAGAGCAGCCACCGCGCCGATCAGAATGAAGAGAAGTACGGTCAACCCATCCACGATCGAAATCTGAATCGGCAGCGCCGCCAAATAATCCGAGATCGGGATTCCGAAGACCGGATCTGAGGCAGACGACGCCGGCAGATGGTTGGCGAGAAGCAGGTCTTGCGAAAGCGACGTGCCGACGATGCCGGCAACGAGGCCCGCAATGCCCATCACCCCCAACAGACCGAGGAGCAGTCGCTCGCAGTAACGTGGCATGAGCAGAACCGGAGCGCCGAGGACGCCGGCAAGAAGCGCGCCCACACCGAAGAATCGGAGGAACGCCTTCCACTTCGCCGCCCACAGGATCCAGAACACCTCGGGGTGTCCCCATTCGGTGTAGTGGAGATGCGTGATGTAGAGCGACTCGGCCCAGCGAAGCCCGCAGAGCGCGACGAAACCGACGACGCCGAACGCGAGGTACCACCGTCCGATCTGCCAGGCCTTCTTCATAGGCTCTGGGACATCGCGATTCCAGGGATCCCGCTCCGTGTAATTCGAGATTGCTGACAGTCCGACGAGGAGCCGAAGGATGAGCGGAAGGAACGGCAAAACCGGCCAGAGGCAGGTCAGGAAATAGACCACCGGGGAATCCATGCGCAACTCCCTTCGCGTGCACGAGAACTGGAGGTTGAAGGAGCATCCCGACGGACGTCGGGAACTCGCAAAGACAGGCTTTGCGAACCGCTGAAAATACCACATCTGTATAAAATCTGTCAAACAATGTACTGTTGCAGAGTTCCAGTTACCTTCTGTGGATAAATGAAT
>CAYHVQ010000003.1:0-51529 GCA_964360435.1 uncultured Gammaproteobacteria bacterium
AAAAAGTTGTCAAGAAAAAGAAAAAGCAATTTGTTCCATCTGGACAGGTGCATATTTTGGCGACCTACAACAATACTCTGGTGAGTATTACAGATCCGGGGGGGAATGTTTTAGCATGGAGTTCCGCGGGTCACATGGGGTTTAAGGGTCCGAAAAAATCTACTCCGTATGCTGCGGGTGTTGTGGTTCGCGAAGTTGTGGAAAAAGTTCGCGAAATGGGGTTGAAAGAAGTGGATGTCTTTGTGAAGGGCGTTGGGAGCGGGCGCGAGGCCGCCGTTCGAGCACTCGGAGCGCAGGGGTTGACGGTAAATGTGATTAAAGATATTACGCCGATTCCTCACAATGGACCTCGACCCCCCAAACCCCGACGCGGTTAGATTTAAGTTATTTTACGTTCATGGCTCGACCACTCGATCATAAATGCAAGCAATGCCGTCGTGAAGGAGAAAAGCTTTTTTTGAAAGGGGAGCGTTGCTATACGACAAAGTGCCCAATGGTGAAACGGAACTACCCCCCAGGCATGCATGGTCCTAAACGACAAATGAAGACGAGTGAGTTTGGGACGCAAATGCGTGCAAAGCAAAAACTCCGGCGATCGTATCGGATTCTCGAGCGGCAATTTCAGGGGCTGGTGGAGAAAGCTCGAAAACAGACCGGAGATACTGGTGAAATTATTCTTCGAGCACTGGAAATGCGTTTGGATAATGTGATTTATCGCGCAGGCGTCGGACAGTCTCGTGATCAAGCTCGACAGCTTGTTCAACACGCCCACTTTCTTGTGAATGGCAAGCCGGTGAACATTCCGTCGTATCGAGTCAAGCCGGATGATCATGTTACGCTGAAACCCGGACACATGCAGGGGAAATATTTTGAAGAAGTTTTGAAACGAATTGGGAAACATGATGCTCCGTCCTGGCTGACGGTCAATAAGCAGACCCTGGAGACTATTATTCTTGGAATGCCGAGCAAGGAGGACTTGCATCAATCCTTCGATATGCAGCTTGTTGTTGAGTACTATTCGCGCCGTTAATTTTTTGTACTCTGTTTTCTTAATTTCTTCATCTCGAATTGTATGGAACATCACATCCCTCTCCCAACTTCCGTGCGTGTGGAACGCGCTTCAGAAAATGATGCGACGATGATTTTGGAGCCTTTTTATCCGGGATACGGAACAACGATTGGCAATGCGCTTCGCCGCGTGTTGCTTTCTTCCATGCCCGGCGCAGCCATTACGAGCGTAAAGATCAAAGGGGTTCAGCACGAATTTTCAACGATTGATCATGTGAAAGAGGATGTTGTTGGGATTATCCTTCAACTCAAATTGGTTCGTGTTAAGCTTTTGCAGGATGAGCCGGTGACGCTCAAGATGAAAGTAAAGGGTGAAAAAGTTGTAACAGCAGCAGATTTTGAAGCAAATAGCGCAGTCGAGGTCAGGAATCCTGAACAGCATCTAGCAACATTAACTTCGCCAAGTGCGACCTTTGAGATGGAGGTGATAGTTGAAAAAGGGCTGGGATACCGGCCGGTTGAGGCTCGAGAAAAAGAAAAGCTAGAGCTCGGAACAATTGCGATTGACGCTATTTTTACTCCGGTTCGCACGGTCAATTTCAAAGTTGAGCACGTTCGGGTGGGTCAGGTGACGAATTTTGAACGCGTTGATTTGCAGGTTGTTACGGATGGCATTATTGACCCAGAGGCCGCATTTCGGCACGCGGTTCAAATTCTCTTAGATCATTATCAGCACCTGCAGACATTAGGACAGGGATCCGCGGCAACGGAAGAGATGCCTGTGGAAACCGTAGACATTTTAGAGACCACGAAGCCGGCCACAGAAGAAGGGGTCAATTCATAATTCGGAATTATGCGCCATCAAAAGCAACATAAGATTTTTGGCAGAAAAAAGGCGTCGCGGGATGCGCTAGCAACGCACCTTTGTACGGCATTTTTGGAACATGAGGCTATTCAAACGACACAGGAAAAGGCAAAGTGGATTCAACCGATGGTGGAGCAGGTGATTACATTGGGAAAAGAAAACACCCTTCATCACCGCCGAAGGTTACTCCAGCTATTAGGAGACGAGAATCTCGTGGAAAAAGTCGTTAAAAAAATTAGCCCGCGATTTGCCTCGCGGCCAGGAGGGTATACGCGTGTCGTAAAAATCCGCCAGCGAAAAACCGATGGCGCAAATGTTGTTCAGCTTGAATTGGTTTCTTAAATATGAAAAAATCTCCAACCCGCAAAGTTCACCGTATTGACGCCGCTGATGAAGTTTTTGGTCGTCTAGCGTCTCGCATTGCGGTTCTTCTTCGGGGAAAGCATAAAGCCTCCTTTCACCCTGCAGAGGATCGTGGAGATATTGTTCATGTGACGAATTGCGCAAAGATTAAATTTACCGGTCGAAAGCTCGATCAAAAGAAGTATTACCGCCATTCTCACTACCCGGGCGGCTTGAAGGAAACCCTACTGCGGACTCGGTTTAATGTTCATCCGGAAGAACTTTTGCGTGATGCTGTGTTGCATATGCTTCCGGACAATCGGACTAGATCCGTTTTGATTCGTCGTTTACGCATTGAAAAATAGATTCTCATGTCACTTACACCACGGGTTCGTCGAACCTATCTCTATGCGGTTGGCCGCCGAAAGTGCGCAACTGCGCGTGTCCGAATCTACAAAAAAGGTGATCCACTTTTTTTGGTAAATGAGCAGGATGTTACGGTATTTTTTTCTGAAGAATCCCTGCAAAGCCTTGTTTTTTCGCCATTGGAGAAAGCAAGTCTCAAAGACCAATTGCGGATTACGGTTAAGGTTGCAGGTGGGGGAAAACGCGGTCAGGCCGAAAGTGTTCGTCACGGACTTTCGCGTGCACTGCTAAAATGGGATAAAGAGCTTCGTCCTGCGTTGAAAAAGGCCGGATTTCTCCGCCGAGATCCGCGTGTGAAGGAGCGCAAAAAATACGGTTTGAAACGCGCGCGACGAGCGCCGCAGTGGGCCAAGCGTTAGAGGTCATCTCAAATTGGATTTTTGTCCGTGCAACCTGCTTTGCTCAAACAACACTCCGTCGCAAAAAATACAACGATTCTTACGTTTGCATTTATTGTCCAGAAAATCCTTTCGCTGGTCTATTTTACGTATCTCGCTCGTCAAATTGGGGATGCAAACTTAGGGAGGTATACGGCGGCCATTGCTTTTGTTTCCATTTTTTCCATTTTTGCGGATTTTGGCTTAGGTCCGGTGCTTATTCGAGAGGGCGCGCGAGATCTTTCTCGTCTTCCAAAAGTCCTAAGTCAGATGCTAAGCCTAAAACTCCTCCTTTCCGCTGGCACAATCCTCATTTCGGTTGTTGCGATTCAGGTTCTTTCTGTGGGTTCGCAATACGATTTTTATGATCAGCTGTTAGTATATATCGCGCTTCTGTTTGTGATTTTTGATTCCTTTACCTTCACCTTCTATTCGGTTTTTCGAGCGGTTCAGCGGATGCACTACGAGGCAGTGGGTATTCTTGGCTACCAGTTTATCATATTACTTCTCGGGGGATTATTGATTTCACGGCACGCGCCGATTCATCTTCTCTTGGGCGTGATCACGCTGTCCAGTGCCGCTAACTTTTTTTTCTCTGGGTGGCTGGTGATTTCTAAGGCAAGGTTGAATGTGACGCTGGAGTGGAATAAGGAAATCTTTAAGAAGCTGTTGCTTCTTGCGATCCCTTTTGCGCTTGCGGGAATATTTTTTAAGCTCAACGGATCTGTTGATTCCATTATGATTAAGTCATTGGTTGGAAACCGGCCAAATGGATGGTATAATTTAGCATTCAAGCTCGCCACTGCATTGACGGTGTTACCGGGTGCATTTGCGACAAGCCTTTTTCCTGCGATGAGTCATGCGTTTATTTCAGATCGTCCGCGGCTTGTTCGCCTCTTTGAGCAGGCGATGGTGTATCTCCTTGCCATGAGTCTTCCAATCGCGATTGGGACGTTTGTGCTTGCAAAGCCACTGATTGAAGGGCTGCTCTATAGCGTTGCGTGGTCGCGATCCGTTCCTGCACTTCAAATTTTTATGGTGGGTTTGGTTTTTGTCTTCTTGAATTATCCTGTTGGAAACTTCCTTATGGCCGCTAATAAGCAAGTTCGAAACACCGTGAATATGGGGATTGCGCTTCTGGTCAACATCATCTTGAATTTTCTGCTGATTCCTTGGTATGGGTATCTTGGTGCCGCGACTGCTGCCGTTGTGAGCAGTATTCTTGTCGTCGCGTTGGGGCTACCGGTCGTTTACCGTACACTTCCATTTCACATTCCCTTTCTCCTGGTAAAGAGCGCAAAGTTATTGATCGCAAGCGTTGCGATGGGATTGATCACTTGGGGGCTGCGAGATACGATTCCGCTGATCGTGAATCTGGTTTTAAGCGTCGCCGTGTATACGATCTTTGTCTTTCTTGTTCGCGCGTTTACCGTTACGGAACTTCGATCTCTTTTTGGCACTTACTTTCGACGACGAACGCCATGAAACGATGTTTGTGGGTTACGCTTCATTTTCCTCCGGAAATTGGAGGAGTTCAGGAATACACCTTTCAACTACTTCGGCGGCTTCCGAAGGAGGGGGTTGTTGTTTTGTGTCCGCCGAGTAAGGATAGCCGGATTTGGGATTCGGCACAGAGCTTTTCCGTTGTACGGAGAAATTTTTTCACGCGTTTACCGATTTGGCCGCGCTGGGTGGTGTTGTTTTGGCATGTTTTTTTCACAGCAATTACAAAACGGATCGATATTTTTCACGCCGGAGAAGTTCTTCCTACCGGTGCAGTTGTTATGGTTGTTGCGCGCCTGCTTCGGCGTCCTTATTTTTTGACAACCCATGGAATGGATATTCTCCTCCCTCAACAGTTTCTCCGAAAGCAGTGGCTGGCAAAAAAAGTTTACCGTCAAGCGTGCGCCATTACCGTCTTGAGTCAATATGCAAAACATCAGGTTCAAGCGCAGGGGGTTGATCCGGGAAAAATTGTCGTGCTTTCACCGTCCACTGACCTTCGCTCGCGGCCGCAGGACGCTGAAATGGCGGCATCCCTTCGCGCACGCTGGCGGTTGGAGAACAAGCGCATCGTTTTCTCACTTTCCCGTTTGGTGAGGAGGAAGGGACACGACCATCTGATTCGAGCATTTGCGAGGATTGCCGAAAAGGCGTCCGATGTCCAGTTGGTGATCGGGGGGACAGGTCCAGATGCGTCCTATCTCGAAATGCTTGCTCATCAGCATCATCTCTCGGATCGGATCACGTTTCTTGGGCGAGTCTCGGATGAAGAGAAGCGCGGATGGTTTCAACTTTGCACTTTTTTTGCGCTGGTTCCGCGACTAGAAAATGGTGCGGATGTGGAAGGTTTCGGCATTGTGTACTGGGAAGCGGCGGCTTTTGAAAAAGCGGTTCTTGCAAGCACGAGCGGCGGCGTTCCTGAAGCGGTGACGGATCACGAGACTGGTCTGCTGGCGAATCCGGAGGATATTGAGACCATCGCGGAAAAGATGCTGACATTGCTGACTGACGCTGAACTGCGAGCTAAGCTCGGTTCCGCGGCGCGGAAAAACCATTCCTTCCAGTCCTGGGATCACCAGGCGGAAATCCTTCAGCACCTCTATCAATCTCACGGATGAATATCCTAATGATTTCAATGTCCGGCGCCTTTGACTGGAAGCGGGGAGTCGCGAACCGTAACAGATTTATTTTGGCGGAGCTCGCAAAACATCCTGATGTCCAGCGGATTGTTACCGTTGACCTTCTACCGTGGACTCCGAAAGGGGCGGTGAAAGAATGGCTGAAGGCGGGGATGGCGTTTGGAAAACATCTATCCTTGGACACAGCAATTTCTGATTGGGCGGGGGTTTCCGTTTGTTCAACAATCGCATCGCTCCGGCCGAGAGCAATTCTACATCAGCGTCTGAATCAAGTTATTCGCCATTTCCATTTGGATGATGACGAGCTGCTTTTATGGAATGTCCATCCCTTTTTTGCGGATATTCTCAAAGGCGTTGAGGTGGATTGGAGTGTTTTTGACGTTGTTGATGACTGGCGCGCACACAGCCATTTTTCAAAATATCGGGATCATCTAGACGAACAATATGCGTTTATGACGTCGGCCTACGACACCGTCTTTACGGTTTCAAAAACATTACAGCAGCGATTTTCCGAACATCCGAATATCCACTGGATCCCGAATGGCGTGGATGTAGAGCACTGGACGCGGCCAAAGGAGCATAGCCGAGTTGCTCAAGCGGTTTCTCGCCTTCCGCGACCCATTTGTGGTTATCACGGGGTTATTCAGAATCGTTTGGATTTCGATTTGCTTGAGGTTCTTGCAAGGACCCTTCCAGACGTTTCATTTGTCTTTGCTGGTCCAACGTGGCCTGCCTTTCTGAAATCCATTCGCCCGCAAGCACCGGAAATTCGTCGCCTGAAGGCATTCTCGAATGTTCATTTTCTTGGAATGGTGCCGTATGACGAAACGCCAGCCGTTGGCGCACAGTTTGATGTTGCAATCATCCCGCATCGACAAGATGAACTCACAAAGACGATGAATCCCATGAAAATTTATGAGTATCTTGCGGAGGGAAATCGAATAGTCACAACGCCAGTAGAGGGAGTGGATGTGTTTTCATCATGGATTCGAGTTGCAGAAACACCACAGGCCTTTGTAGACGCCGTACGGGAAGAGCTTGCGGTCGGGAAAACCGACCGCACCCAGCGCCAAGCCGTCGTTGCATCCATGCAGTGGAGCAATCGTGTTGAAGAGATGATGCGCGTGATTAAGGAAATTCGAGAATGAAGAAATATTTTAAAGTTGCTTCTTTAGCCTTTCAGGAGCAAGCGGCCTACCGCCTAAATTTTTATCTTGGCCTACTGAATGAGTTTTTTATTTTTTCGGTTTTTGTTTTATTCTGGAGAAAAATCTATGAGAGCGGCCAGCAACTCGGCGACTATAGTTTTGAGGCGCTGGCAACTTATCTCCTCGTTATGATGCTTGTCAATCTCGTTGTCCGGCATTGGATGGCAAACGATGTGCGTCAGGATATTCAAGAGGGCATAATCCTTCCTCTTCTGACAAAACCCATTAGCTATGTTGCACTTATGTTCGCAAAACGTTTGGGCGCAAAGAGCGCATTTGTCCTTTGGACGAGTTGGCTGGTCTTCCTGGCAGGAATGATTGTTCCGTTTGTTACCCTTCCGAAAAATATTTTTCTTTGGCTGGGATTCGCCATCTCTCTCTTTTTTGCGTTTTTGACATATTTTTTTATTCAATATCTTGCGGGGCTTGCCAGTTTTTGGCTGGGGAATAGTCACGGACTTACGTTTGCGATCTTTCTTGTCACGATTCTTCTTTCTGGATCCCTCCTGCCCCTCGATCTTTTTCCTAACTGGCTCCGAATGATCACAGATTGGCTCCCTTTTCAGTTTACTGCATATGTTCCGATTTCCACTTTTCTTGGACGTCTTTCTCCACAAGGATGGTTTGTGCTCATGGGAAAGAATCTTTTGTGGATTTTCGGGTTTATGCTTTTTTCAAAGTGGTTGTGGATTCGAGGATTAAGGCGATATGAGGCGTATGGTCAGTAATATCCGACGAATTTTGCATCTTTATCGTATTTTTTTTCGGATTAATCTCATTACGCAGATGATGTACCGCGGGGGTTTTCTGCTCATCGTCATCGTGAGCGCGTTTGATGTTTTTCTCGGGCTTGTTTTTATCAACGTCATTTATGGCCATGTGGTGACGATTGGAGATTGGAATTACACACAGGCCTTAGTGATTATCGCAACATCGGCGCTGATTGATGGCCTTTCCTGGATGACATTTCGAACATTTATTCGAATTGATAACCTGATTCGTACGGGAAAGTTTGATTATTTTCTTGCATATCCCGTGGATGCGCAAATTCTTGCGACGATTTCGCGGATGGACTTGGAGGATATTTCGCGCGTGGTTTTTGGAATCGGGTTGCTCGTCTATTCCCTGCGCGTGCAAGACCTCCCGCTGGGAGTCATCTTGCCCATGATTCCACTTTACATTGTGATGGTTTTCAATGCGCTTGTCATTTTTTATTCACTTTTGGTGATGATTAAGTCCATTGCATTTTGGACAGTCCAGACGGATCGCTTAAACGAGCTCACGTTTACTTTTATTGATACGACGCCATACCCGATGGATATTTTTGGCCGAATCGGCCGCGTTTTTTTGACCATCGTGATTCCCGTTACGATGATTGCGACATTTCCCGCTCGAGTTCTTTTAGGGAGAGATGTTATTCCGCTCGTCATCCTTTCGTGCTTGATGGCCTGGTTGTTTGCGACCGTGAGTCGAAAGATTTGGACAATCTCGTTGAAGAGATATAGCTCCGCGAGCTCCTGATTCGGGTGCTGCCGTGTGATGGACAAAGTTCTTTCTTTCTGTTAAAATCACTCCACCATGCAACCCGCGATCAAAGTTCAAAACCTTCGAAAAGACTACGAATATTACCGCAAAGCCCCTGGGCTCAAGGGCTCGTTTATGAGTTTATTCAAACGGGAAAAGCTGATCACCACCGCGGTGAGTAGTATTTCATTTACGATCCAGGAGGGTGAGCTTGTGGGTTTTTTGGGTCCAAATGGCGCCGGAAAAACGACAACACTAAAAATGCTCTCCGGAATTCTGCATCCCACTTCTGGATCCGCAACGGTTTTAGGACATACTCCATGGAACCGCGAGCCGGTGTATCAGAAGCAATTTTCCATTGTCATGGGGCAAAAAAATCAGCTCTGGTGGGATTTGCCGGCACAGGAAAGTTTTTTGTTGAATAAAGAAATCTACGAAGTTCCAGACGCAGACTATCAAGAAACCGTTGAGGAGTTGACGGCACTGCTAGATGTGGAAGATCTTCTTGATATTCCCGTTCGAAAGCTGTCTCTTGGCCAGCGGATGAAGTGCGAGCTCGTCGCGGCACTTCTTCATCGTCCGAAAGTTTTATTTCTAGATGAGCCGACGATTGGATTGGACGTCATCTCCCAGCAAAACATTCGAGAATTTATTACGAGCTACAATCGGAAGGCACGAACGACCATTCTTCTCACGTCCCATTACATGGAAGATATTGAGCAGCTTTGTCACCGAGTGATTATTATCAATAAGGGGGTCATTGGTTATGATGGCGCGCTGGATCAGCTTGTGAGTCGCTACGTTGACCATAAAGTATTGACGGTGACTTTTGAGAAGCCCGTGAAAAAAGACGCTCTTTTATCCTACGGCGATGTCGTTCGCTTTGAAGCACAGCACGCGGTCATTCATGTTCCCCGCGGGGAGGCGAAGGATCGTGCGGCTCGTTTGCTTTCTTCTTCGCTACCGGTGGACGACATTCTGATTGATGAGGAGCAGATTGATGATGTGATCCGAAAAGTTTTTCAATCAAATTAATGATTACGATTTTTCCTTCATCGGAGGACCCCGCAACCATTGATTTGAGTATTATTATTGTCAGCTGGAATGTTCGCGATCTCCTCATGTCTTGCCTTCGATCCGTTGATCGCGAGACTTACGGTATTCGGTACGAGATTTTTGTCGTCGATAACGCATCGGATGATCAATCAGCGCAGATGGTTCGGCAACAATTTCCCGAGGTGATGTTAATTGCAAATGAGGTAAATCGCGGATTTGCGGCGGCGTGCAATCAAGCACTGCGCCGGGCGCGCGGTCGAATGATCCTTCTCCTCAATCCCGATACGTTGATTTTTAATCACGCATTAGAGAAGTTGACGCAGTGGATGGATGAGCGTCCAAAGATTGGAATTCTTGGTCCGCAAATACTTAACACCGATCTCTCTATTCAACCCTCGACGCGAACATTTCCATCGCTCGGCATTCAAATTCTTGTCATCCTCAAACTGCATCGCGCCTTTTCGTTTTTTCCTTCCGTTGCACGATATTTTGGATTGAACCAAGCATTATCGCCGCATCGCGTGGATCAAGTCATGGGCGCGTGTTTTCTTATTCGTCGTCAAACTTTTCAATCCATTGGGTACTTCGATGAACGATTTTGGATTTGGTTTGAGGAAGTGGACTATTGCCGCCGGGCGGCGGACGCCGGATGGGAAACGTGGTATACCCCGATCGCACAAGTCATGCATCAAAAAGGCAGAAGTTTCGAGCAGGTTCGTGCCGTTACCCGCCAGCGTCATTACAACCAGAGCCTGTTTCGCTATTTTCAGAAGCATCACACCGTTGTTTCGACCACCATCCTATCACTCTTCTTCCCTGTCAGTCTTTTTCTTGCCCTGATCGTACAGACACTCCATCTTCGTTTAAGTATTCGCCGATTTTGATGCGTACCCCATCAGATTTTTTTCAGGGATGGTTTTGGCCTGCGACCGCACTCCTTGCAGGGATTGAGATTGCGTCTTTTTTGGGCTACCTTCTTCCCGCTTCCGAAGAAATTTATTTTTTGATTATTTTGACGGTCGTTGTTGTTGCAAGCTTTCAGCGGTTTGAATGGGGCGTTCTTTTTCTAATGGGGGAATTATTTATTGGGCATTTTGGTCGCCTATTCACGTTGGATATTGGGTCATTTGAACTCACGCTACGTATGGCGATCTTTGGCGTCGTCCTTGCGGCATGGGTCATTCAGATTCTCTCCCACGGGACGACCATTCATCGGTCAAGGGTTTTTTCCTGGATCGCGGTGATTTCTGGCGTGATCGTATGGGGCGTTTTTCGGGGATGGATTTCCGGATACCCGCTCGCGCAGATTTTTGCGGATGTTAATAATTATTTTTACGCCTTTGTCGCGGTTTTTATCTATGAAGCCGCCCGTTGTGAACATTTTTTTAGACGCTTGTTCCAGATTTTCACTGCCGCGGTGCTTGTTATGGGAACCCAAACCCTTCTTTTACTCTACCTTTTTACCCACCAGTTTTCTCAATGGAAAGCGCCGCTTTATCATTGGACGCGCCGCTCGGGAACGGGATTTATTTTTGCGCCGGAAGGTTTGGGCGGATTCCACCGTATTTTTTTTGAAGGACAGATCTATATGCTTGTGGCGTTTTTTCTTTCCGCTGGCGTTTTAATCTTTTGGCCGAACCGCAAAATTGTTTATCACTCCATCACGAGGTTATTTTTTTGTCGAGAACCGGATCGAGAAAATGAGGCAATTTTAGACCTTCGCTCATTTCAAAAAATTTGGCTATTGGGATGGGGGAGTTTGACGGTTATTCTCATTTCCATGTCGCGAAGTTTCTGGCTAGGGGGGCTTTTCGCAACCATCGCGATGTTGATTTTTTTGTTTACTCTACTGCGCTGGTCAGTGAGTCGCCTAGCGCGGCTGTGCGGAGTTCTTTTTCTTGGAGGGATTGCAAGCCTTCTTGCGATCACACTGATTGTTAAAATTCCTTTTCCGACGTCGGATATCACGGCCGGCGTCAGCACAGTGGACATTTTTTCCAAGCGTACGCAAAATTTCAAAACAGAAGAAGCCTCGGTTTCCCGGTTCAAACTTCTCGACCCGCTCATCGCCCGTATTCGTGAACACCCCGTCTTGGGATCCGGATTTGGAACGCCAGTGACGTATGCAACGCGGGATGCGCGTGCGCTGGCGAATAACCCCGATGGAAACTATACAACAACCACTTTTGAATGGGGTTATCTTGATACGATGACAGAGGTCGGTGTGGTAGGATTATCCATCTTTCTTCTATTTTATGCCTGGATCGCGCGTTGTGCGTGGCGCATTTTCCGGTCGCAATCTGTTTCCCCGATGGATCGCGCGCTGGCGGCTGGAGGGGCGCTTGCCTTGCTTGCGGTGATGGCAACGAACGTCACAACCCCGTATCTCAATCATCCGCTGGGATGGGGGATTGTGGTATGGCTAATGGTTTATTTCAATCACAACCTTTCGATCTCTTACGATCAATCTCATGCATCCTAAACTTTCCATTATCATCCTAAACTACAAGACGCGAGGGCTGCTCAAACAATGCCTGCGTGGGTTGCAGTTCCTCTCCTTTCCTTTCTCAATGGAAATCATTGTCGTGGATAATTACTCCAATGACGGAAGCGTTGAGATGGTTCGAACCGAATTTCCACAGGTTCGTCTTGTTGCCTCGTCCCGCAATGGCGGTTTTTCGTACGGGATGAATTTAGGAATCCGAGAAGCGCGCGGCGCCCACCTTCTCCTTTTGAATACCGACATTATTCTTTTAGACGAGGCGATCACTCGAATGGTCGTTTTTATGGAAACTCACGCGGATGTAGGATTGTCCGCGCCTCGGCTTATTAATCCCGATGGAAGCGTTCAATATTCCTGCATGGAATTTCCTGCATGGTATATTCCGTTCCTTCGGAGGACTTTCTTGGGTAAACTTCCATTTGCGAAACGCGCGTTGGAGAAATATCTTTTGCTGGAGATGGATCATGAAAAAAATCAGGAGGTGGATTGGGTATTAGGCGCCGCGATGATGCTGTCACGATCCACGTTGAATCGTGTGGGTCTCCTGGACGAACGCTTCTTTCTCTATTTTGAAGACACGGATTTTTGTTGGCGCATTTGGGAGGCGGGGTATCGGGTGGTGTATCTTGCGGATGCAGAGATGGTTCATTATCATAAGAGGGAATCCGCAACGAGTCCGGGGCTGCAGGGCGCATTTCTTAACTACATCACGCGGATTCACATTCGGAGTTTTTTGAAATATCTGCGGAAGCATCGGGGAGAGACCCGACCGCATCATAGGGCAAGACCGCAATGAAACGGCACCGTCCACAATTAAGAACCCTTCTCCAGATTATCGGAATTATTGCCGCCGTGTTGAGTGTGATCGCGGGAGTGGTTGCATGGAATTATCGTGATATTCGAGCGGTCGTTGACTCTTCCTTAAAAGCGCGTGAGGCGTTACTCCTGGTTCAGGAGGATGTTTCGGAGATGCGTTTGCGGGATGCAAAAACGGATATAGTGACGGCGCAAGCCGCGCTTAGTCGCGCGCTGATGGCAAATGAGCGCATCCAAGAGCTGCGCTGGATTCCATTTGCCGCTCGTCAGCTCGCCGGTGTTCGCACGCTCCTTGTGGCAACCGATGAGGCGGCAGATGCGGTGGAACGGGTCATCGATCTTGGCGCGGATCTGGAGGAAATTGCCGGAACATCCGCATTCGCTGTATTTTCTGACTTAACAGCGGATCAAAAACATTTGGCGTTGAAGCGAATTAATGAATCGGTGCCGGATCTTTCTGCGGCCAAGGCGCAGGTGGGTCTTGCGATGCAAACCCTGGCGCAGCTTCCGCGGTTCGGCCTCCTTCCTCAATTTAAACTTGCAACGATTCCCCTAAAAGAGCAGCTACCGAAGATTTCTAGCGCGATCGAGGAGGTGATTCCTTACGCGAAAGCGTTGCCTGCGATCCTTGGCTATCCAACAGAGCACCAGATGTTGCTTCTCCTTCAAAATAACACAGAGCTTCGTCCAACAGGGGGTTTTATCGGAACATACGGAGTGGTCGTTGTGAAAGATGCAGCTCTTCAAAGCATGAAAACGGAGAACGTCTACGAACTGGATCGGAGGTCTGATCCAAAAGATCGCCCAGCCTCTCCCACTCCGCTTGCAACGTACCTCAATCCTCGTTGGTTTTTTCGCGACGCAAATTGGGATCCGGATTTTCCAAGCTCCGCAGAGACCCTTCTCCAGTTTTATCGAGAAGAGGGCGGCGTCGGTGATTTTCAGAGCGTTGTCGCCATCACGCCGCAGGTAATCGTTTCGCTTTTGGAGCTGGTGGGGGACGTCACCGTTGACGGGGTAATGTTCACATCGGACAATGTTGTTGGCACGCTAGAATATGAAGTCGAGCGGGGATATGCAAAAGACGGTATTGCGGACATTGATCGCAAGGACATTGTTGGAAAGTTGGCAGGGGTTCTTGTCGAGAGGATTTTTCATTTGCCCAAAGAACGTATGCCAATCCTCAGCAAAATTTTTAATGAAAATATTCAGCAGAAACACCTTTTGATCTATTTTGAAGATCCTGAATTGCAAAAATGGGCTCGCGGGGAAGGTTGGGCAGGGGAGGTGAAGCCGACGGCGGCAGACGCTTTGATGGTTGTTGATGCCAATATGGCGAGCTTAAAAACTGATGCTGTGATGGAGCGATTTGTGGACTATCACGTAAATCTTGGAGAGACATCAACGGCGGAGTTGAACATTCGTTATAAAAATAACGGCGAATTCCGCTGGGATCAAACGCGCTATCGAACGTATACGAGGGTCTATGTTCCAAAAGGAAGTCAGCTTCTGACTTCGAGCGGCGCGATGACGAATGATCGTATTAAGCGCGGTCAGCCGACGGATGCGACAGTCACCGAGGAACAGAGCCGAACGGTTTTTAACGCATTCATTTCCATCGAGCCGGGCGAGGAAGGAGTGCTGAAGTTTCAATATACGCTACCGACAACAATAGCAGACCGATGGAGAAACGGAGCGTATGATCTCCTCGTCCAAAAGCAATCAGGGACACTCGGCCAGCCCTTGACGGTTCGGGTAAAATCTGATAAGAAAATTACTGAAGCAACGCCAGCGGATTCGATAAAAATTTACGACAATGAGCAGGGGCTTCTTTTTGAAAGCGACCTTCGTGTGGATCGCTCGTTGCATTTATTGTTTTAGCGCACCACGGATCTATGCCGATGTTTATCAAAAAAATTGGGATTGACTTGGGAACGGCCAATACGCTTGTCCATGTGCCCAAGCGGGGGATTGTCATTAACGAACCTTCTGTTGTTGCGATTTCCGTCATTGATCGGCGGGTTTTAGCCGTGGGGAATGAGGCAAAGGAAATGCTGGGGAGAACACCAGATACGATCATCGCCTCGCGTCCGTTGAAAGATGGCGTGATCGCGGATTATCGAACAACCGAGAGTATGTTGCGATATTTTATCAATAAAGCGCTCGGCGGGATCCGCTTATTCCGACCAGAGGTGATGATTGCCGTTCCTGCAGGCATCACGTCTACGGAACGTCGTGCGGTCATTGACGCCGCCCTGCAGGCGGGGGTAAAAGCTGCTTATATTATTAAAGAGCCCATCGCAGCCGCTATTGGGGCAAATATTCCCATCGGATCCGCTTCTGGCCATATGATTGTGGACATTGGCGGAGGGACATCGGAGATCGCAGTGATTTCTTTAGGCGGCATTGTCGCAAACACGTCCGTTCGCATTGGCGGAAATAAATTTGATGGAGCCATAATGGAATTTGTTCGGAAGAAATATGGCCTTGCGATCGGAGAGCGCACTTCTGAAGAACTAAAAATCAAAATCGGTTCCGCGCTTCCAATGAAGGAGAAGCGCACGATGGATATTCGAGGACGGGATGTTGTGACGGGCCTCCCTCGAACTGTGACCGTGACCAGCGACGATGTGACGGAAGCGATTCAAGACGAGCTTCGAGGAATTATTCAGGCGGTAAAAGCAGTCTTGCAGGATACTCCACCGGAGCTCGCGGCAGACGTGATTGATAAAGGGATGGTGATCAGTGGAGGAGGTGGCCTGCTTCGGAATCTAGACAAGCTTCTCACTCGCGCCGTGGACGTTCCAACCTATGTCGCGGAAGATCCCTTGCTCTGTGTGGCAAAAGGGACAGGTGTTGCGCTAGACAACCTCGAGTCCTATAAACGAAGCATTTTAGCAACAAAATGATCATTGGGATTGATGCTTCTCGTGCCAATGAGCTGAAGAAAACCGGCACGGAATGGTATTCTTATCACTTAATACAGGAGTTCAAGAAAATTGCAGATCCTCGGGATCACTTTATTTTGTACTCGAAGGAGGCGCTTCGTGATGGGCTGGAAGATTTGCCAAAAAATTTTGAGAGTAAGGTGTTGCGCTGGTCGCCAAAATTGCTTTGGACGCTGGTTCGCTTTTCCATTGAAATGCTCCTCCATCCTCCGGATGTGTTTTTCGTTCCTGCGCATAATCTTCCCATCATTCATCCAAAAAACACCATTGCAACCCTTCATGACATTGGCTTTGAGCGGTTTAAGGAATTGTACTCTACGGATCCCATTGGCTACCGGGCGCGATGGACAAAAAAGCTTCTTCGAGGAGCGGTTCGTCTTCTGACATTCGGGCGTTATGGAAACAATGAGCTGGATTATCAGTCTTGGTCCGCGCGTTTTATGCTCCGCCGCGCAAAAAAAATTATCACCATTTCGGAATTTACAAAACGAGAAATCCTAGACGTCTTTCATACCAGTCCGAGTCAGATTAAAGTAATTCCGAATGGCTATGATCACACCCGTTACCACGAAAACCTCAATTCGCAAAAGACGAGAGAAGTTCTTGATCGCTATCACATTCCTCAGCCCTATTTATTTTACATTGGCAGACTGGAGCGAAAAAAAAATATCGCGGGTCTGATAGATGCATTCGCGTTATTCAAAAGACATTCCCAGCTTCCGCATAAACTTGTTTTGTTAGGTTTTCAGGGATACGGCTTCAGCGAAATTCAGGAAAAGATTCATCGGCAGAATTTAGAGAGTGAGGTATTCATGCCTGGGTATATTCCTGAAGAAGATATCCCGATGCTGTACCGCGGATCTGACCTTTTTGTTTTTCCAAGTTTTTATGAGGGCTTTGGAATCCCATTGCTTCAGGCAATGGCATGCGGCGTTCCAATTCTCGCTGCGAGAGCTGGCGCAATCCCAGAAGTCGTGAGAAATGCCGCAATCCTTGTTGAGCCGTCGGATATAGGAATGATGGCTGAAGAAATGGAGCGGGTATTAAAAGACCCGGCGCTTCGAATGCGGTTGAGAGGTATGGGGCTTGAGCGAGTTCATGCCTTTTCTTGGCAATTAACAGCCCGGCAAACGCTCGATTTTATTCGCTCCGTTTTTGCTTGACGTTTCTTGATAAAAATGGTAAAGTTTTGATATGTCAGAGCGACAGATTTTTGGCCACGAGCGACAGCAAAGAATGCTTAAGCGACTTGAGGGTCATCCGGAGCAAACGATGCATGCTTGGCGTTTTGAGGGTTCCGAGCATCTTGGAAAATACACCATTGCAAAGTCGTGGAGTCATCAGTTACTCTGTCTGAAATTGCAGTCTGGAGGGTGCGGATTCTGTGTTTCCTGTCGAGCATTTCAAAATGAGCGACATCCAGATTTAATGGAACTTACTCCTCCCGATCAGCGTCAGGGCTATACGGTGGAAAATATTCGGAAGTTGCGATCGTGGATCAGTCATTCGCCATTTTCTGGAACTCGAAAAATGATCCTTGTGGATGAGGCGGAGCGCATGACCCTTGGAGCGGCAAATGCGATGCTCAAGTTTCTCGAAGAACCCGCGCCCCATTCACTCGTGGTTTTAGTCAGCCACGATGGAGGGCGACTCCTAGGAACGATTCGATCTCGATGTTCGTTATTGAGATTTTCCCCTTTGCCACAGGAGCAGATACGAGCATTTGTACAGCAGGGGCTGTTGAAGATCTCGGATGCTCGGATGATCCCCGCGTGCCGTGGTCGGATGGGGTTGCTCAATCGCTGGCTGGATCAACCAAACGAATGGGACCGGCATCTTACGCGTCTGGGCATTTTGTCCGAATGGACGTCTCTTCCGCTCCATCTTCGGCTACGGCAGTGCGATGAAATCATCAGTAAGTCGCCATCATTTCTTGATCAGCAAAATATCGCAAAGCAATGGATTGAGGATGTGATGACGCTTATCCGTGATCGGCTTCTGCTGAAGGGAAAATCTATATTTTCTGTTTATCCACATTTTGCCGCTTCAGCGCCGAACTCGTTATCGGCGTCCGGCGAACAGCGGATTCTGCAGTCTGGATTCCGCTCCTTGCGACTCCTCGATCAGAATACGCAACCGAAAATGGTACTGGAGACTTTTGCGCTTCAATTCAACAATTAAACCCATCCTATGCGCCATCGTTATTTCCTTTTTTTTCTACTTGGTGCTTTGTTTTTTTTGGGCGCCGGGTGTGAAGCAACGAAAACTCTTCCTCCGGGAGGGATCTGGATGAGTGAAGATGGCGGAGAAATGTGGACGCAGAGGATTTTTGTTGACGAGGTTGGTAAAAAGGTTCGCACCATTGGGGATTTAAGTATTTTGACCATGGAAATTGATCCGCAGAATCCGGAGACGTTTTATCTTGGAACGAATGCGGGCGTTTTTCGCTCGGACAATCGCGGAATACAGTGGACGCAGACAGGGCTAAAATCCGGCTTTGTTGCGAATCTTACCCTTGATCCACAGTCGAGGGGGGTTCTTTATGCAACTGCCGAGTCAAAAATTTACAAAACGGGCAACAGTGGAGAAACATGGGAAGTGATTTATATTGATCCGCAGGGGCAAATTGTGCGGGACATCGAAGTGGATCGTCAAAATCCGCAAAAAATAACAGCCATTAACAAAGGAGGTGTTGTGCTCCAGAGTCTGGATGCCGGAACAAACTGGAACATTGTGGAGGAATTTAAGACGGAGTTGATCCAGCTTGTAGTTCATCCGGATCTCCCCGCAACACTGTTTGCTATTGCTCGTGGACGCGGATTTCGCGTTTCCCGAGACGGCGGCCAGGCGTGGCAGGAGGTTCTGGAGCTAAGCTCGGAGGTTAAACACAGTGGAGACATTCGAAGTTTTGTCGTTGATCCCAATAATCCAGCAGTGCTGTATGCGGGGACGACACAGGGATTATTCCGCAGTGAAGACGGAGGACAAACCTGGAAATTTCTTGACACGCTCGTTCCAAGGGGGACAAAACCCATTGAGCATTTTGTCGTGAACAGTGAGAACGCGCAAATTCTCTACTTCGAAGTTGACAACGTCGTTCATAAATCTACTGATCGCGGTGTCACATGGAAGACTATTGAAACGTATCAGCGGCTTCGGCCGATCCAATGGATACAGATTCATCCGCTGGATAGTAACGAAGTTTATACCGGAACCATTATTCCAAGTAAATGAACCTGACCCTGTGCGCAAAGCACGGGGCATCTGGGCGGGTTCGACCCGCAGTGTCGGCTCTGCCGACGTCTGTTTATCCCGTAATAAAAAAATATGATTCATCTCCTTTCTGAATATCCAGCAAAATTGGAAGAGGCACGTGCTCATTATGAAGAGGAATTGAGTAAGATTCGCGCTGGACGAGCGGCTCCCGCTATGGTGGAGGATGTTGTCGCCGAGGCCTATGGCGCGCGAACACCGCTTAAGCAACTTGCCAGCATTAGCGCTCCGGATCCAAAAACGATTCAGATTCAACCGTGGGATGTTCAGCTTATGAAACACATTGAGAAAGCCCTTGTGGTAGCAAATTTGGGAATGACGCCGACGGTTGACGGGATGATTATCCGGCTCAACCTTCCGCAGATGACGGCCGATCGGCGTGAAGAATTGACGAAGCAGGTTGGAAAGAGAGCGGAGGAAGCGCGGATCGCCGTTCGTCAAGTCCGTGATGAAGCTGTTAAAATCCTTCGGGAAGCGCAAAAGGAAAAAACGATCTCTGAAGATGATGAATTTTTTGGGAAAAAAGAATTACAGGACGTTGTGGATGGGGTTAATGAAAAAATCAAATCCTTAGAAGAACAGAAGAAAAAAGAATTACTAACGATTTAATATGTTGCTCACGGTCATCATCTTTCTTGCGATTTTAGGTCTCCTTGTGCTCGTCCATGAATTCGGACATTTTATCGTTGCGAAAAAAAAACGGGATCACTGTTGAAGAATTTGGTTTTGGCTTTCCGCCTCGTATCTGGGGGGTAGCTTGGCGCGGAACACTCTATTCGTTGAATTGGATTCCACTTGGTGGATTTGTGAGGATCAAGGGAGCGGCGGGGGATGATGAAGACGCTCAATTGCACACCCATGAAAAGGATAGTTTTGGATCGAAGCCGTTTTGGGTAAAGTCGAGCGTTCTCCTTGCGGGAGTCGGGATGAATATTCTATTGTGCGTTATTCTTCTATCTATTGGGTTCGTGGCAGGGATGCCATCCGCGCTTGAGGAATTGCCTGGAGGCGCGAAGGTAACAGATGCACACGTTCAAGTGGCACAAGTGCTACCGGACTCGCCCGCAGAGAAGGCGGGGTTGCTTCCCGGCGATCGCATCATGGCCGTCAACGATGCCGCTGTTCAAAAAAGCGAGGAAGTCCAGGCCTTTAATCAAGATCGCGCGGGGCAAACGATTTCGTTAACCTGGAAACGAGAAGGTGAAACGCTGACAAAATCGCTGACGCTGATGAAATCTGAAGAAGGTTATGGAATCATTGGCATATCCCTCTTGGATGTGGGCTTAGTCTCCTATGACCCCTTACGCGCAGTGGTGATGGGCGTCAAGTTAACCATCACGCTCATCGGACAAATTTTTCTAGCCTTTGGCCAGCTGATTAAAGGGCTTTTGGTGGAGCGTCAGATTTCTGCGGATGTTGCTGGCCCGATTGGGATTGCGGTGCTGACAGGTCAGGTTGCAAAACTCGGATGGACGTATCTCCTGCAATTTGCTGCACTCCTGTCTGTGAATTTGGCGATCTTTAACTTCATTCCATTTCCGGCATTGGATGGAGGGCGATTGCTTTTTGTCGTGATGGAAAAGGTCCGTGGGAAAGCGATTAGCCAGCGCGTTGAGGCGATTGTTCATGGTGTAGGTTATGCGACGTTACTCCTCCTAATGCTTCTCGTCACTGTGCGCGATATCGGCCGATTTACTGGAGGATTCTCTTGGTTTTTTGATCGTTTTTAGAGACCTCAATGATTAATCGTCTATTAGGGAGGTTTTCGCAGGATCTGGGAATTGATTTAGGGACGGCAAATACCCTCGTCTATGTGAAAGATCGGGGGATTGTGATTAATGAGCCGTCGGTTGTTGCCGTGAATTCCCGGACAAATCAACTTTTAGCGGTGGGGCAAGATGCAAAAAAGATGGTTGGAAGGACCCCGATGCATATAGTTATATCCCGGCCATTGAAAGACGGTGTTGTATCGGATTTTGAGGTTGCGGAACGCATGATGAAACATTTTATTGAGAAGGTTCACCGTGAAACCTTTACAATTCTTCCGCGTCCACGGATCGTTGTTGGGATTCCACTGGGAGTGACTGAAGTGGAGCGCAAGGCCGTTGAGGATGCGGCGTTGAGCGCCGGAGCCCGGCAAGTTTTTATGATCGAAGAACCCGTTGCTGCGGCGATTGGATCCCGCCTGCCCGTGCAGGACGCCGCGGGAAGCATGGTTATGGATATCGGTGGGGGAACCACAGAGATTGCCGTGATCTCGCTCGGGGGCGTCGTGACGTGGAAATCCTTGAGAATCGCTGGCGACGAACTGAATGAAAATATTATCCAATATGCCCGAGAGGAATTCAATCTCCTGCTTGGTGAGCGGACGGCCGAAGATACAAAAATCCGGCTCGGCTCCGCATTCGATGACGGGAAACTCATCGAGGGAAAGATTCGAGGGCGAGATCTGATTACCGGTCTGCCAAAGGAAATTCGAATCACGAGCGGGCATATTCGCGAGGCACTCGCCAGATCCGTGAATCTTTTTGTGGATAGCGTCAAGTCCACCATTGAGGAGACGCCCCCAGAGCTTGTTTCAGATATCTACGAACGCGGATTGATTCTCGTTGGCGGCGGCGCGCTTCTCCGAGGCCTTGATCGGCGCATTCACCAAGAGACACAAATCCCCGTTCATATTGCAGATGATCCGCTGACGGGCGTGGTGCGCGGAACCGGATTGATTTTAGAGGACATTGACGCTGTGAAGGACATGTTTGTTTCCTCGGCACAGTTTTAGCGGTCATCTCAAAGAATAGTAGAGTAGGATGTTCTATGCGCCAGCGACGCCCCCTGTCCCAAGTGTTGATTGTGTGTTTCGTTTTGATAAGTTTTATTCTCCTGCATCGCTTGGGTTGGATTCGGCCGCTCGAAAGTCTTTTTCTTGGCGCCCTATCTCCCATTGAGGCGTCTTTTGTTTCCTGGGGGCAGGGGTTTCGTGATGTTATTTCCCCGCAAACATTAGGAGAGATTAGTCCCCAGCGGATTCAGGATTTAGAAGATCAGGTGAAAAATCTTGTGGTGGAAAATACCCGCTTACGTTCTCTGATTGACGATGTTCAGATTCTTGAGGAAGAAAAGCAGTTTTTAAAGGATCAGAGTCTTCTTGGGATCTCTGCGCGGGTGATTGGGGCAGGCTCGGATCTTGCACGACAAGCCATGATTATTAATAGAGGATCCCGACATGGTGTTCAGGTCGGTTCCGCGGTCATTGCACAAGACGGTTTTTTTATTGGAAAAATTGTGGAAGTGTTTGATGGAACTTCACGGATTGTTCTCGTGACCGATTCGTTAAGCGCGGTCGCCGTTCAGATTCAAAATGAGAAACAGTCGCCGGGGATTGTTGTTGGCGAATACGGACAGGCTCTGCGAATGGACTTAATTCCACAGAACGAATCCATTGAGAAGGGTCAGCGAGTGACAACGTCGGGGATTGAGCCGCTCATTCCGAAGGGGTTGGTTGTTGGCGTCATCCGTCGCGTGATTGATCAGGAGAGCGAAGTCTACCAGCAGGCGATTGTGGATCCGCTGATATCGTACGGTCGGATCCGCGTTGTTCATATTTTACTTCCAGCTTCCTTATGAGGCGAGTAATTGTTACGATCCTTTTTTTTGTGCTCGTCGCCGCTCTTCATGTCGGTTTTTTTTCCGTGTTTCCTGCTCTGCGCAGTAGCCTAAATTTTTTTTTAGTCATGACCATCGCCATCGCCATTCATCTGTCTCCACGAACGGCGTTATGGTGGGCTTTCGCCGCTGGAATCTGCCTAGATCTCGTTTCCTCGGAGCCATTTGGCCTTCGGAGCATCACCCTCATTCTTGTTGTTTGGATGCTTGACGAATGTTATCGTCGGATGTTTTCGCATCGGCACGGCATCTCACTAGTCGTCCTGTATGCGATAGGAGTTGTTGCGGATGTTTTATTGAGATGGGGAATTTGGCAAATCATCCGACTGATCGGGTTTGATGTTTCTGAATGGTTTCCCGACGCATGGTTGTCCTGGTTTATTGGATTTTTCTTTTGGAATATTATTGCTGTTCTTTTTGCGAGTTTTTTTCTTGAGCGATGGTTTGCGCCATCCGATCGTTCTAGCATCACTATTCACTGATATTTTTGATGAGCAACGACCCGTTTCAACTTCATGGATCAGATATTCATGATCGAGAGATTGATGTTTCGTATGCGCGTTTTCAAGTTGACGAAATTGTCACAGATGAGCAAGCACGCTCCCAGCCGTATACCCGCATGATCTCCATGAGGCGCATCCGCTGGGCTATGGTGCTCATTTTTTCGGTTATTGGGGTCCTGTTTGCGCGAACGGCTTTTCTTCAGCTGGCGAGCGGAACGGTTTATCGTGCATCCGCGGAAATTAACCGCATTCGATCCCAGATCCTTCCTGCGCCACGTGGATTATTTTATGATCGCAACGGAGAATTGCTTGTGAGAAATGTTCCAAATTTTCGGGTGTTGATTGTTCCGGCGGATTTGCCAGAGGATGGGAATGAGCGCGAGCGGGTTCTTGATCATGTCGGCGGGCTTCTTGGAAAATCTCCGTCGGAACTTGCAGAGCAGATCGAAAACGCTTCAAATTCCCTTTACGAGCCGATTCTCATCACGGAACAGGTTGATTATAACACCGCGATTCGATTGCGCATTGACGCGGGAGGGCTGCCGGGGGTTTCTATTGAAACCGGCGCGCGAAGAGATTATTTAATGGGTACGGCTTTCAGTCACCTTTTGGGGTATACGGGGAAACTCACCAAAGAGGAGTTGGATCAAGATCAAGAAAGGGAGTATCGCCTGAATGACGTGATTGGAAAATCCGGACTGGAAGTGCAATATGAAAAATTACTTCGAGGAAAAAATGGAGTTAAACGCATTGAGGTTAATGCCCTAGGAAAGGAGCAAAAAGTTTTGGCAAAGGAGAACCCCCAACCCGGACAGCATCTCCTTCTTGGTATTGATCGCGGGCTTCAGCAGGTGCTGACGGATGCGCTCATGGAATTTCTGAATCAGCAGATCGGCGTTGGCGGTGCGGCCGTAGCGATCAACCCGCAAAACGGAGAAATTTTGGCACTGACGAGTGTTCCAAGTTATGATCATAATGAATTTGCAGAAGGAATTTCCTCGGAACGCTATGCAGAGCTGATCAAGAATCCACACCTGCCGCTATTCATGCGAGCGGTGTCCGGCGCGTATCCGTCCGGTTCGATCTTCAAGCCGATTGTGGCTGCGGCCGCGTTGCAGGAAGGTGTTATTCGTCCCGGTCAAACGATAAATAGCACCGGAGGGATTCGCGTTGGTAATAGCTTCTTTCCGGACTGGAAACCCGGTGGCCACGGGCTCACCGACGCTCGGAAGTCCATCGCATGGTCCATTAATTCTTTTTACTATTACATTGGGGGAGGTTATCAGGATTTTAAGGGTTTGGGCGTTGAACGGATCGCTGCTTACGCCAAAATGTTTGGTCTGTCCGAAAAAGTTGGGATTGATTTTCCCGGAGAAGTAACTGGCCTCATTCCAACTCCGGCGTGGAAGCAGGAGACTCTCGGGGAAAAATGGTATTTGGGAAACACCTACCACCTTTCGATCGGCCAGGGGTTTTTGAGCATGACCCCGCTTCAGGCAGCAACGTATACTGCAACGATTGCGAACGGGGGAACATTTTATCGTCCGCATTTGCTTCATGCCGTCAAAGACGCGAACGGCAACGTGGAGGATGTTCAACCAGAGGTCATTCGCACGGGTTTTATCAAGGGTGCGTACATCGAAGAGGTTCGCGCGGGGATGCGGGACGCAGTCGTGTATGGAAGTGCACAAGCACTCCAGTCTTTACCGATTTTGGCAGCTGCAAAGACGGGAACAGCGCAGTTTGGAGATGACGAGAAGACTCATAGCTGGTTTACGGCGTTTGCACCGTATGACCATCCGACGATCGCAGTTGCAGTCCTGGTGGAGAAGGGTGGCGGGGGAGGAGCTGTTGCCTTACCGGTTGCAAAAAAAGGACTAGAGTATTATTTTCGCGATCTTCAGCAAAAAAATCCTGGTGTGGACAATTGACTTGATTTTTTTTGGAAAATCGTGTATCCTCATGTGGTCTTCGATCCTATTGCCGAAATTTTGATTTGGCTGGTTATTGTTTAAATTGTCAAGTATGACCGATAAGCAAACATTCATTACTAAGGAAGGTCTTCTGAGGTTACAGGCCGAGCTTCTTGAATTGAAAACTCACAAACGTCGCGAGCTTGCGGATCGCATTCGTGAGGCAAAAGAGCTTGGGGATTTGAGTGAAAACGCAGAATACATTCAAGCAAAAGAAGAGCAGGCGTTTGTAGAGGGAAAAATTCAAGAGCTTGAATATCTTTTGAAGTATGTGACGGTGATTGAATCCCATAAAGATGCCCAGGAAATTTTTGTAGGCTCAAAGGTAAAGGCGCGGATGAACGACCGCACGGTCGAATTCACGATTGTTGGATCTAATGAAGCCAATCCCGGCACGGGTTTTATCTCCAATGAGTCGCCGCTCGGGCGAGCATTTCTCGGCCACAGGAAGAATGAAACAATAACGGTTTCAACCCCTCGCGGGGAAACTTCCTACGAAATCCTTCACATCCAATAACCGTTTTTTTGAAAGGTGGGCTGAAGTTCGCTTGCCGTGTTTGTAATACGGGAGGGGGTTGAAGCCTTCAAAAAAAAATGCTAAAATACGACAAGATGGAACACGCATCTCAAAAAAATGAGAAGGAAGTCAGAGCCGAAAAACGGGGGTATTTAGAGTCTTCTGGCGCAATTCTTTATCCCGCCATCAGCCATCGCACACACTTGATTTCAACGGTACTGGATGGTTTTGAGGATTTGTTGAAAACTGAAAAAGATGTTACAGTTGCCGGACGCCTTCGATCCCTGCGATTGCATGGAAAGTCGCTTTTTTTGCATTTAGAGGATGTCACGGGGCGCATTCAATGTTTTTTGCAACAGGATGTTCTGGGTGACACGTACGAGGAGTGGAAAAACAACCTAGATGTTGGAGATTTTATTGAAATTCGTGGAACCGCATTTTTAACAAAACGTTCAGAGAAAACCATCCGAGCGGAAACCGTATCTTGGCTGGCAAAATCCTTGATGCCCCTACCTGATAAATGGAGCGGCTTGAAGGATAAAGAGTTGCGCTATCGTCGTCGCTATTTAGACTTCCTGGCAAATCCAGCCGCACGGGAAATTGCTGTTAAGCGGTCAGCAATCGTCCGGGCGATCCGACAATTCCTAGATCAGCATGACTTCATGGAAGTGGAAACTCCCATCCTCCAGTTGGTTCCTGGAGGCGCGACCGCGCGTCCGTTTGTCACGCACCACAACGCTCTTGATGAGGATTTTTTCCTTCGCGTCGCGCCAGAGTTATACTTGAAGCGTTTGGTTGTTGGCGGATTTGAGCAGGTGTATGAAATCGCGCGTTGTTTCCGGAATGAAGGGATAGACTATACTCATAATCCGGAATTCACACAGGTAGAATTTTACCAAGCGTATCAGGATTATAATGGTCTGATGACCTTTACGGAGGAACTTCTGGTTGCGATCTTAGATCAGGTTTTTGGATCTCGCGAAATCGTCTATAAAAAAGAAAAAATTGGGTTTCATCCACCTTTTCGCCGCGTTCGATTTGCCGATGGATTAAAGGAGTATGCGGATGTTGATATGCATGGTGAGAATGTGGATTGGATGGCTGTTGCAAAAAAGAAGGGGTTGGAGCCGGATGTCTCGTGGGGCCGTGGAAAAATTTTTGACGAGCTTTTCAAAAAATTCGTTCGGCCAAATCTTATTCAACCAACGTTTCTTGTTGACCATCCGATCGAGCTTTCACCCCTTGCAAAAAAACACCGTGAGCATGCAGGCGAAGTTGAACGATTTCAGCTTATTTGCGGCGGAGAATTTGAACTTTGTAATGCATTTTCAGAGCTGAATGATCCGTGGGATCAAGCCCAGCGGTTTCGAGATCAAGAAGATCTGCGAAAAGCAGGGGACGACGAGGCACAACGGTTTGACCAGGACTATGTGGATGCCCTAAGTGTTGGGATGCCGCCGACCGCGGGATTTGGGATGGGAATTGACCGCCTTGTCTCGATTCTCATGAATACAGAAAATTTGAAAGAAGTGATATTATTTCCCACCCTAAAACCGGAAGACTCCGATCAAGAAAAAAAACATGATTGACGTAAAAGCGGTTCGAGAGGATCCCAAAAAAATCATCCAAGCCATGAAGGCAAAAAATGCGGATGTGGATATTCCGGCTTTTTTGGAATGTGATCAAAAGCGTCGTGAGGTGATGAAATGCGTTGAAGATCTCCGTGCTCAGCAAAAGAGAGCGAATGAGGGTATTGCGGCGGCATCCGGCGAACAGCGTGAGGAAAAAATTCAAGCAATGAGAATCATTGCGCAAGAGGCGCGTTGTCTCGAAAAAGACCTCGCAATCCTGGACGTCCAGTGGATGCGAATGCTGTTGCGTTTTCCAAATCCTGCTCTACCGGATGTGAAGGTTGGGAAGGATGAGACGAAAAACGAAGTCATTAAAACCGTTGGAACGCCGAGAACAAGAGAGGAGGGGATGAAAGACTACCTCACGCTTTGCGCTCCTCACGATTGGGTGGATACTGATCGCGCAGGGAAGGTCTCTGGAACGAGATTCGGCTACATTAAGGGAGATCTTGCACGACTCGAATTTGCACTTGTGAGTTTTGTCATGGATCGCCTGATGCCAAAAGGGTTTATTCCTGTTGTCCCGCCAACCCTCGTGAAGGAACCTGCGATGCGAGGGATGGGATATTTGGAGCGCGGCGAGGATGAAATCTATCAAACGAAGCAAGATGGTTTTTTTCTTATCGGAACATCCGAACAATCTATTGGGCCAATGCACCAGGACGATATTTTTTTGCGAACCGAACTCCCGCGGCGCTATGTCGCGTTTTCCACCTGCTACCGCAGGGAGGCGGGGAGTTACGGAAAAGATACAAAAGGGATTTTACGTGTTCATCAGTTTGATAAAGTGGAGATGTTCTGTTTTACACTTCCCGAGCAATCCGACACCGAGCACGAATTCCTCCTTGCGTGCGAAGAGGACTTGGTTCAGGCACTAGAGCTTCCTTACCATGTTCTAAAAATGTGCACCGGCGATTTAGGAGACCCTGCGGCGCGGAAATACGATATTGAATGCTGGATCCCTTCAGAGCAGACGTATCGAGAAACGCACTCAACCTCAACATGTACAGATTTTCAGGCTCGACGGCTCAATATCCGGTACCGAAAGGAGCACGGCGGGCAGGGGACGGTGCATACACTAAACGGTACAGCGTTTGCAATCGGAAGAACGCTGATCGCGCTTATTGAAAATCATCAGCAGCCGGATGGTTCAGTGCGAATTCCAGCAGCTCTGCAGCCCTATCTTGGCGGAAAGGCGCGCATTCCATGAGTATAGCAATCCTGCCGCGCAAACGGGTTGGAGTATTTTTTGGAGGTCGCTCTTCCGAGCGTGAGGTCTCGCTTTCGGGTGGGAGAAACATCGTACAGCACATTGATATCAAGAAATTTGATGTCCTTCCCATCTTTTGGGACGCTTCCGGAAAATTTTGGTTGATTCCAGAGACGCTGATCGTTCGGAATACTTGCAAGGAAATTGAGGATCGGCTGGAAAGTCATGGCAGACGACTTCGATCCCACGATCTTTCAAAAGAACTTGACTGCGCATTCCTTGTTACCCATGGAAAGTTTGGCGATGACGGGTGCTTACAGGGTTTTCTGGAATTTCTCCATATCCCTTACACGGGATCTGGCGTCCTTGGAGCCGCACTTGGAATGGATAAGAATCTGCAGCGCAGAATCCTCTCGGACGCGAAGATTTCCCAACCAACGTCTATCGTTGTGCGGGATTGGGAATGGGAAAATAAGAGAAATGCCGTGAACACAAAAATTGAACAGCAAATTGGATTCCCGTGTGTGACGAAGCCGACCCGAGAGGGCTCGACAATGGGGGTTTGTGTTAATGCGGATGTGCTCGCGCTGGAGCAGGGGATGACCGTGGCTTTTCAGTATGATCGTGAAGTACTACTTGAGCCATTGATTCGCGGACGGGAATTTTCTTGCGTTGTTGTTGGTAATGAGAGCGCGCGTGCATTGATCCCAACCGAGACGATTCATGATGAAGAAATATTTACTTACGACGCAAAATACATGCCCGGAGCTTCAAAAAAAATTACACCCATGGATGTCGATTCTTCGATTTTGAAAACAATCCAAACATTGGCTGAAAAAACTTACGAAGCATTGGAGTTTTGCGGATACGCGAGAATTGACGGATTTTTAACAACGGAGGGACGGATTTTAATCACGGATCCGAATGGGGGAGCGAGCACAGGAATGGGACCTTCTTCCTGGACATGGCACCAAGCGGCAGAAACCGGATGGAGTCCAATGGATTTTCTTTCCCATGTTCTAGAATTAGCGCTCGTGGCGCATCAATCTAAAAAAGGGCCTCTTTAATTATGAAACGCGTTGGCATTTTTTTTGGCGGATCTTCCAGCGAGCGAGAGGTGTCTCTCGAAGGCGGGCGGAATGTTTATCAAAAACTCGCACCAACCGCGGAAGAGCGAAATCCGATTTTTGTAGATTCCAAACTTTGTTTTTGGCTTCTGGACGAATCCCTTCTTCTGCAGAATACCACTGCTGACGTTGAGCGTCTTTGTGAGAAGCGCGCAAGGAGGATTGCGATGGATGACTTGCCAGGTCTCATTGATTTTGCGTTTATCATCGGCCATGGAAAATTTATGGAGGATGGCTGCCTCCAGGGTCTGCTTGAAATCCTTCAAATCCCTTATAACGGATCCGGCGTGCTCGGCTCGGCGCTCGGCGCGGATAAGTGGGTACAGCGGCGCATCTTGCGCGCGGCAGGCATTGCGGTTCCAAAAACAGTCACTGTGACGCAAGCGGCGTGGCAGAGCCGACCTGCGGATGTAAAAGAGCAAGTAGGAGCTGAATTACAGCTTCCTGCAGTAGTTAAGCCGTCTCGCGAAGGATGCAGCACGGCAATCGGGATGATTTCGTCATGGGATCAGATGGATGCCGCTGTCGAGGATGCGCTGAAATGGGATTCCCGCATTCTCGTTGAGGAGCGGCTAATAGGGATGGAGGTAACGGTTTCCGTGCTTGGAAACCATGAGCATCGTGAGGCGTTACCGATAACAGAGACGCCGTGGGGGGAAAATAAAGGATATCTCACCCTTCAAGACAAATTTTTGCCTGGTGGCGCGGAAATGGTCACGCCTGCACGATTATCGCCAGAACTCACAACCCGAGTCCAGCAAACTGCCGTTCGCGTTTGTGAGGTGCTTGGACTTGTCGGCTATCCCCGCATTGATTTGTTTGTCGCACCGGATGGAACGCCGGTTGTTTTAGAGGCGAATACCTTGCCTGGCATTACGCCCTCCACCATGGTCTTTCATCAAGCAGCAGAGGTGGGAATGTCAAGTGGCCAATTTTTGAATCGAATTATTGAACTGGGTCTCGCGGCACATCAAAAAAAGCGCGGCCCGTTGTAGAAGGAGGGGAGATGGCGCCTTATCACCATCAACGTTCAAAGGAGAATCCAATTGCACCCCGTTTAACGCGACGTCGTCGTCGCACGTTTTTCCTTTCACGTGAACAGATGGATAATCCGTACTTTGAACGTCAAGTTCCTCCACGGTTGGTTGCGTGGTTTCGTGTTCATCATTGGGACGTTGTTTCAATCGTCATTTGCTTGTCATTGGCGACTTCCGTGATTTGGGGAGATCGTCTCAAAATCACATCTGTTCGCGTCGAGGGTAATCGGGATCTTACAACCCAACAGATTACGGAAATCGTTCAGCGGCAACGAAAGGAACGGGCTCTTTGGTTTTTTCCGCAATCAAACATTCTTTTTTTTGATTTGGATCAACTCCGCAACACGTTAGAGGAGAAGTATGCATTTGAGGAACTGAATTTGCGCCGAGGTGCTCCCAATCAGATCCAACTCCGCCTAAAAGAAAGGGTTCTTGGCGTGACATGGATCGCGTCTGATCGGAAGTTTTATTTGGATCTTCGAGGGATTATTTCACAGGCGCTTGATGCAAAGAAGGAACCGAATAGGCGATATCCAGAGTTCCATGACATCAATCAGTCCCAGTTGCAACTTCATAACCGAGCGCTTACCGAGCAGATGGTTCACGCAATGATTGAGATTCAAGAAAAGTGGAGGTTATGGAGTAAGGGAACGATCGGTTATTTTACGACGCCTAAGATTACTTGTACCGAAACGGTCGAGCAGAGAAGCGTGATCCCGATTGATTACCCAACAACGCCGGAGGAGGCCGCTCAACTGAAGGAACAGGGGAATGTTGTCCTGGACGATGTTAAAAAGATTGCGTCGGTCATTCGAGTTGAAAAAATTGAAAAAGAGATTTTGTGTAAGTCATATGATCATATTAAGGAGTTGTATGTGGTCACGACAGATGGCTGGAAGGTTTATTTCGATATAGATCAATCCATTGAAGATCAGCTCAAAAGCCTCTCATTAACTTTACGCGAGGTCGAACGGCTCAACACGATACGTTATTTTGATCTCCGAACCCCAACACGCGTTTACTATCAGTGATCAGTTAAACAAAATATGAGTCGTAAAAGGTATATTGTGCGACTCATAATTTCTCCTGCAATAAGAATGCCTTCTTGTGGCGTTTGACTCACTCCCCGTCTTGCGAGGGTTCATAAAATCGTTCCAGAAATTCTTTCCGACTAATCGTTGCGCTCTTCAGATCGCGCTCTTCACCAGCAAAATGTTCTTTTCGCACATCTTCTGGCACCTCCTCTATAATAAACCCTGCTCGAGTGAATATCCCGGGATTTTTTCCAACAATCCAGGACGTTGCAGTAATCTCCTCAATCTCGGGATCATGATAAACAATTTTTGCAAGTTTTTTCATTCCATCTAAATAGAGCGTTCTTTTATTTGGGACGGTCGTTCCTGCAGCATGGTGTAGATGAATAATGGATCCCTTTCTGCCATACGAAACCAAACGATTAAGCGGCGTAAATCCGCTTGACTCCACCATTGCATTTGCTTGAGCTTCTTCAAGTTGAGGAGCATGAGTGACTTTCAAGTCAAAAATAGGTTCCAAGACCGTCATGACTTCATGGATAAATTTTTCTTTCCCACCTAACCCCGAGCATTGGCTTAGCCCCACAAGTATTTTTTCTTTTTCACTTTCGGAAAAAATATTTGGATCAAGGTGCCGCACAACCGGTTCAAGAGATTGCATTAACTGCACAGTCCATTCATGAGGGTCTTCAGAACCCGCGCAGATTTGTTCTAATTTTATTCGCGCCTGATCAACAACTGCATCGCGTTTTGAAGATTCGGAAGCAGTCCCCTCATGCGAATCGACATTTTCGGCTTCCTGTGGACTGCGAACACCCATCGGCTCGGCAAATCGTTCGTTCATAGTAGAAGATTGTTTTGAGCTTATCTCTAGTTCGGCAAGTACCCGAGTGGATCAACGGGAATGCCATTGACGCGAACTTCAAAATGCAAATGCGGGCCGGTGTACAGACGTCCAACGCCTTTTGTGCCCGGTGCATAACCACTCTCCCCTATCTGCTGGCCACGGGTCACAAATTGATCCTGGCTGACGGAGATTTCACTTAAATGTCCATAGACCGTTGAGACGCCGTCGTTATGAACGATGCTGACGTAGTTATAAGCGGGATATAAAATTTTTCCATTCTCATTCGTAATCCAATCCTTCTTGCGCGCAACCGAAACATAACCGCTTGCGCTCGCGTAAATCGGTGTTCCACCCTTGACTCCAATGTCAATTGCCGGGTGAAGAAAGATGTAATTAAAGGGATAACTTGGATCGTGAAAGTAAGCTGTAATGCGACGGGATGTCGCCGGCCATGCAAGAACGCTGCTATTATCGTCTTCGAATCCCCCTTTTAATGTTCCTTGCTCGATTTTTTCTCGGATCTGCCGCTCCAGTGATTGGATGTCTCCGCTCGCGCCTTGCTGCTCATCCTTCATTTGTTTGACCAGCGCCTGGAATTCTTCCTCGTTTTCCTTTGTTTCGATAAGAAGGTAGTTTTTTGCGTATCTTTGATCATCAAGCGAGCTCTTTTTTTGTTCCAGTGCTTCCTTTTTCTTCTCAACCTCCGTTTTCTTTGTGATTGTGTTTAATTTTTGGGATTCTAGGGATTTTTTGAGGACTTCAATTTTATCCAGCGTGTTGTGAAACGCGCCTCGCACATTTTCCAGCTGTCGATTTTGCATGAAAAACATTCCAAAAGATTCTTCGGTTAGGGTAATTTCCAGCGTCGTTTTTCGGGTGCGTTTGTACATCGCCACCAGCAAATCCGCCAAATCCGATTTTTTAGAACCGATTTCCTCTTTTCTTGTTTGAATGTCGGATTCCAGCTTTTCAATATCGGAGAGAAGATCGTCAATCGTTAATTCTGTTTTTTCAATATCAACTTCTGCTTTTGTAACCTGATCATTCACTACCGAGATCTCGTTTTCAAGCGTCACTTGCTCGGTGCGCTTTTGTTCAATGGATTTCTCAATGGATTTTATTTTATCATCGAGCTCTCGAACCTTTTTTTGATTTTGATCGATTTTGGAATTTAGTTCCTGAATTTCCAGCGCGGCTTCAGGAGAGATGCTCTCACTTGTATTTGCGCTGGCATTGACATTTGCATTTGTCAGTTCTTCTGCGTCCAAAACGGGAATGAAAAATACAAAAATCGCGAACATTAGCGTCAGCGGGAGATATTTTCTAGTACAATGCGCTATTTGTGTTCGAGGATAACCCATAAAATCGAGTATTTGCTCTTGATCTTATAAATTATAGCGTCTTTTTTCACTCTGTGCAACATTGGATCGCCATTTGAACACGGGATATTGCCCGTCGTTTTCCAAGGAGCGACAGGGCATCAAAGGGAGATGGGGATTTTTCTTTTCCCGTAAGGCTCACGCGAAGCGGCCATAGAACATCTCCGGCTTTGAGCGAATGTTCTAAAATCCAAGCTTTTATGTCAACTTCGAGCGTCTCGGGTTCTCCGAGATCTTCGTTGGGACGCGCCTCAAGCCATTGAAGAATTGCCTGGAGCGAAGACCGCGCTGATTGAAGATTAGATTTTTTCCATACAAGGAGAGTTGGATCATATTCTAACGCATCTTGAAGCACAAAATTTGTCTCCTCCCCCACCTCATCCAATTTCTGTACGCGTTCTTGTTCAATACGAGCCCATCGAAACTGCTGCTCGGGGGAAAGTTTCTCCAGCGACCGTGCCTTTTTTTCCAGATACGGAGTGGAAAGATCGAGGAATTCCGCTGGCAAACGCGATTTGAGATAATGGGCATTAAACCAGTTCAACCGATCAATTGAGAATACGGCACCGGATTTTTGAACGCCCGCAAGGTCGAAATGACGAATAAGCTCCTCGCGAGTGAAATACTCCTGCTCGGTTTTGGAATTCCAACCAAGCAGTGCAAGAAAATTCACCACGGCCTCCGGGAGGTATCCTTGGGATTGGTAATCGTTAACGGAAACAGGGTTTCTACGCTTTGAGAGCTTTGTGCGATCCGTGTTCAAGAGGAGTGGAAGATGGGCATAGAACGGTGGATTTTTCGCAAATGCGCGAAACAGGAGCATTTGCTTCGGCGTATTGGAAATATGATCCTCTCCCCGGATCACATGCGTGATATTCATTGTGAGGTCGTCAATAACCACTGCAAGATTATACAGTGGCGTCTGAAGGCCGCGCGTGACTGCAAAATCTCCAAGAAGGGCGGCGTCAAAGGCTACATCTCCACGGACAAGATCGCAAAAGGTGAGTTTTTCAGCGGGTGTTCGAAAACGGAAAATCGGTTCTCTCCCCTGCTCGCGGATAAAAGATGCGATTTCCTCATCCGATGCGTTTCGATCACGACACCGCCCGATGTAGACCGAGGGTTTTCCCACCAACTCCAGCGTTTTACGATCCGCCTCAAGCTCGTCTTTGGAACAAAAGCAAGGATAGATCACACGTTGTTCGCGCAGGATGCGCAAGTATTGCGTGTAAATAGCCTGACGCTCCGACTGCCGATAAGGACCGTACGACCCGCCTTGAATGGGTCCTTCGTCAGGAATCATGCCAAGCCACATCAGTCCGTCAATTATATCTTTTTCGTATTTTTTGTCGGATCGAGAAACATCCGTATCCTCAATGCGAAGCACGAACGTCCCCTGATATTTTTTTGCAAAAAGATCATTGAAGAGTGCGCTACGAGCGGTGCCGATATGTAAAAGCCCTGTGGGGGAAGGCGCAATGCGAACGCGCGGGTTGTTAATGAGAGGATTCATGCTCGCGAGAGAATAAGACTAAGAGAGGAAAGAGGATCGTTGCTCGAAAGATGCGGCTGGCACGCCAGGGCTGTTGGATAAGACGAAAGAGCCACTCCAATCCGATCCGTCTCATCCATTTCGGTGCACGACGAACGCGGCCGGAGAGGTAATCAAACGCGCCACCAACCCCCATGGCAATTTTAACGCTTGGGAGCGCGCGCTGATGCTCGAGAATCCACCGTTCCTGCTTCCCCTGTTCTCCACGACCCGCACCCAATGCGACGAGGAGAACATCCGGCGATTTTTTTTGGATCCGTTCAATAATTTCTTGATCTGGGAGTCGTGTGCCATCAGAGCGAGTTCCGTTTTCCGTACCAAAAATTTTAAGCCGCGGAAATCGTTGGTGAAGCACAAACGCCGCGCGTTGGGGAACATCGCCGAATCCGCCGTAGAGAAATAACGACTGGTTCCGCTCTTGGGCAATTTCCGCCAAAAGCCAAACGAAATCCGTCCCAGTCCAGCGATGCGCTATGGGGGTTCCGCGCAGGCGGGATGCAAAGAGCAGTCCAATGCCGTCGGGTAGTGAGAGGTCGGATGCATTTAGAAGAGATTGAAAGGATGCGTCGTGATTCGCCGAAAGCAAAAATTCTGGATTCGGCGTGGTAATCAGATGAAAACCCCCGTTTTCAAAAAAAGATTCTACGCGTTGGCGGAGTTCATGAGGAGCGAGTGCATCAATTCGAACTCCAAGGATTTGGACAGAATACATGGATCCATTCAGCAATAATAGCTCAAGTTTAAACTACTTTGCTGAAATATGCAACCAACCGTGGATGATTTTTCTTGATTTATTCAGCCTATTTTGGTATAGTAGTCGTGCTTAATCATGTAGATTATTTTCGTATGGGTTTTTTGAAGTCCTTGAAATTGCAGTGGTTTACACTTTTTTTTGCTGTTGTTTTCTTACTCCTCCCCTCCTCTGGACGGGCATTTAACCTCGGCTCCTTTATTTCAGATAACGAGTTTACCAGTTTTAGCTCAATGTCCCTGGAGCGCATTCGGTCATTTTTGCGGACAAAGGGCGGAAGTGTGGCCGACTATTACACTTCCACGGATGAGGGCGCGGTTAAGAGCGGGGCAGACATCATCTATGAAGCGGCAACGAACCATCGCATCAACCCAAAGGTATTGATCGTCAAGCTTCAGTCGGAGTCCAGTTCGGTTGTCCAGTCCCGAACTCCTGCCCAGCTTGAAGAATATGTGATGGGCTACGGGGTTTGCGATAGTTGTAGCATGGATGATCCGCGAGTCATTGCGTACAAAGGTTTTTTTAATCAGGTAGATGGTGCCGCAAACCAGCTCCGGAAATATCTAGATCGCCCGCAAAATTTCCGCTACCGCGCAGGGATCACGGCAGACATTGATGGATCGCCTGTGACGTTTCAAAATCAAGCAAGTGCGGCGCTTATAAACTACACACCGCATGTTCACGGCAACATTGTTTTTCACGATCTGTACACACAGTGGTTCACGCGCAAATACCCCGATGGCACGCTTCTACAAGTTCAGGGAACGCCCGGCGTATATATTGTCCAAGGGGGTCTTCTTCGCCCGTTTCACAGCCGATCCGCTTTTGTGGCAAATTACAACTACCGAGAGATTATTAAAATTTCAGCGGCAGATCTTGAACCGTATGAAAAGGGCACACCGATTAAGTTTGCAGAAGGAACTCTCCTCCAAGATAAAACCACCGGTGGAATTTATCTGTATCTTCATGGGGAAAAACGTCCCATTGCTTCGCGGGAAGTTTTCCGTCAACTCGGTTTTAATCCGGAGGAAGTAATGGCGATTGATTCGAGCGATCTTGAAACGATTCCCACCGGCGCTAAAATTACGGCTGCGGATAACTATCCCACCGGCGCGTTGATTCAATCCGCTCAAACCGGCGGCATTAAATACGTGGAAAACGGCACAGCTTTTCCCGTTTACTCAAAAGAAATCCTTAAAAATCGTTTTCCAAATAAGCGACCTCTTCGTGTGGATGCCGTACAGTTTGATGCATTCACTCCCGGCGACCCGCTGAAATTTCGCGATGGGACAATGATTACCGCACCGGGAGATCCGCGAGTGTTTCTTATTTCAAACGGACAAAAACGCCCATTCGCATCCGCAGACGCCTTCAAAGAGCTGGGATACTCGTGGAATAACCTCATTCGAACAAATCTTGCCTCATTAGACGTTCATCCGCTTGGAGATCCCATTACGCTTGATTAAAACGCCATGCCTTTGTGTTTTGCAGCGGTTGTCCCCCACTCCTACGCTCTTCTTCCATCACTAGCGGGTCAAAAGCGGTATTCCGTGAACCGCACACATGCCGCGTTGCGAGAACTTTCAGAAGAACTTTACGCGGCCAATCCAGACGCGGTTGTGATCTTAACTCCGCATGGTCTTTTTTTAGAAACAACATTTACCCTGAATATTGCGCACGAGTATCAAAGTGATTTTTCAGCAATTGGAGATTTTTCTCAATCGCGGATCTATCATGCTCCGATTGACCTCGCACAGCGTATTCGTTCTTCCGCACGAAGCGCGCATCTTCCCCTTCATGTAACTTCCTCACCAACGCTCGACGTGGGAACAGCCATCCCCCTCTATTTTTTAGCGAAGGAATTGAGGAGGGATCGGATCCTTCCGCTGTCGGATACCGGCCTTTCATTGGAGGAACATCATCGGATGGGTCGAGCGCTATCCGACGCCTTTCATCAAACCCTTGATCGCGTCGCTGTACTCTGTTCGGCGGAACTCGCCCATTGTTTATCCTCAAAAGCGCCGACGCCTTACCATGAACGCGGGAAAAAACTTGATCAAGCCATTTTGGAAACGATGCGGCACGGTCGTATCCTGCCAGATGTTCTTGACCCCGAGCTCCTGACCATTGCGGCTTCCTGTGGCATTCGACCGCTAAAAATCCTCGAGGGGATCTTAGAGGAAATCCCGTTCTCGGTGCGCGTTCTTCACTACGAGGCGCCAGTCGGTATTGGTTTTTTGACTGCTTCGATTTCCTTTACATGAAGCCAGCATACGCTATTGTCATGCCTGCGCGGAAGATGACTCGGAAGGCACAAGGGTTTGATTATATCATTCCCCCTGTTCTGCGCTCCGAGCTTCGCATCGGCGATTTTGTGGATATTCCGTTCCGGTCACGGATTTTACTTGGCGTTGTCCTTGAGTTGAATGCGAAAACGACACAGCCGCCGGATCGTTTAAAAGCCATCCTTCGCATTCGGACGGACTCTCCCCGTTTTCCAAAACCATACCTGCAATGGCTACAGTGGTTTTCAGCGTATTATGGAGTCTCATTATCTCATGCCCTTCACCGCTCGCTGGCAGAAGCTCCAAAACGCCAACGATCGCCTATGCAGAGCCCTAGGAAACTTGAAGGGGTTCCCATTCGTTTGTCCAAAATACGCGCGCAGGAAATTTTAAATGCAACGAAAAAAATTCGCACGGAAAAACCCCATCTTCTCCAATGGTGGAATAGAAATGAACGCGATGCGACCTACTTTTTTCTTTGTCAGCGAGTGGAAGGCGCATCTAAACAGATTTTGTTGATTTTTTCAACTCAAGAAGAAGCGCAGAGATTCGTCACACGGCTACCAGCATCTCTCCAGAAAAAAACAACATTGATCGCGGACGGCGGCAAGCAGTCGCGATTTAAGCAATGGCAAGCAGTCGCGCAGGGACAAAAAAACATCATTTGTGGAACGCGCCGCGCGCTTTGGTTCCCCTTCCCACTACTTGGCATGGTGATTGTGGATGAAGAGCAGCACGAATATCATAAACAGGCGGATCAGAATCCACGTTATCACGCGCGGACGGCGGCATTGGCGCTTGCGGAGGCTTACGGAATTCCAGCCCTGCTTTCTTCTATCCACCCGAGTCTTGAAGCACGCACGCTTGTCCTCGAATCCCAACGGATCATTTTGCGACATCCGCAAAATGTCCATGTGACGCTTGTTTCTCGGCTCGAAGAAATTCGAAAAGGAAACTATGAGCTCATTTCGGAGAAACTGGAAGAAATCATTCAAATAACCATTCAACGTAAGCAAAATGTTTTTCTCTTTCATAATCGGACGGGACTGTTTCATCAACTTCAATGCCGAACATGTGAATCCGCCGTGGAATGCCCGACCTGCCGAGTCCCTCTTTTTTTGACGGCGGCGGAAGATCCCCGGTGTCCTCGTTGTCAAAAACCTCAACGACCGGTTACCGCGTGCTCTGCCTGCGGTGGAGTAACGTTTTCGAAAAGACGAAAGGGTCTGATCGGATTAAAACACGATGTGAAAAAAAACCTTCCTCAGACTCCGGTTGTGATCTTGGATCGCGTGCGCTCGCAGATCCAGACTTCTGTGCCAACGGTGTTTCTTGGACCAACGAGCCTCATTCCGCTGTTGAAAGAAATTCCAGCGATGGGCATGGCCGGCGTGATTCACGCGGAACAGCTATTGCAGTCGTTCAATTTTCGTTCCGGCGAGCGGATGGTTCAGACGATGATCGCGTTGCAATCCGTTTGTGATTCTGCGGGTATCCGCGAATGCGTGATTCAGTCAAATGCCCCTGACCACCCACTGATACAGACGATCCTAGACCACGATTTTGACACATTTTATGAACGTGAACTTGAAGAAAGGAAAGAATTTGGATTTCCCCCAATTGGATCTATTGTGAAATTCCTTATTAAAGATTCAGAAATGCAGGCCGCTGAGAAGAAAGCACGGGAACTTGATCACGTTCTGCGCGACGCATGGAGTCGCGACGACCCGCACATTGAGGTTCTGTCTCCCATGCCAACTTCCGAGCCATCGCTGTATCAAAACGCGGTCATGATTATTATTGCGCGAAAAAAACAGGGATCCATTCAAATTCCATGGGGCTCAATCCCCGACGATGTCCTTGTGGACGTCGAACCTGAACATTTTCACTAGACTCATGTCTTCCTTTTCCAATAAGCGGATCGTTTTTTTCGGGACGCCGCAGTTTTCCGTTCCAACACTAGAGATGTTGATTCAGAACGCATTTCCCGTTGTGGGCGTTGTGACCCAGCCCGATCGGCCAGCAGGTCGCGGTCAGGCTCTCATCCCTTCTCCCGTGAAGGAGGTTGCGCTTCGGGCAGGATTACCACTCCTTCAATCAGCATCGTTTCGGGATCCGCTTGCGCTCAAAGCACTCGCCGCATGGAAGCCTACGATTGGAGTTGTTGTTGCCTATGGGAACCTTCTTCCGGACAAGGCTCTGAATCTTTTTCCGGATGGCGTGGTTAATCTCCACCCATCTCTCCTTCCAAAATATCGCGGCCCATCGCCGATTCAAACTGCAATATTGCGCGGGGATGCCACAACGGGAGTAAGTGTCATGTTGCTTGACGAGGGAATGGATAGCGGCCCAATCTATGCGCAAAAAAGAGAACGGATCAAAAAAACCGACACCGCGCGGACGTTAAGTCTTCGGCTCGCAAGCGTTTGTGCAGAGCTTTTATGTAAATTTCTCCCAAGCATCCTTGCGCATAAAGTGAGACCCGAGCCCCAAAATGAAAAAAAGGTAACCATCACAAAACTCCTCACAAAAGAAGATGGCGGGATTGACTGGAACCAAAGCGCGATCCAGGTGGATCGGCGTGTTCGGGCAATGATCGGCTGGCCTGGCGCCTGGGCTGAATGGGAAGGCGCGAATCACTTAAGACGAGTGCGAATTTGTATTCTCGAGGGCGCGCCCCTCGAAGCATCTCATGATGTAGCCTCGAAAATCGGTTCACTGACGAAGCTTCCAGCCTTCCCGCTCGTAGTGCAAACCGGCCGTGGACGATATATCATCCATAAACTTCAGCGGGAGGGAAAACAGCCGCTCATGTCCGATGCGTTCCTTCGCGGCCAACAAGATTTTTATGCAGGACGCTTTCGCTAGTACGCGGCTAATAGGTGTTGGAATTGAATGACGATTTCATAAAAAATGCCAATTCCAAAAACGAGAATCATCACCCAGCGTCCCGTTTCAGGGATGCGTAAATGAAACTCCGGTTTTCGTTTCCCAAGTTTTCCCGCTCGTGCGTGTGCGAGGAGGATGAGGATGCCTTCTGTTCCTCCCATAATCGCACCTACCGCGCTGATAATGGAAACAAACGTTGTCAGTTGCGCAAGGAGGACAATAAACGGTGTTGCGAGCACGGCAATCCATGCCCGAGTGGGTCGCCAACGGAAGTCAAAGGTAAACATCTCCTTCAGGATGAGTCCGAGCGACAGAAAAGAAGTTGTCATCGCCAGAACACCGAATAATGCGCCAAACGTCACAATCGAGCCGCCAAGTGTTGTCTTGAGTCCAGTAATCGCATCGGGGGTCGTAAGAGAGCCGGAAACAAAAACAACCGATAGTCCAAAAAGTAAATAGACGACAAACGGAATGAGCATCCCGAGCTGGATCGCTCGTTTTAGTTTTTGACTTTGGGCACCAAGGATCGTGCGCATATCTGGGATCGCGCTTGCCGATGCAAAGGCAAATAAAATCACGCCGTACGGCAAAAACCACTCGGAAGGATTGACAAGTGGGATATCCGTTAACCGCCAAAATCGGAAACTTGTTGCGATAATCAGCGCAACGACCAGTACTAAGAATACTGTCATCACCTTTTCAATAGAGACAACCATCCCCAAGCCAACGAAAAGCGCGATTCCGCAGATCCCAAGGAAGGCAAGGCTATAGATGATAGCAGATCCCCCGAGCGTCGAGCCAAGCAGGAGATGCAAAAAATTACCAACTTGGATGGTGTACGCAATCAGCGCTCCATAAATTCCAAAGACGAGCGCTGCGGTTGCGATCCATCGCGCACGCCGACCTAAATACCGCTCAACGTATCCCGTAAGTTGATGCGCGTCCTGGGTTCTCAAAATAATCTCGCCATAGGCAAGTGAGGTGATCAAAACGATAAAGCCAAGAATTACTGCGTAGGTGATCCCAAGGACAACTCCCGCGCGGCTGAATGTGTATGGAATCGCAAAAATGCCCGCCCCAATAGCCGTGCCAACAAACATGGCAACGGCACCGAGAAAAGGAGAGCGAATATTGATGCTAAGATTCGTCTTTGGCAAAGATGTTGATATACTTTTTTACCTGCTGGACAATCACGCCAGGATCCACATTCGATTTGACGAGATACGCCACCGCCCCTTCTGCAACCGCGCGATCCATATCATTAGGTTCTCCAAGATTTGAAAGCATCACAACCGGAACCGATTCCGTATCGGGGTCGCTTTTGAGCGCCTGTAAGACCGCAAACCCATCCATTTTAGGAAGGAGAATGTCAAGAAGGATAAGATCTGGATGTTCCGTTTTTGCGGTTTCTAAAACGTCCTGACCGTTATCCACAACAACAACATGGTACGAGGAATCTTGCTCAAGTTTGGTTTTGAGTGTTGAGGAAAGCAGAGCCTCGTCCTCAACAATGAGAATGATTGGAGAAAATTTTGACATAAGATTAGTATACCAAATTTTTCAGCCGATGACCAGCGATTACACTTTTGGAGTTTCGCCGTAAACATACACCGGCGTTCCAATGGGCGCCCACTCCCAGAACCATTTTGCATCCTCATTCCGGAGATTCGCGCAACCATGACTCATGGGTGTCCCGAAGTTGTTATGCCAATACGTTCCATGAAGGCTGTATCCGCGGTCGTAGAACATTGTCCATTGAACATTGGGCAATGAGTAGCCCGGACCGCTCATCGTTTGCCTGCGAGTTTTATAATAAATTTTCCATTGACCCGTATTCGTATAGTACGGCGGTCGGCCGGTTGACGTTCTTGCAAAATACAAGAGCTTGCCATCTTCATATCCATAAACAGTTTGCGATGTGAGGTCAATCGCTATAACCTTCCCCTCTTTCATCGGCGGTTCGGGGTTTTCTTGCACAACATTTGGACGTTCAACGGTCTCCATTGCCAGCGTTATTTCTCGATTTCCACTTTCCAACAGTGATTGAACAATGCGCCGTGTCATGTCGGGAATATTGAGCGCAAGGCCATCCGACCCCTCCTGGGTTACAAGGGTTTTTTGTGCAGCAACTCTTTCGATCCGTGGGGTTGGTGAGTGATTCATCTCCTTTCCTAATTCAAGAAGATAGGCTTGAATTTCTTCCGTATCCACATTCACAGAGAACGTACGATCCAAACTGGGATCTGGAATGCTGTAAATTAAATTCCCCTGATCATTGCGATCGAGCTCCAAAAAAACAATCCAGCTCTCAATATCTTCCTTTGAAATGACCCACTTCTTTTGCTCATGGGTGAGCGTGAGTTCCTGCGAAAGGATGATTTGGGAAAGATCGCGGACTTCTTGAACTTGCGTCAAATTTAATCTTGGATCTTGCATGACGATCTTGACTTCAACCGGCTCCTTAAAATTTTGCCAAACGACCGTAAGCTGAATATCCTGTGCAAGCTTCTCGGTTTGAAGTTCAACACCTGCCTGACCTGGAGCGAGGATGAATTGATGATTTTGGATTTTTAATCCGTGTTCTTGAAGGGGAATATTGATCGCACGGGCGAGCGACGCGATATATTGATTCAACTTTTCGCGATCAATCACAAGGACGGAAGGAACTGCGGTGGGTTGTCGCCACCATGCCTTCCAAAAGACATTAATTCGCGTAGCCAGAGTGCCGCTACGACCAACAGACCATGCCTGAATAAGGGTTTTTTGAACATCCATTGTAACCCCTAACCGATCCAGCGTGGGATTCCATTCCATGCCGCGGGTCGTCTCCCCTTCTCCGATAAGCTGAAGGCTCAAAAACGCCTCCTCTTGATTGGTCTGATTTTGGGATTTCAAGAGCGTTTCCGCGACTGTCCAGGTTAAGCCGCCGATTACAGTATCACCAACCTTCACGCCAGGAAAAAATTCATCGGATGCTTGGATCCACCACAATCCCGCAAGGGAAAGGATTGCAAAACAAAAAACACTGACCCATCCAACGCCCGTTGCAGCACTGCGCATGATGACCGAATTCCTCCGCTCGTTCATGTTTGTTAGATTATTTGTTCCCCGGTCTCTGTGTTGATAATGTGAATCACTTGCACTGGACAGGACTCTGCCGCCTCCCTTTCCTTTGCGAGTTCCTCCTCGGTGATCATTTCTTTGTGAAAAGTCGCCTTCCCGTCATCGCTCAATTCCCAGTTTTCCGAGACCGCAGTGCAAGAAGCGGCTCCAATGCACCCCTCCCGATCATAGACAATTTTATACGTTGCCATAAATATGATAATTTTCAGAAGCAATTAAGGGAATTTAAACAACAATACACCATTCGTTAATCTGCTACAACTTTATTGCGCCGATAGAGTCGCGCTTCCTGCGGGTTAGACTCTACACCATAAAGCTTCCAAGTTTGTAATAATTGAAATTGACGAAAAATTTCACTATTCGGGTTGGCTTCTTCGCGAGCGATCTCGGGAAGAAACCCTGCCCACTGTACAGGGCCTTGATTGCCAGTTTTTGTAATAAGGTAGTCGCCTTTCAAAATATCCTCACGCCAATTTTGATGTCGGATCTCACTGCTTAAACGATAGTCTGTTCGAAATGTATTGTTGGGATGATCAAGACCGGACAAACGAGCGGCAAACTGAATTTGCGCGGCCGTGAGATAAATACTGTTTGGAACAACCACGATGTTCGTCGGGCGACTTTTGGGAAATTGCGCCTGATCTCTACGAATTCGCTCCGTGATCTCTCTAAGGTTCGTATGATATTGACTGGGGGTGACTAACCCGTACGGGATCCCGTTTGGCGCCGGTGGAAAATAGCCGTACGTCCATCGCGCGATGATGGATTTTTGTTCCCATTTCTGCGATGTGAACGTCATCCCCCACGTGGTGTCCACCCAAAAGAATAGCGCAATACCGCAGATGACACCAAGCAGCACACGCTGAAAATTTTTGCGAAGAGGCTCTACAGAAAGCACTGTGAGAATCGCCAGCGCAGGAAAAATCGGCAAAAGATATCGGGGCTCCTTCGAGAAAAACAAAAAAGTCATGATGAAATAGGCTCCAAAAACCCACGCAAGCAAAAAGAGATCGCGCTGCCGATGCCGCCATCCTGCAATAATGAGCACCGGAACCAGCACGAGGCTTATCAAGAATCCGACCCCTTTAATCGTTCCATGCGCGTAATAGACGATATTTTTCACACTCCACAGATCCTCCGTCGGCACAGAAAACCCGTTTCTACGAGCCCCTTGAAGCGCGTCGAAAATCCCTCGAACATGCGCTAGATACCATGGTGCCGCAATCAACCCAGCAACGACCGTAGCAAGACAAAAATTTTGCGCAGCAAAAACATTAAATTCTTTTTTCCGCCATGCAAAAAAAAGATCTGTAAGGATTGGTGGTGCGATAAAAACCACGGCAGTCCACTTTGTCAGGAATGTTAGGCCTAAAACGGCGCCAAATGCAAGAGTCCATGCGCGATGATTCCCTCGTTGGCTTTTTAGATAAAACGCAAGCGAAAGCGTAGTCACCGTAACCAATTGGTAATCCAAATCATAAATTCTGCTGAAGTGCGAAAGTTGCGGGTAAAAAAATGTGAGAGCCGCGGCGGCGATGGCAAGATATTTATTTTTTGTCAACTGAATTGTCATCATCGCAACTGTCCCCATAAGCAAGAGAACATAAAAGACAACAGAAAATTGCGGGATATCCGCGTGAGAACCGAACATCCAAAATAAGAGACCCGTAAAGATGTAGTTGAGCGGCGGATACGCGGAGTCAAACCGCACAATATCGTCCCAGCGTCCGGTCTCCATGAGTTGGCCGATATGAGCCGCGCGGTGTGAATGACCCGCCATGTCCCACAGTGGCGGACTTTGATCTGCACGAATCCAAAAAATATTGCTGATGGAGATGAAAAGTAAGAAGATGCAAAAGATGATCTCTGGGGCATGCTGACGAATCGCGCGGATGAGCATGGGTTGTACTAAATGATTCAGGGCAGTCGAAGGAAAAGTTTCCGACGCTGACGAATAAGTGCTATTAAACCATCTCGCTCCAGGTTCTTCAAGAGCCGCTCAAACCATGCCCATTCCTCTTTTTTGAAATCCGGTTTAATTTGTTTTGCGACGATTCGTGCAGGGGAAATTGCGCCGATTTTCATTTCGCGCAACCGTTCCACGACTCGCCCGCGATAAATTCGATTCGGGATCTTTGGCGTTGAATCTGGGGCGGGTTCGACGCGGCGATGTTTTCGAGGCCGAGCGGTGGAAAGCAGTACTTGAATCTTAAACGCTGACCTGCATTGTGTTTGCAGTGGACAGGAATCACATTTTGGAATTTTCGCTGTGCAAATAAGAGCCCCAAAATCCATCATCGCATGATTCCATAACCATCCCTTCCCGCGAGGAATGATCGCCTGCGCCCAGTCTATCAGCACGGAATCTGCAACGGTCTGTTTGGGAATTTCCGGCTCGGCAAAAAAACGGTGAATGACTCGCCGAACGTTCGTATCGAGAGCCGCCTGATCTTTTCGATGCGCAAAGCTTAAAAGCGCGCCTGCGGTGTAGGAGCCAACGCCAGGTAGACTTCGAAGCGCCTCTAAGGAATCTGGGAGACGCCCCTGATAATCTGAAATCATTTTCTGTGCCGCGCGCTGGAGGTAAAGGGCACGGCGATTATAGCCAAGACCTGCCCATTGAAAAATGACATCGCGGCGGCTCGCATTTGCGAGATCTGCTGCAGTTGGAAACCGCTCCAAAAAATGGAGATACTTCGGAATCACATGATCCACTTGGGTTTGCTGGAGCATCATCTCCGACACGAGTATTGGATAATGTTCGCGGGTGTGGCGCCACGGCAGATCTCGACCATGTCGGCCAAACCAACGTAAAATCACCGTTTGGAAAAACGACGGATTCCGAATGGCTTTTTTCACGTCTTACCGTTTAAGAAAAAATCCGGACACCAGACTCACGAGCCACATGATGATCGCTCCGGTAAACGCCGCAACAAAACCATTCACCTCAAATCCTTTAATGAACGTACTGACGAACCAAAACAGAAGAGCGTTGATGAATAGCGTGGATAAACCGAGCGTCATGATGGTAATCGGCAAAGTCAGCAGGGTCAAAATCGGGCGCACAATCGCGTTTAAGATTCCAAGGACAAGTGCTGTAATGAGGGCGGTATAGAAACTTTCAACCTGGATATTGGGAACGAGATACGCGATCCCGATCAAAGCAAGGGCGTTAACAATCCAGCGAAGTAATAACATAATTTGCCCGATAACAATAAATTGTGGAAAACAGCAAAATTATAGCATGATTTTCGAATCATCACAAAAATCATTATCGAACCACGATTCAAAGCGAAGGATAAACAAAAACAGGCATTTCTGCCTGTTCTGTCCCATTTGGCTCGGGAGCAGGGACTCGAACCCCGACTACTAGAGCCAGAATCTAGCGTCCTACCATTAGACGACTCCCGAATGTGTGTCCTTTCCCCTACCCGACCACGCGGCCCCCAAACGCCTCAAGTGCCGCGCTGATCTGTGGATCTTGTGTGGCGGAGACAGGAATGCCTCCTCCTCCTTCTTCCCGCGCTTGTTCTGCGACAACTCCCTGAACGCGAAGCCGATGCCCGGTGACCTTTTCAATCGCCTGCGTGACTGCGTCTTTATTCTGACCTTCACGGAGCAGTTTGCAATGGAATTCGTATCCAAAGCCAATCGTGAGAAGCCCCTCCTCTAAAGAGATCAATTTACCAACATTTAAGGCAAGTGTCAACGAGTGGTGTGTCTCCTGCAGAGTTGCAAGAATTTTTGGCCACGGGGTCTCAATATCCTTCAGGATTGCACTGGTTGAGAGCGAGGGCACCGGCGGGGTCGATGATTCTTTTAATTGAGGAGGAACTGCGGGTTTTTGGACGGACGGAGGTTTCCTTGCCTCATTCAGTTGAGATACGTTGTTATCTCCTGCGGGAATGGAGTCAAGAATTGCGAGCTCCAATGGAAGTTGGGGAATCTGAAGCGCGTGACGTTGAAGGTCTTGCGCCTGAAGAAAATGACGAATCCATTGAATAATTTGAACTGGAGAAACCAGATTTACGAGATCCAGAAATTCCGCATACTGCTTTTCGCCAAGATTTACCGCGCTGTGCGAGGAAAGAGACGGGGAAAGGCGAAGAAGCATCGCCCACCGCAAAAATTCAATCCATGAACGATGAAAAACTTCAAGATCCGCGCCGTCGTTCAGCAGTTGATTAACCAGTTCGATCGCCTCTGCTGCGCGACGTTCATGAAGCATTTGGAAGAGCGTAAGAAAATGTTCAATCTCCAGACGCGGGACAACCAGATCGGCAACTTCGGACGTAATCTTCTTCTCTCCGATTGCAAAAATTTGTCCGAGAAGACTTTCGGCGTCGCGCTCATGCCCCTGTGCATGGCGGGCAATGGATTCCAGAACATCGCGATCAATTTGGACATCCTCTGCCTTCGCGATTTTCTCCATGCGCCCAACCATATCCCCAACATCAATCCGCCGAAAATCAAATCGCTGGCACCGCGAAATGATCGTCGCTGGCAGTTTATGTATTTCCGTGGTCGCAAGAATAAACACGACATTCTCTGGCGGCTCTTCCAATGTCTTAAGGAGCGCATTAAACGCGGAAATGGAAAGCATATGCGCTTCATCAAGGATGAAGACTTTATACTTTCTCGACGTTGGTGCAATGCGAGAATTTTCAATAATGTGCTCGCGAACATGGTCTACGCCCGTATGCGATGCGGCATCAACCTCAATCAAATCCAGAGAGCGCCCTTCGCTGATTTCCACGCATGATGCACAGGCGTTGCAGGGTTCACTCTCCCCCGATTTTCGATTCAAGCAGTTCAGGGATTTCGCGAGGAGCCGGGCGGTGGTCGTTTTTCCCACAGCGCGCGGACCGCAAAATAAATACGCATGCGCAATCCGATTGCTCGCGATTTCGTTTTGAATCGTCAATTTGATGGCCTTTTGTCCCGCAACTTCTTCAAAACATTGGGGCCGATATTTTCGATAGAGGGTTTCCGTCATAACTCCCCTACTTTACTCCAGGAATACAAAAAAATCAATCCTTCTGTTTTCTGATTCAGTCGGGGTTTTCAGCTCGCATGCCATCCCAACCGTCACAAAGCTATTTTTGAGATAGCCTCTAATGATCTTCAATAGGATCCAACAACACTTCTTCTGCCAGAGCTTGAGCGGCTGGCAACGAGGATGATGACAGCTTAATAATATTCTCTACCGCCGCCCAAGTGCAGGACTGACCCGCGGGAAGGAGAATCACAACTTCATCTCCAACTTCCCCCTTAAAATATGTAACGGACGCTAAAAGAATTTTATAAATTTTTCCCTGCGCCAGCACGCGAAACTCACCGCCTCGCTCATCGCGCGAGAGAACGCCAACGACCCGCTGACGCTCCACCGGACCGATTTGCTTATAAATAAAACTTCCGTCCGGCGTAATCGTCAATTTCAAATGATCGCCCTCGACGAGCTTTGACTTGGAGGCGTAGTTTGACGGAACCGCGTACTGCTTTCCTCCGGCTCCAATCATATTTTGCCCATCAAAAATTCCCTCGATGACTTTTCCCTCGGGCGTTTCTTCATTTCTCCCTAATACACCGCCAAACGCGGGATTCTGGAAGGATGGCTCGCTTACCTGAAACAGATCTGGATATAGCTCCGCAACCGTGGATCGTAGTTGATTCAACTTTCCCTGCATCGTTTCAAGCGTCTCAAGGATGTCAAGGACAGTTTTTTTGTTTTCGTCGGACATGGGAATATTTTTATTTTAGTGCACTAAATTTACCATTGACGCCGCACGGTGTCAAACCAGACTGGCGCAAAACCCGCTAACGAGACATCTCCGGCGGTGCTGGCGCGCGCCGACCAAGTGCCCCCAGCTGCGCTCGCTCTTCGATTTCTAACTCAACGCCCGAGCGGTCACGTCCATATTTCAAGCGAGAAAGCTGCTTCAACGGCTCCTTTAACTGCGCATTACCCGGCGGCGGGTAAATGGTCTTCATATTGAATGGCAATGAGGCGGTGCTGTCAATCAAAAGTTTGATATTCGCGGTATATTGCTCAACATTCACAAGATCATTTAAGGTGAATGTCGGTTCAAACTCCTTTTGCAAAAATTCCGCATCCTCAACCCCAATCCGAAACGCAACAATGGTACCGACGTTGCCAAAAACCGCATTTTTAATAGACTCGTCGCCTTTTTCTCCTAATTGACCGATGTACTGATGCGCGATGATTAAATCCAGACGGTATTTTCTTGCTTCTGAAAGAATGGTCGCAATGCTGTCGGTTGTAAAATTCTGAAATTCATCCAGATACAGATAAAAATCCCGCCGTTCCGAGGCCTCGACCTCGGCGCGCGCCATGGCCGCCATCTGGAGCTTTGTGACAATAATAAAGCCCAAGAGACGACTGTTAACCTCACCAATCTTCCCCTTTGAAAGATTGACGAGAAAAATTTTTCGATGATCCATCATCTCCCGAAAATTGAACCCCGAAACACGCTGTCCAACAATATTGCGCATCATCCGGTTGCTTAAAAACCTTCCGATTTTCGAAATAACGTAACTCAACATATCCGCAGACTGCTGGCCGCGTTGGGATTGTTCATATTCCTGCTCCCAGAAATTCTTGACGACCGGGTTCGTGACCTTCTCGAGTTTTTTCTTTCGGTACGCGCTGTCTGTAAACATCCGGGGGATTTCCAAAATCGTCGCACCAGATTCACGATCTTCCATGAGTGCGAGCATCGCATTCCGCATATAGTGCTCAAACATCGGCCCGATCATCTCCTCACCGAACAGCTTGTAAAAAATCGCAACCATCTCCTGTACGGCAAAATCGCGTTCCGCTTCGTTATCCCCTTCCAACATATTTAACCCGACGGGTCGTTCAAGATCAGATGGATCAAAAATCACGACGTCTTCTGCGCGCTCTTTTGGGATGTGCGGCAGGATGTCCTCGATGAGCTCGCCGTGCGGATCCACAACGGCAACCCCTTCGCCGTTCTGAATGTCCTGAATGATCATACT
>CAYHVQ010000004.1:0-47303 GCA_964360435.1 uncultured Gammaproteobacteria bacterium
CGAGCCACGCGGAGCGTGGAAAACCCTTTTGGATTCTGAATTCGGCGGGGGGAATACATTTGTGTCGGCACTTCGTTCCGACCCCATTTCGGCTTCAAAATGCGATTTCGATTTTTGGCGGTGTGTATTATACAAATCTTCCGGTCATTGAGCACGCGGGAAGTATCGGCTACGGCTTGATTTTTCTTTTTTCTCTCACAGGATCTTCTGTTTTTATTGGGATATTTGTTCCCAGCAGCATTGTTGTTTTGCTTGCGGGTTTTTTGTCTGCGAAAGGTGTTTTTTATCTCGGCGATCTCCTATGGTTTTCTGCGATCGGCGCCATCCTTGGTGGCGGCATGAGTTTCTGGCTCGGAACGAAAGGTGTGAAGTTTTTTTCCAATGAGCAGAGCATTCTCCAACGGAGCCATTTAGAAAAAGGAGAGATTTTCTTTAAGAAGCACGGGTTCAAAAGTCTTCTTCTTGGCAAATTTATCCGACCCATGCGCCCGATTGTTCCGTTTGTCGCTGGGTTATTCAATATGAACAGGCGATCATTTTTTTACTGGAACGTCGTCAGTGGAATATTGTGGGCGGGTGTCTATCTTTTTCTCGGATATCTCCTTGGAGGCGCGATTGATACGATTGGGGCTTGGTCAACGCGCGCAGGGTTCTTTCTCCTTTGCATTTTGGTTACGCTTACGGTGATTTGGTTTTTTCTTAAAAAAAGCAAACCGGTATTTTTGTTTCTTCTTTCCATTACTATTTCAATCAAAGATGGCATCATCTCAAATCCTGATGTGCGGGCGCTTGTCCTTCGGCATCCACGAATTTTTGCATTTTTCAAACGACGGTGGAACAAAGAGAAATTTTCCGGTTTGCCGCTCACCATCATTTTCGCCGCATTCTTCTATGTCCTTTTTGCATTTCTTGGGGTTGTCGAGGATCTTATCGTCTCGGACTCCATTACTGCTGTTGATACGCGCGTCGCCAATCTGTTTTTCGCGTTTCGAGACGCGGAACTTGTCACATTTTTTACATGGGTGACGTTGTTAGGAAAATGGCAGATTGTTGCCAGTGGAGTTGTGGCGACATCCCTATTGTTGTGGCTATGGCGCAAGCGAGTCTATATCATCCCTCTGTGGGTTACGCTGATCGGGAGTGAGTTGTTGAATATTGTGGGGAAGCTTGCGTTTCACCGCCCGCGTCCCGATGTCGCCTATTATGTGGAGCGGGGGTTTTCGTTTCCGAGCGGGCATGCGACCATTGCTGTGGCGTTTTATGGATTTATAGCTTATATCCTTTTTCGTGAGACACGGCGCTGGGGACGTAAAATGAATGTGCTGTTTTGTGGGCTGGTTATTATTCTTGCTATTGGACTTAGTCGTTTATATCTTGGTGTTCATTATGTGAGTGATGTTTGGAGCGGATATTTGTCCGGTTTTTTGCTGCTCATTTTAGGGATCGCGATTGTTGAATGGCGACAAAAACGTCGCAACAAACCCCCCCGACCGACCGCGTCACCAAACATCAAACTCCTTTCCGGCATACTCCTTCTCGCGCAAGTCGGCTTTTATGTTATTTTTGCACTTTATGACAACCCACAGATTCGTGTGCAGGACAATCAAAAAATTGTCGTGATCGAGAACGGGCTCGCTCCCTTTGAGAATCATCTCCTTCCACAATTTACGGAAACACTTCTTGGCACCAAACAGGAGCCATTGAGTTTTGTGATTATGGCAAGGGATGACGCGCGGCTCGTTGAGGTTATGAGCCGTGCGGGGTGGAGGTTGGCGGATCCCGCAACACCCGCTACAGTATTTACGCTCGCAAAAGCCGCAGCTTTGAATGAAGCGTATCCAACGGCACCAATGACGCCTTCCTTTTGGAACACCGTGGTACATGATTTTGGATTTGAGAAGCAGACGGAGACGCAGAGTATTCGGGAGCGCCATCATGCACGATTTTGGAGAACAAGTCTTGAAACAGCAGAAGGAAGTCGTGTGTATGTTGGGACCGTCAGTTTGGATATCGGATTGAAGTGGTTGGTCACGCATAAGATTGGCCCAGATCTTGATACAGAGCGTGAGCTGTTATTTACGGATTTACAAGGTACGCAGCAGGCCGCAAGTACGAATAAAAAGTTTTTTGTGCCTCCAGTGCTTGGAAAAAATTTTAGCGGCGACGCATTTTTTACTGATGGAGAAATTTATGATATTGTCTTAAAATCGGATAAATGATATTTTAGTAAAGTCATCTGTCGAGACTTCCAAGGAAAGGATGTGTGGAAATGAAAAGAGCGCATCGAGGACGACCGCCGATCCAACCGAAAACCGTTTTCGGGCAACAGCTTCGGAACGCCCGCGAGGGGATGGGTCTCACGCAGAAGGAGCTAGCCATGCGTGTGGGGTGTTCAGTCCCGAGTTTGAGTGATTGGGAAACCGGACGCCGCGCGAATCCCTCGGCTCGCTACCATCGTCGGCTGATGAGCATTCTGAATGTCCGGCTTGATCTCGAACAGGATGATGCGCCTCGGGTTCCGGCGGGGGAGGTTGGGGATTCAACTAGCCGGATCGTGAAACGGCTCGAGGTGATCCAGGGGCTTCTTGTTGAGATTGTCGAAGAGCTTCGGTCTCGATCGTGAAGGCGTTCGGCGCGGCTGTGCAGATTCGTAGGCCTCGCCTTTTTTTGTCGAAAAAAAGAAGGCGATCAGTGGGACCGCCGTTGGATGTTGAGGGTGGTCGGGGTTAGGGCTGTGCTTTGTTCGCGTTGTCGGCCGCCGCGGGTGTGCGACCCGACGAGCGTACAGCCCGGGGGAAGAATCATTCCATGTTTGTAGGCCTCCTGGACCTTTTGGGGGTCGGGTGTTCCTCGGACCACGCGCATCCGGTGCATCCGCACGCGATGGAGTTCGGGCGGCCGCCGGCGACGACACCCTTCCTTTCCCCGTTGGGATACCGACCGCGGGATCCATTGTCGGATTTCCCAGATCCAGTCCGCAAGATGCGGATGGAGGGGGCGAGGCGCATTCGACTGGGGATTCGATCCCCGTGGGGTTCGCACCTGAAGTCGTGCTGTGGTGGTGAGTGCATAGAGCGCATCCGCAAATGCGACTTGCACGGCGCTCGTCGTCTCCTCGTCGAGTCCTTTCAGCATCCCTCTCCGGAGGAGTGCGCGGAGTGCGGGGGTTGCTTCCTGTAGGAGCTGTGGCGGGACCGTCGGTTCTCGAAGTTCTCCTTCCGAGGTTAGGGTGAAGGCGAGACGTTCATCCTGCGCGCAGAGCTCGGCGTGAACGGAACCGTCGCCGAGGTTTCGGAAATGCGTGAGGACATCCTCTCCCTCGAGCGGCAGAAGGACGCGGTCGTAGTCGCCGATCGGGAACCGCTGTTCGTGGCGGAAAGCATTCCAGGCGATGTTCGGATCCGCCGGAGCACTCGAGAATCGCCCGCAAATCCGCCGGAGCGCGGACTGCAGATGCGGGCCGGTCGGCGAGAGACGAGGCAGCCACCACTCCACCGGCACCGTCGGCGGCAGGAGCGCCAGCTCGGCTTCGATTCCGTTGTCGAAAGTGATGTTGAGGAGGGTTTTCCCCACGTCTTGGAATCGGCGAACCGCGGCCCGGTGAGGGCGGTCTGCGTCCAGCAGGCACCGCAGCCGGCGAGATGGATCCTCGACCAAGGACTCGATGCACCAGGTGAAGACCAGAGAGCTTTCAACCTGCCCTCCCTCGAAGATCCGTCGGGTGAGGGACTGCAGGATGAAGTTCGACTCATCGGTGTTCCTCGGGAGCGCAGCAACGGCGAGATCGAGGATCCCGAAGAACCCATTGACGTGGTTGATGAGTCCCCAGTCGTCGGGCATGGTCTCCACCGTTCGCAGAAGAGTATCGAGCACGTCGAGTGCGCCTTCGCGGGTTTGCACTCCCCGCGCGACTTTTTGGTAGAGCTTGTCCATACGCCGCGCGAACTCGCGTCGGCCTTTGCGCGTGTCGAGATCCGAAGGTTCAAGGAGCGCGGTTCGCAATGCTTCCATCGTGTCCTCCAAGGCAGGGGGTGGAAGTTGAGAAGATGGCCACACTCTATGCGTTTTATGTTTAACTGTCAATAGCCGGTGGAAGGTGTTATCATGTTCGCATGAAACGTCCCAGCCACCAAAGGAAAAAAACGCCCGTGCGGCATCTGACATTCGTCGAGCTGTCGGCGTTCATTCAACTTGAAAGTCGGCGCTTGCAGAAGACCTACAAAACCAGCCGGGATTTTGAGAAGTCTGTACTCGGGAGGACGGTGAAAATTTCCGAAGAAGTTGGTGAACTCTGCGATGAAATCCTGGCATCTTTTTCCCTTCAGCGGAAAGAAAAATTACAGGATCACGTTTCAAAACTTGGAGAGGAAGTCGCAGATGTGTTGATCACCACCCTGCTCTTGGCCGAGCGGATGGGTGTGGATGTGGAAGAGGCGTTGGCGCTTAAGATCGAGAAGATTCATCAACGGTATCAACGGCGATGACAGCGTTGAAAGATCTAAAAAATTGCTTGCGAAGAAAGCAGAATCCAAAAAAGGCAAAAATTTTGCAGCAGTTTTTTAAGACAGGGAAAGGAGAGTACGGTGAGGGGGATCGGTTTTATGGTATTCCAGTCCCCGAACAGCGGAAAATCGCGAAGCAATTTTTGAATCTTTCCTTGCGTGAAATTGAGACGATATTACGTAGCCCTTTTCACGAGGCGCGACTCATTGCCCTCTTTCTTCTTGTAGCACGTTATCGCAAATCGGATGCGATGATACAAGAAAAGATTTATCGTCTTTATCTTCGGAGCACGAGATTTATCAACAACTGGGATCTTGTGGATTCCTCGGCAGCGGAGATCGTCGGAGCGCATCTTTTTAAAAAAAATAAGTCCCCCCTCACGCGATTAGCACGTTCGAAATCACTCTGGGGTCGGCGAATTGCGATGCTGGCGACGTATCATTTTATCAAGCAAGGAGATTCGCGAGAGGCGTTGCGCATTGCAGAAATTCTTCTTCGCGATCCCCATGACCTCATTCATAAAGCCGTGGGGTGGATGCTGCGCGAGGTCGGCGGGCGATGTTCGCAACCCATTGAGGAGGATTTTCTCAAACGACATGCCGCGCACATGCCGCGCACGATGCTCCGCTATGCCATTGAAAAATTTCCACCGAAGCGGCGTCAGTATTATTTGTGTCTTCAATCTCAAATATGACACACCCAACCATACAGAAAAGCGAGGACGAGTGGAGAAACGAACTTACGCCAGAGCAATACGCCGTGTTGCGGGAAAAAAGCACGGAAGCGCCCTTTTCCGGCGAGTATAGCGACAACAAAGCCCGCGGGAGCTATGACTGCGCGGCATGCGGAAATGCACTGTTTTCTTCGGAGAGCAAATTCGATTCCGGATCCGGATGGCCAAGTTATGATCGTCCGGCGGCCGAGAATGCCGTGGAAACGCAGGCGGATGATTCGGCGGGGATGTATCGCACAGAGGTCGTCTGTCGGCGGTGCGGCGGTCATCTCGGCCACCTGTTTGATGACGGTCCGCGGGAGACAACGGGCAAGCGATACTGCATCAACTCCGCGGCATTGAAATTCAAGAAAGAAGAATAAATGTCGCCGTCAGAAGATAGAGCAAGAGAATGCCTAGGCCAACAAGCGTTCCGAAAGATCGAAATTTTTGTTTTGCGGCGATCTTCACGAGCCAAAAGAGCTCGCCTCCCAGCGCTGCGGCCGTGAGCGCAAGAAGGATGATGGCCGGTGGAGTGGTCAGAATGGAGGGATTCATCCGTAAGAAGTGAAATACCGCTGCCCATTCCCCGACATAGACGAACCGATGGAGCATTTTCCATCGTTTTGGGGTCAATACTCGAACCGCCCAGTCCGTGGATGTCGCGGCTAAGAGAAAGAAGATCAAAAAAGCGAGCGACCCAAATACAACCGGATTGACGATTGGGTTGAACGAAAAAAATGAACGTTGGAGATCCCATTGAAAAAAGAATTGGTATGCGCTCACAACATGGAAGCCGATAAAGAGGAGTCCGGAGACGCCGAGATACCGTCGGAGACGCCAATGCACCGCCCACTGCGGACGCCACTTGAAGATTGCGCTGGAAAAGAGCGCGGCGGCGATGAAGGTTGCGCCAGAAAATCCAAAGCCTCGGATGAGCGCAAGTCCGAAATCCTCCTGCGTGAACCATTGCCGTTGAGTGAGGACTTCGATGGCACCGACCCCGAGCGGGATCGGAAGGAATTGAAGAAGCGAGCGCCAGTGAGATATTTTTGGGATGGTTTTTTTCGCCGCTGGGGGGGTTGCAGAGAGTTGAACTTCCACGATCCCAGCACGAACGCGGACGGGGAAGGTTTGTTGCGGGCGAGTTGCGGGTGGCCCTTGAATACTTCCATTTGTGACATCGAACCGTGCGCCGTGGAGAGGGCACTGAATTATGCATCCCTCGAGCATCCCGTCGCACAATGATCCACCAGCGTGCGAACAGGTGTTGGCGACAGCATAAACATTGTCTTCGAGACGGCATAAGAGCAGTTTCTGTTCCCCGACCGTCGCGCAGATCGGTTGGTTTGATTTCATCGTTTCTATTTGAGCAACCGGCGTCCATGTTGGTGGTTGGGGTGTTGAATGGACAGGACGAGATGGAGTTTTAAGGGTTACTCCTGTTCGTTGGAGGGCAAACAACTCCGTCATCGGATTTACATGACCAAGAATTTGATCTGCAAGGAGTTTTGCCACGAGAGCTCCGCCTACAATCCCATTCCCAGAAAGTCCCATTCCAACAAAGACACGTCCGTGGCTGTAGGGATGTTCGAAAGCATAAGGGAGATGGTCGGTGGTATGAAAAATACTTCCAGACCACTGGTGAGTGATTCTCCACGGTTCTGGAAGATGCTGTTGAAGGAAACGATGCAGGGGATCATGGGGCGAGGGGTTGGGGGATTTTCGATTTGCGGGGGCATCACATCCGCCGAGAACGATTGTATGGTCGTTGGCGCGACGGAAATAAAAATAGGGGTTGCTTGTGTCCACAAAAAGATCGGCGCGGATGGGCATATTCAACGCGTATGCCGCAAGGACGAATGTTAAATTCCATTGAAGTAAGGGTTGAAGTTCTGGAAAACAATCCGGAGGGGATCCACTGGCAAGGATGAGTGCATCTCCGGTGACGGTGCCCGTTTGAGTGATGGCTCGGACACGCGTATCGTTCATCTCGACGTCCATGACTTCACTTTCCTCATAAATGGAAACGGATTGCGCGGGGAAATGCTTGATGAGTTCGAGTAAAAATTTTCGAAGATGGATACTTCCTTCGCAGGGGATCTGAATGGCATCTTGAAACGGGGCGATTTCGGGATTGGGCTGATTCACTCGGACGGCGTCCGCGATGAGGCGTTCAATCGCCGGCCATTCCCGCGCGATGGTGGGATCGTTTGGGGCGTATCCTCCTTCAAGCGTTTCGCAGGGCACAAAATCGCAATCGAGATCTTGACCGGCAATGAGCTGGAAGAGTTCGTTTTGCGCGGTCTGGTACAACGCCGTGATGCGCTGTGCGCGGCCAATACCTTGTTTTTTAATGAGTTCTGCCAGCGAGGTATCCGGGATGCGTGTGACAAAACCTGTGGTGGCTCCGCTGTCGCCAGTCGCAAGATGATTTTTTTCTAATAGCACAACGCGGCGCCCTTGGGAGGAAAGATGCCATGCCGAAAGGATTCCAACGATTCCGCCGCCAACAATAATGACATCCGTTTCGACATTCCGGCCAAGTCGCCCAAAGCGCGCGCGATCCGATGTCGCGCCGTCAAACCAGATGGAGGAGGAAGTGGAAATCGTCATGGGCGAAAAAAATACCATTCCTGCCATTATAGCGGATTTGACACAGAAGGAAAATCTGAATCTAGCCCGGAATGTTTGGGCGTGATAGAATGAAGCATATGTCCAAGAGAGAAGTTTTTGTCATCATTGACGGGAATGCCGTTGTTCACCGCGCGTATCATGCGCTCCCGCCGCTCACGACGCATGGCGGAATGCTCATCAACGCGGCATACGGATTTACATCCGTGTTGTTGAAGACGATAAAAGATCTGAAGCCGCAATACCTTGCGGTTACGTTTGATCTTCCGGGAAAGACGTTTCGGCACGAGGTGTTTCCAGCCTATAAAGCGCAACGAAAACCGAAGCCCCAAGAATTTTACGATCAGTTTGACGTGGTCAAACAAGTTGTCCGCGCGTTTCGGATTCCGGTGATGGAGAAGGTCGGCTTTGAGGCGGATGATGTGATTGGGACGCTCGTAACGCAGGCGGAGAAAGAACTCCCGCAGGCGGAAATTATGATTGTGACGGGCGATATGGACACCCTCCAGCTGGTCAGTGATCGAACGGCGGTTTTGAGCATGAAACGCGGCGTCAGTGATCTGGTACAGTACGACCCGGCAGCGGTTCAGGCGCGTTACGGGCTACGGCCGGATCAAGTCATTGATTTCAAGACCCTGCGCGGCGATCCTTCAGACAATATCCCGGGGGTCAAAGGGATCGGGGAAAAGACAGCGACAGAGTTGATTCAGACATTTGGATCCTTAGATGCGCTCCTTGTGGCGATGGACGAACATGCGTCGAAGTTTGCAAAATTGCCGGCGAAGTTGCAGGAGCGGCTCACCGCAGGCCGGAAGGATATCGAGCTTTCCAAAAAACTCGTCACAATTCTTCGCGATGTTTTATTGGATCTTCACCCTGCGGATTGTCGGGTTCAGCCATACACCGAGCAAGAGGTCGTGGATCTTTTTCAGAAGTTTGAATTTCGGAGTCTTCTGGCGAGACTGCCGGAGCAAAAAATTCAGGCCGCGTTGTCGTTTTCGTCGGAGTCGCCGATGGCTCAAAAGAAGCAGAGTCATCCGAATCAGGCGTATACGTTGATTGCGGATGCAACAACATTTTCATCGTTCTTGGTGAAGCTGAAAAAGCAAAAGAAATTTGCATTGGATACGGAAACCAGCGCGCTGGATTCCATTCAGGCGGAGCTCCTAGGCATGAGCATGGCGTGGAAGTCGGGGGAGGCGTATTATATCGCGGTTCAACTCGAGCGGACTCAACCGAAGAAGTGGAAAATGCTTGTGCGCATGTTGGAGGATCCGAGGATTAAAAAAGTCGGACATCATGCCAAATATGATTTGAACGTGCTGAATCATCACGGCATTGATCTTCAGGGGATTGATTTTGACACGATGATTGCATCATATCTTCTTCATCCCGGCGATCGACAAAACAGTCTAGACGCTTGTGCGTTCGCAGAATTTGGATATCGGATGATGCCCATCACCGACCTCATCGGCCCCAACGGAAAGGGGCAGAAGAATATGCGCGACATTCCCTTGGAAGATGTGGCATGGTATGCCAGCGAGGATGCGGATTGGACATGGCGGCTTTATGAGACGTACGAACGGCAACTTCGCGATCACGCGCTCTTGTCGCTGTTTCAAAAGATGGAGTTGCCCCTCATTCCGGTTCTCGCGCAAATGGAACAGCACGGCGTGGTCATTGACACGGTTTTTTTGGAGGGCTTAAGCAAGAAATTTCACAAAAAACTTCGGATCATCGAACAAAAAATTTACAAAAGCGCGGGAGAGGAATTTAATATTTTGTCGCCGATTCAACTTCGGGAGATTTTATTCACGAAGCTAAAGTTATCGTCCGAGGAATTAGTGAAGACAAAGACTGGTATCTCTACTGCCGCATCCGAACTTGAAAAATTGCGCGGAATGCATCCTGTTGTGGATTTGATCGGGCAATATCGGGAGTTTTCCAAGTTGATCTCGACCTATGTGGATGCACTGCCAGTGTTGGTGAACCCGAAAACTGGGCGGGTGCATACGAGTTATAATCAAACGATTGCCGCCACTGGCCGTCTTTCTTCCTCGGATCCAAATTTACAAAACATCCCGATCCGAACCCTGGAAGGACGCGAGATTCGCAAGGCGTTTATTGCTCCACGCGGAACAACACTCTTGATGGCGGACTATTCTCAACTCGAATTGCGGATTGTTGCGTCGCTCGCCCATGATGAGAAAATGATCGAGATTTTCAAGAACCGAGAGGATATTCATGCGCGCACGGCGGCGGAGATTCGTCACATTTCCGTGGACGACGTGACACCGGAGATGCGTCGCGCCGCGAAGGCGGTCAATTTTGGCGTGATCTACGGTCAGGGCGTCTATGGGTTGTCTGCTGGTGCGGATATTTCTCACCAGGAGGCGCGTGCGTTCATCGAGGCCTATTTCACACTTTTTTCGGGTGTAAAAACCTATTTGGAGGACACAAAAGCTTTTGCAAGAAAAACGGGATACGTTGAGACGTTTTTTGGCCGTCGTCGCCCAATTCCAGAAATTCGATCGGGTGTTCCGCAGATTCGCCGAGCAGCCGAGCGGATGGCAATCAATATGCCCGTTCAAGGGACGGAAGCTGACATCGTAAAATTGGCGATGATTGAGATCGCGAGGGTATTGCCGAAAATTAGTCCGAGAACCAAGATGCTTCTTCAGGTGCACGACGAGTTGGTGTTTGAAGTTCCAAACGCTGATGTTGGGAAAGTTTCGGACGTCGTAAAGGACATCATGGAGCAGGTGATCCATCTGGAGGTTCCGCTTGAAGCAGATCTTCATACCGGGAAGAATTGGGGAGAAGCACATCCGCTGAAGGCTTAGGATCGGAGTTTACAATTTTGGGAAAAATCTGTACACTATACGCACGATGCAAACTCTCTTTGCGTTCATGGTAGACAATGGCGTGCCGAAGGAGACAATTATTTTTCTCCTTCTTTTGCCAGTGCTCGCCACGATCATCGCGATCGCGCGTCAAATCGTCGGGATTAATGCGTTCGGCATTTATATGCCGCTCATCCTCTCATTCGCATTTATGGAAACCGGCCTTCAGTATGGTCTGGCGATTTTTGCGGTTGTGATTATCTCGGGGACGATTTTCCGTTTGATCGTTCGCCATTTTAGCTTATTGTTTTATCCAAGAATTGCGATTGTGCTGACGAGTGTGGCCGCCGCCGTTCTCTTGCTTTTTGCCGAGGGCGCGTACTCCGGCAGAACCGTGCTCATTTCATCCTCGATTTTTCCGATTCTTATTATTATTCTTTTGGTCGAGCGATTCGTTTCGACACAAATTGAAAAAGGCGAAAGAACCGCGGTGCTCGTCACGATTGAGACGATTGTGCTTTCCATCCTTTGCTTTTTCATCGCGGAGTGGATATGGTTTCGCGAGTTGCTTTTTGACCATCCGCAGTGGGTGCTTCTCACACTGGTTGTTAATGCCTTTTTAGGTCGTTGGACGGGGCTACGCTTGCGAGAGTATTTTCGATTTCGTGAGGTGCTAAAATATGTTGACGACCCTAAGAAAAAGTAGACTCATTCTGGGGATGAATGCCCGGAATCTGGAATACATTCGCCATTTCAATCGGAAACGGGCAAAACGGTTGTGTGATGATAAACTGGCGACGAAGCGGCTACTCCGGCGCCATAATATTCCCACTCCAAAACTTTACGGGGTGATTTCGTCGCCGCAGGATTTGAAGCAGTTTGAATGGGGGCGACTTCCCGAATCGTTTGTTTTGAAGCCGAATATGGGCGGCGGCGGGGAGGGAATTAAGGTCATTTTTGGCCGGCGGAAAGATGGACAGTGGGTCAGTGCGCGCGGGCGGCGATTAAATTTTTATGAACTTGTCGCACACATTCTGAACATCATGGATGGAAATTATTCGCTCACGAACGTTCCAGATTCCGCGTTTTTTGAGGAACGGATTCGGATTCTGAAGGAGATGAAGCCCTATAGCTTTGAAGGCATTCCGGATATTCGCGTCATCGTGTTTAACCATATTCCAGTCATGGCGATGTTGCGTTTGCCAACCAAGGAATCCGAGGGAAAAGCGAATCTCCACCTTGGCGGAATAGGTGCAGGAGTTGATATCGCGACGGGCGTGACGACCACGGCGGTCTATCGCGATGGAGTCATTGATACCATTCCGGGGACGCAGATTCATTTGAGCGGTTTTAAAATTCCGCATTGGAATGATATTTTGGAGATCGCTGTTGAGACACAGCGAATCAGCAATGTGGGGTATTTGGGCGTGGACATTGCGATCGACAAAGAATTGGGGCCGGTGGTGTTGGAGTTAAACGCGCGCCCGGGGTTGGCGATTCAGATTGCGAATCGGGCGCCCTTGCGAGAACGGCTCGAACGGGTCGCGGGGATTCATGTGAAGACGACGCGTCGCGGGATCCGGATCGCAAAAGAAATTTTTGGAGGAGAGATTGAGCAGGAAGTGGAAGAAATCACGGGGCGGCAAGTCGTGGGGGTCACCGAGACCGTCAAGCTGATGGGGAGAGGTCAACAAGAAATCGAGGTGGAGGCGCGGGTGGATACGGGCGCGGGTCGGACGTCACTCACTCGCGAGCTTGCGATTCAACTTGGGTTTGAGGATGCGATCCGGCACTATGATTCTTTCGGGATTCCCGATCCGCTCAAACGCGCGGAATTGGATCAGTTGTCGGAAGGGAAAATGTGGAAGCGTCTCCGTGAGCATCCGGATATTGTTGGTGTGGATAAGACGATGTCGGCGCACGGGGGAAGTTATCGGATGCTTGTCCCTATTACTTTTTATCTTGCCGGCCGAAAGGTCGTCACCAAGGCTTCGATTTATGATCGCCAGGATATGGTCCATCCTATCCTCATCGGGCGGCGGGATCTCAAGTGGTTTTTAGTGGATCCTGCAAAAGAGAGAAAAATTTCCAAATGATTATTTTTTTGTACGGCGAAGAAACCTTTCGGCTTCATTGTCGTCTTGAACAACTTCGGCAGGGATTTCTTCAGAAGCATGACAACCGCGGGCTTCAAATTTTTCAAACGGATTCGGCGTTGACGCTCGACGATTGGCGGAAGATCGTCCATACCCGCGGGCTCTTTCAGGAAAAGAAATTGGTTATTTTGCGGAATGTTCTCTCGCAAAAAGGGAGTAAGGATGTTTCGGCGCAGATTGCGGAAGATTTGCCATCTCTTGCCACGCAGGAAGATGTGATTGTTGTGTTCGTGGAGGAGGTAAAAGGATTGCAGGGTTCACAGCCGCTGTGGAATACGTTAAAGAAAAGCAAGCACACGGAGAAGTTTGAAAAATTCGCGGGCGTTGAGTTGGTTCGATGGATCGAGTCGGAGTGTCAGCGGATGGGCGTGGCGATCGAGCCGCGTGCTATCGAACGGCTGGTCAGTAAAACGGGATCGGATTTGTGGCGCCTTTCCGGCGAGCTGGAAAAGCTCGCCAATTACAAAGCCGGGCAGAAGATCGTGGCTGGGGACGTAGAGGAGATGGTTGAAGGAGAAATGGATGAAAATATTTTTGCCTTGACTGACGCGTTGGGAAGTAAACGGGTGGATGCGGCGCTTCGGCTTCTGGAGGAACAGTTAGATCGGGGAGAGCATCCAATTGCGCTATTGGGACGGTTAAATTGGCAAATTCGGACACTGCTTACGGTGAAAGCCGCTGCAGATCGGGTGTCAGATCACCGCGCAATCGCGCATTTGATCGGCGTCCATCCCTATGTTGTCCAAAAATCTCTTCGGCAGGTGGAGGGGTTTTCGTTTGCGCAACTCAAACAGATGATGGAGGATCTTGGCGCGATTGATGCCAGACTCAAAACGTCCCAAGGGGATCCGCGAACCCTCTTGGATTTGTTGATTGTGAAAGTTTGCTCGATGCGGTAAGGCCTATTTTTTCAGTGCCTTCAGCCGCTTCAGCAGACGTGATTTTTTTCGTCCCGCCGTATTTTTGTGGAGTTTTTTATTCTCTGCGGCTTTGTCGAGCGCGCGAATGGCTACCCTTACGCTTTCCTCGGCTTTTGCGTCTCCGGCGGCAATGAGTTGTTGGCTTGTTTTGACCAGCTGTTTTAAGGATCGCTTATGGGCGAGATTGGCAATTGCCCGCTTCCGGGAGTGACGCATGGCTTTCATCGCGTTTTTTTTGATCGGCATAGTGTTCGAGGTGTCGAGGAATTAAGGGGAACTTCCCTTATCCTATGGATTTTTTCCGATTCCGTCAAGGGCGGACGCTGGGAGAATATTAGTTTTTTATTTTTGAGGATTTGTAAATTTCCGGATGAAAAGGCTGGAGGCGGAAGATGGGAGGGTGGAGATGGCGGCGTTCGAGTTCTTCCTCCAGGCCTTTGGTGAAGTCCGAGTGCTGATCGTACCCTAAACAGAGCACGTCGGGACGCCATTCCTCAATAATGCGGTAGGGATCGTCGGAATTTCCGAGCACAGCAACATCAACATCCGGCACTGTTTCCACCCGCACGCGCCGTTTTTCTTCGGAGTGCACCGGTTGTTTGCCTTTAATACGGACGACGTTTTGATCTCGCGCAACAACAGCAATCAGCACGTCGCCGTGTTGTTTGGCCTGTCGAAAAAAATCGAGATGCCCGGGGTGAAGAATGTCGTAGGTTCCAAAAATCATCACGCGCGTCATCAGCTCATTTGTTTTAAGACGTTAATTTGATCTCGCAGGGTCGCCGCTTTTTCAAATTCCAAGTTTTGCGCCGAAAGGTTCATTTGATTCGTCAGATCATTGATGAATAGCCGGCGGTCTTCGGCACGCATTTTTTTCAACTCCGGAAGATGGTATGTTTCGGCCTCTATTGGAGCCTTTGCGCCAGCTAATCGTTCATCTTTCACCGCCTTCTCTATTGTTTTCGGTGTGATGCCTCGTTCCTGGTTGTGCTGTTTTTGAGCTTCCCGCCGCCGCCGTGTTTCCTCCATTGCGATTTTCATGGAATCCGTAACGCGATCCGCGTACAGGATGACATGCCCTTCGACATGCCGAGCCGCCCGCCCAATTGTTTGGATGAGCGAGGTCGTTGAACGCAAAAATCCTTCTTTATCCGCATCGAGGATCGCCACAAGCGATACCTCTGGAAGATCTAGCCCTTCTCGAAGGAGGTTGATCCCGACGACGACATCATAGACCCCAAGACGAAGATCGCGGAGGATCTCAAGCCGGTCGAGCGTCGTGATGTCCGAATGGAGTTACTGTACCTTAATCCCGATTTCGCGGAGATATTCTGTGAGCTCTTCGGCCATCCGTTTGGTGAGCGTCGTCACCAGCACGCGCTGATGCTTGGCAACGCGCGCTTGAATCTGCGCAAGGAGGTCGTCAATCTGCCCTTCCGTGGGTTTGAGTTCAATCGTCGGATCCAAGAGGCCAGTGGGTCGAATGAGTTGCTCGACGATTTGTTCGGATTTCCCCATTTCGTATTTGCTGGGTGTTGCGGAAACGTAAATAACCTGATTGATTTTTTGATCAAATTCTTCAAATCGAAGGGGTCGGTTGTCGTACGCGGAACGTAGACGAAATCCGTAACGGACAAGCATCTCCTTTCGCGCCCGATCCCCGCCGCTCATCCCGCCAATCTGCGGAACTGACATGTGCGATTCGTCAATAAACAGGAGGTAATCTTTTGGGAAGAAGTCCATGAGCGTGTACGGAGGCTGGCCGGGGATGCGACCATCAAAGTATCGCGAGTAGTTTTCAATCCCGCTCACAAATCCGGTCGTCTCGATCATCTCTAAGTCATAGGTCGTCCGTTGTCGCAGGCGGTGGGCTTCCAAGGCTTTCCCTTCCTGTTCAAGCGCCGCAACTTCTTTTTCCATATCCGCGCGAATATCCGCCAGTACGGCTACAAGTTTTTCGTGCGGCATGATGTAGTGTCGGGCGGGGTAAAGATCTACGGTCTCCAACGGAATGACCGTCTCGCCGGTCAGCGCGTCTACTTCCGTGATTTTTTCTAATGTATCACCAAAAAAATCCAAACGAATCGCTTGGTGCTCGGCCATGACCGGATAAATTTCCACAAGATCTCCGCGCACGCGAAAGGTTCCGCGTTTGAAATCCATGTCAGTTCGCGCGTACTGCATATTCGTTAGTGTGCGGAAAAGTTTTGTCCGGGGGATGGTTGTTCCGCGGGTGATCGTGATGGCCATTCCCTGATATTCCTCCGGGGAACCCAGGCTGTAGATGCAGGAGACCGATGCGACAATGATCGTGTCGCGACGGGAAAGAATCGCTTGTGTGGATGCGTGGCGGAGGCGGTCAATTTCTTCGTTCAACTCCGTTTCCTTTTCAATGTATGTGTCTGTGCGTGGAATATAGGCCTCTGGTTGATAATAATCGTAGTAGGAGACAAAATAGTGGACGGCATTTTTCGGAAAAAATGTTCGAAATTCGCTCGCCAGTTGTGCGGCAAGGGTTTTGTTGTGCGAAAGAATCAGCGTTGGCCGTTGGGTCGCCGCAATCACATGAGCCATGGTGAAGGTTTTTCCGGATCCCGTGATGCCCAAGAGTGTCTGATCGCGAAATCCCCTCGCTAATCCCTGGGTGAGTTTTTCAATCGCTTGGGGTTGATCGCCCGTGGGCTGAAATGGCGCAGTGAGTTTAAACTTCATGGCGACACAGACTTATGGTACAATAGATGTATGTTAGCTTATCTTAAAGGGACGATTCTTGCAAAGGGAGAAAAGTCCGTCATTCTGGAAGTTGGCGGGGTTGGGTATGAGATCCTGGTGGGTCCGCATAGTCAGGAGGCGTTGCGTGTTGGCACAGAGATTGAGCGGTATCTTGTCCATGTTGTGCGGGAGGACGCATCGGATCTTTTTGGCGTCCCGACGCTCGAGCATCGGAAGGTGTTTGAGTGGATGACGGCGGTTTCCGGCGTTGGTCCGCGGACAGCTCTACAGATTCTCGATGCCATGGAACTGGGGGAAATTAAGACCGCCATCGCCAGTAAAGACACTGCGCTCTTGGTGGAGATTCCGGGCGTTGGTCGCAAGACCGCTGAACGGATCGTCCTTGAATTGCGTAGTAAAATGGAGGAGCTGGATACCCCATCTGTTGGGATCGTGGGAGGTCGAGGAGACGACTCTGACGTCATTTCTGCCATGCAGTCTTTGGGTTATTCCGCAAAAGAAGTGCGCGGAGTTTTGACGGCAATTCCGGAAGATTGTTCGACGATTGAAGAAAAAATCAAAGCCGCGCTTCAGCTCATGGGTCAGCGCAGGTAGTCGAAAAGATGTCATCCCAGACCTAACTCCTGTCATCCCGGCCAACGAGCCGGGATCTCCGCCAGAGGCGCCATGCCAGAGGCAGCTCCCTCTGGGAGACTCGCCTTCGGCGAACAGTCATCATATAGATTCCGGATCGCCTTGCAGCGTTCAAAATGACAGTAGTGGATGTCGTTTACCCTCCCGTCGAGGTGAGCCAGACGCCAGCAACAATGAGGAGCATCCCCATCATCTGCCAGCTGGACAAGAGCTCGCGGAAGTAGAAGTGAGAGACAACAAGGACGGCGATGTATGTCAGGCTTGCCTCCAGCGGGTATCCGACGTTCAATCGCAGACGGGAGAGGAGGACGACGTAACAAACAAATCCGACACCAAACAGAAGGATGCCGATGTACATGTCCACATTCGTGATCAGACTGGAAATCACCGCGATGGGATGACTCAAGTTGACGCCTTCGAGTTTCGATGCCGCGTGCTTCACAAATACATTGGCAACCGTGTTTGCAAGTGTGGAGATGATAATGAGGGCTGGAATCATGGTGGAGTTGCTCAATCAACGACTTCATTATACGCGCTTCGATGATATAATCAAATAAGGAAGGAGATATGGATGTTTCCCCGCATCAATTAGACGCCTTTTTACTGAATCGCGCCGATCCGGAACTTTTGCAATCCGCGCTTTGGCAGGAATTTCAGGAACGGCTTGGCCATCGGACTCGCGTTTTTACGCTCCGACATGAGGGCGAGATCGTTGCGTCTATGCTTTGTTATGATCGTGCACTCTCATGGGGTTTGCATTATTGGCAGTGTCCGCATGGCCCAATTCTTCAGCACGCTCTTCCGCTGGATCAGCGCGCGTCGGTGGTGGAACAGCTCATCAGCCAAGTGAACGCCGCCATGAAGGAGGATCGAGCGCTGTTTCTCCGTTGGGATCCGTCGCGAGTGGAGGTGGAGCGATTTTCCGAATACCTTCGCCTTCAAACCGTTCCCGCGACCCAGCCGCAGATCCGATGGGTGTTGGATGTGACCCCAACCGAAGAGGCGCTTCTTTCCGGGATGAAACCAAAGACGCGATATAATATTCGATTGGCGGAGAAGCGCATCGTAACGGTTCGGTGGAGCCGGCAGGTGGAAGATGCAGAGCAGTTTTATCAGCTCGTGAAAGCGCTTGAGGGGCATAAGCATCTTCAGTTTTATCCAAAACATTATTACCAGCGCCTGGCGGATGTTGGAGGGGATCATGTTCAGTTTGGTTTTGCGCGATATCAGGATCGGGTGATTGCCGGACAGATGATGATTTTTTTTGGAAATACCGCAACATATCTTCACGGCGCTTCAACGAATATCGCGCGCGACGTGATGGCACCGTATGTTCTGCACTGGGAGGCGATCAAGCTCGCCCGTGAACGCGGATGCACGCAATACGATTTTGGCGCGATTGCTCCGCCCGGGGAAACCCAGCACAAATATGCCGGTATTACGCGGTTTAAACAGGGGTTTGGCGGGATGCCGATCGTTTATCCCGACTCGATGGATCTCATTTACCGCCCGGTCTGGTATCGGATCTATCGCCTTTTTCGATCTGCGGGATGATCACGCAAGCAGGGCTCGAATCGTTTGCTCGAGCGCAAGGGAGTCGTGGCGAACGAGACTGCGGAGCGTGTAATCCTGCGGAGAGGTGACGATATTTTCTCCAACAAAATTTTCTTTGATGATCTGAAGATCCTTTTGGGGAACTGCTGGGGCGATCAAAGTGTCCCCGCGGTTTTTTGAAACTTCCAGAACTTCGGGAGGGAATGTTCCAGAATTAACGAAGGCCGCATCCAGGGTTTTTTCGCCGAGGAATGTTGTGTAGAGACTCAAGAGATCTCCGGCACAGGCAATGCGGTATTGTCCAGGTTTTGAGAAAAAATTACATACCGCAACAACACGTGCCGGTGTTTCGCGAAGCGTTTCGACGAAGTTCTGGACGAGAAAATTTGGGAGAATACTTGAGACAATGGATCCTGGGCTGATCAGGACAAGGTCTGCCTCAAGGATGGCTTTTCGAGCGGGCTCATAGAGCCGGACTGGCGATTTGAGCTTCAGATCTTTAATGAAGAGCCGGTTTTGCATTGTTTGTTCTTCAATCGGCCTCTGACCCTCGACCGCACTGTCATCCTCAAGCGTTGCGACGAGTACCTGGTCATCTAATGTTACCGGAAAGACGTTTCCCTGGATGTGCATGAGGTGTCCGATATACTGAACGGCTTCCACAAAGTTATTCGTGACTTTTTCGTACGCGGCCAAGAGCAGATTTCCAAAATTATGTCCATCCAGAGATCCGCCTTGAAAACGGTAGTTCATGAGCGCGTGCAGATGGGGATGGGCATCTTTGCCTGCCAATGCGAGAAGGCATTGGCGGAGATCTCCCGCAGGTCGGACGCCAAGTTCCCGTCGGAGCCGACCGGTGGATCCGCCATCGTCCACCATGCACGCGATCGCGGTGATGTGCGGCGTCAGGCGAATAAGACTTTGAAGCACGGCATACTGGCCAGAACCTCCTCCAATCGTCACGATCCGAGGAGCAAAAGTGCTTGAAGAAGATGTCATAGCGCAAAGTATATCAAGCGATCTCACCTTTGACAACAGCGCGTTTTTTTGATATCATACCTTTATGAAGGTGATTCTTGATTTTGATCACGTTCAGTTTGATACGGTCGCGTTTAAGGACGCTTTATTGAATGCCTTGGAGCCTTTTGGTTTGTCGCGCGAAGAATGGGAACAAACGTATCAGGCGCATAAGAAGGGATACGTTTATTTGCATAAAGATCACCTATCTCGCCTGGCGGAGGCTCATGGCGTTCCACGAGAACAGCTTCAGACCGCGGTCGATCGGGTGACGAGTTCCGCGGGGCAGTTTTTATATCCCGATGCTTTGCCGTTTTTAGACTGGTTGCGGACACAGGGCATTGCCGTTACCCTGCTTTCGGTTTGCGAGGATGAGCTTCAGCGGGCAAAAATTCGTGGTTGTCGGCTTGAGGAATATTTTCCGAATGGGGTGATTACGACAAAGTCTAAAGAAGCGATCCTGCATGAGGTTCTGCAGAAGGGAGAGCGCGATATTATTTTAATCAACGATCGCGCGGAGGAGTCCGATGCGATCAAACGCACGCATCCGCAGATTATGGTGATTCAAAACCATCGCCGAGGGGATGAATATGAGCACGAGCGTTCGGTTTTTGTGGATCATCACACCCAGACCTTGGAAGATGTTCAGAAAATCATCGAGCAGGAGGTGGCGCGCGCTCGTGTGTAGGATTTTTTGTTGACGCCGTTTGTTTTTTGATGTATACTGAAGATGTTGACTCAAATTGAGCCTTTAACTTAGGCCAATGAGCGGAGGAGAACAAACAAACAACATCAAAAAGACTGGTTTTGCCAGAAAATTATTATTGCTTATGGATCCCCGCTTTTGCGCGGATTTTTTGTTTTTTTAAATCATCTCTGTGTCTTTAAGTCACAGAGGGATAACAAATGTCCATTATTAATTCAGGGGCCAATCGTTTCATCCATGCTTGCAAACGATGGCTCTTCTAAGGAAGGATCATTTATGCGTCATTCACCTTTGGTTCGATGGATTGCAGGTTCTGCAATCGCACTCGCGACCTTATTCGTGGGTGCGGGAGGCGTCCAAGCGGCGAACGATAACAATATCGCCGCGACGAATGTTCAGTTGTCTTCAGCAACGGCGGGAGCGACAAACGTCACGATGACGATTTCCGCAACCGTGGGAGCTGCCATTGCCAGCGGCGAAACGCTGTTTGTCAATGTGGAGGCCACCTGTGGTGTTGAGCCAGCATGCCGATTTGGTACAACCAGCGCAACGTTAGGGGTGGTTACGGGTTCCTTGACCGCGGGTAATCTGACGACAGATCAGATGGGAAATGTCATGGGTGAATGGAGAGCATCAAGTGCCATTGCGGCAGGAGCGACAATCTCGGTGAAGATTTCGGGATTGACGAATCCAACCTATGGAGGATTTGCGGTTGCCGCGGCAGTGATGCAACCGGAAGAAATGACATCGCAAGGCGCACCGAATGCAACGTATGCAACAACGACCTTGGCGTTTGGGACGCCAGTTGTTTTTGGGAAACTCGTGGATGCCTCCGGAAACGGGATGCGAGGGTTTGTAAATGTGCAAAATAAATCAACCTTTTTGTTTTTGAATGGGCAGGCGGTTGGAAACGGCGGATTTGTCGTTTTTGGTCAGCAGGGGCAGGCGGTTGCCAATGGAACCTATACCGTGAGCTATTTTCTCGAAAATCAGTCATCCAATACCATCGCTCCAGACAGCAAAGACGTGACCTATAGCGGGCTGCCTGTTGATATGGGAAATGTTTCTGCGAGCGTTTCCAGTAAGACCATTCGCGTGACGGTGAAATACGCGGGCGTCAGCACTCCGGTGGTGCAGGGAGAGGTTCGCGCATTCGAGGTGGGGCTTGGCGGCGGCGGCGGAAATTCTACGTTTTCCGCCCTTGATTCCGACGGTATTGTGGATCTCTCGGTGCGCAAAGGTCGCACCTACTCCGTTGAAGTTGCTCCAGGATGGGGGCCGAACGGGCCTTTGAGCGTGGATTGGGTGCCGAATGGGAAGCCAACCACCGTGACGCTCGCGGACAATGCGACGACCGAAATTATTTCGCTCACCATTTCTGTCAGCAAAACCAACTCCAAGATTACGGGAAAAGTACAGGATCCAAAGGGTACAGGGTTGGCTAATGCGTTTGTGAACGCGCGTACAGAGGGTTCGATGTACAGCGGAACAACGGATTCCAGCGGCGCGTTTACGATTAACGTCACCGGCGGGCAAGCGTACGAGTTGGAGGTGTTTGCAAATTCATTTAATCAATACAATTTCCCGGCGAAGCGTGTGGAATTGAAGCCAGACGAGTCGTTGGATGTGGGAGTGATTAAGCCAGAAGAATTGAAAGGGAAAATTAAAGGGACGATTACGCTGGACGGTACGACAACAGCAGCAGCGGATGTGCGCGTCATGGCATTCCCTGTTGGAGATGTTGGCGGCACAAAGGGTCCTGGAGGCCCAGGAGGTTCAGGTCCCATGCCTGGAGGCCCAGGAAAAATGGCATTTGGCGCCACGGGAACAGACGGAACATATACCCTCTACGTTGCGGATGAAAAAAAGTACAACGTGGAATTGGATCGCGGCGGACAGAATAATTACGTCTACACCGGAGAACCGAAAACGGTAGAGGTGGGGGATGATGCGACCGTGACCGGAGTGAATCTCTCGGTCAAAAAAACCGATGCAACCCTGCGGGTTCATCCTGTGACGTCCACGGGCGCGCCGCTTGATAAATTGAATTTCTTCGCGGAAGCGCGGAAGGATGGCGCAGATTTTGGTCGCGGTGGAATCTTTGGTGCACCGGGATTTGGTGGCACAGCCGAGATTCCGGTCATTGCGGGTGTTAAATATAATGTCAGCGTGCATGTGGAACGGGACATGTTCGGTTCTGGTGGGAGCGATGTGACGTATTCCCCGGCGGAAGATGTTGTGGTGACGCCGTCCGCGGGTTCGAAAGAGGTTAATGTTGCCATGGTTAAGGATAATTCCACAGTTCAGGTGCTTGTCCAGGATCAGGATGGAAATACGGTGACTGGGAAGGATGGAGAGGTCTTCCTTATGAACCCAACAAAGATGCTCTTCTATCATGGACAAATTGATTCGGATACTGGGATTGCAAACGTGACGGTTGCGGCCGGAACGTATAATTACGATGTTCATTTGTTTGGGTCTGCAGGTGAAAAAGGTCCGGGTGGTCCTATGGGTCCGGGTGGTGAAGAAGGTCCTGGACCGGGAGGCGAGCACTTCGGTCCGAATGACCAGCCTGGAGGAACCCCTCCGTCTGGTCCTAAAGAGGAAGATTTTTTTGGGGACTGTCCGCCAGATTTCCCGGATTGTAAAGACATGGAAGGTTTTGACGAAAAGGAGTTTGAGGATTTTAAATGTCCGCCAGAAGTTCCAAATTGCGACCCGAAAGATTTTTTTGGAGCACCTCCTCCTGGAGGAACCCCTCCCCCGGGCGGGAAAACGTCACTCCCACAAGGAACCGTGAGCTTTGAGAATGGGGTGAAGGTAACCAGCTATGTTGTTGGCGCAGGCACATCTTCGGACACCACAACCTATCTCCCAACACCTCCTGGTATCGGGAACTCGGTGACGGTTGCGGATGGCGCGACCGCAAAAAAAGTTCATCGCGTCTATAAAGCGACTACAACCATCAGTGGAAAGGTTGTTGGTCCGGACGGAAAACCGATGTTTGCTTTTGTGGAAGTGAGTAATGGTGACATGATGAAGGAATTGAAAGGAGAAAATTTCGACTCCGGTGATGTCATTATGAGCGGCGGAGAAGCGAATCCACAAACCGGGGAATTCAATATTCCTTATATCAAACTTTCGGGTGTGAAAGTTCATGCGTTCCGCCCCACCTTCGGCTCGAGCTTGGACAAAGTGTTGATGCCGCCGGCGGGACAGGATGTTTCCACGGTCAATGGGGATGTGAGTGGACTCAACTTCAAATTCAGTGAGCCGGATGGTTACTTGACGGGGAAGCTTCAACGCACAGATAAATCCACGCCTCCGTTTGCGTTCTGCGGCGGATTTGCGGGATCCGGATTATTTACCGGCAATGAGGTGAGTGGTGGAACCATTAACATTCCAATTTTCGCGGGTTCGGGAATTTCTTGGAACATCATGTGCGATTCCCACGATCCGTTTGAAGGGAGGTTCTCCCAGTCGGATTTTGTGAGCATGGATACCTTCGAGAAAAAAAAGAGCTATGATCTTGGAACGATCATCCTTGAGGATAAACGCGATCTCTTTGACACGGTGACTGAATCCTGGGATCCTTCGAGCACGAAAGTGATCTCGATTGGAGAAATTACCGATTCGACAACCGGCAAGCAAATTCCGGAATTCGAGATTACGATTCCGGGGAACGCGTTTTCTGATGATGGTGGAAGTAGCACGGTGCGCGCAACGATTTCGCCGGATACGAGCGTCCCGATTCTAAAGGATCAAATTCCGTTGGATCTTGCGTTGAATATTGATGTTGTGGATAGCGCAGACAGTCCGTTGACGACCGCGTCCAGCAATGTGACGATTACTCGGCATCTCGTTCCAGAGGAAATTGAGGATGCGGGAATTGATCTCGGACAGGTCGAAATGAATATCTACAACGAAACAACGGGGGGGTATGATGATATGGGAAGCGTCGTGGTGGACGAGGAAAATGCAACGATCACCGGAACAACGACCTCGTTCTCAAAGTTTACAGCAACCCGTCAGAGTGGATCCTCAACAAGTGATAGCGATTCCATTTCGAGCACGGCGGTGACCGAGAACATTGCCCTGACTCCAGCCAGTGGCGGTGGTCCGAATGTCCAGATCTATAACCGTCAGGGTGTCCGCCAGAAGCAGTTCAATGCGTATGCGGCAACCTTGAAAGGCGGATTCGGAGTGGTTTGGGCGGATGTGGATAATGACGGCGCTCTCGAGCTCGTCACCTATCCGACTTCAAAACTCGCCTCGCATGTTCGCGTCTTCCGCGCGGATGGAACGCTCGTTGGGCAATTTTTTGCCTACGATCAAGGATTCAAGAGCGGACTTACCGCAACCGTCGGAGATGTCAATGCGGATGGCAGTGATGAAATTATCATCGGACATCGAGGCGGCGGCGGATCGAATGTTCGGATCTACACGTGGAACACCACAACATCAAAATTTGATCTTGTCACCTGGTTTGGACCCTTTGCCTCGAGCTTCAAAGGAGGCGTCGGTGTTGCGGCTGGGGATGTCAATGGTGACGGTCGGGCAGATATTGTGACCTGGCCGTACGATAACGGCGGGCCGAATATCCGCGTCTACACGGTCGGGACAGATAACAAAGTTTCGCTTCTGAACTGGTATATGCCGTTTGCTTCGAGTTTCCGAGGCATGCTCAATGTCAAAATGGGCGATGTGGACGGGGATACTCGCGCGGATATCGTCACTGCCATCGCGTCCAAGGGCAGTCCGAATGTCCAGATTTACAAGTGGAACACAACAACGTCGAAATTTGAGCGCGTGGGTTGGTTTATGGCGTACGACGCAACCTACAAAGGCGGTGTAGAAATTGCGGTCGGAGATTTCAACGGATCGGGTGGCAACGAGGTTATGACAGCTCCGATGGGCAATGGCGGTCCAAACGTTCGAACCTATACCTATGACGCAACCGCAAGCACAAAGATGAAGTTGCTCGAATGGGGAATGCCGTACGACGCAAAGATGAAGACCGGTGTCAATATCGCGGCCTTGGATGTGGATGGCAATGGTGATGTTGAAATGGTCGTGGCTCCTCGCGCAGGTTCGGGTCCGAATGTCCGCGTTTATGACTACAGCTCGACGACCGGAAAACGGACGCTCTCCAAGTGGTTCTGGGGATTTGGCCAGAGCTTTAAGGGAGGTGTGAATATCGCCGAGTAAGAGGATTTCCGAATGAATAAAAGGGTCGCCGGTCAGGCGGCTCTTTTGGGTTTGAAGGTGCAAAGAACGTGAAAGTGTGGTATGCTTTGCTTACGATGATTCAATCCTCCTTTTTTCGAAAATTGCAGAAAGAGCATCAGGTGTTCCGTGAAGGTCGTGATGTTATCATTGGCGTTTCGCGGAAAGCGCTCACCGCCTCCAAGCAGGCGATTTTTGCTTGTCATCGGGAAGATCGTTTGGTAGCAAAGACCTTACTCGAGGAGGCGGAGAAGCAGATTGCCATAGCTTCTCGATGGACAGCAAAACATTCCCTGTTGGTGAATGAAGGATCCCTGCGAGCAGCTTTGGAGGAGTATGTTGAGGCAAAATATTTTCTAATGCTCCTTGAAGGAAAAAAGATTGACCGGATCCCGCATCTGCCCTTAGATTATGAACTCCTTCTCGGCGGGTTATGCGATCTGACCGGCGAACTCGTTCGATATAGTGTTCTTGCCGTGACCAAGGGACGCCATACGGAAGTTCATAAATACTACGCGTCCGTGGAGACGATTATGGGAGAACTCGTGAAGATGGATTTGACAGGGAAGCTCCGGCAAAAATTCGATGATGCAAAACGGAATCTCAAGCGGATGGAAGAGATGCTTTATGATCTCGCAATCAAATTCCGCTCATAAATGTTATGCGGATCTATACCGTCTCGGAATTTGTGCATGAGGTGCGAGAGCTGCTTTCGGAAATCACGGTGACCGTGCAGGGGGAGGTGAGTGATTTTCATGAGACCCAGGGTCGTTTTATTTTTTTTGAGCTGAAGGACAAAAACAGTGCCGTCAGTTGTTTTCTTATGAAGTTTCAGTTTGATCGTCTTGGGGTCACGCTTGAGGATGGGATGGAAATCCGCGTGACCGGAAGTCCGAACCTTTTTGTGAAAACCGGACGGTTTCATGTTCAGGTGCGTGGCGTGGAATTAGTGGGAGCGGGGGCGCTTCAGCGGCAATTTGAAGAGATGAAGCGTCGTCTATCCGCGGAGGGGCTGTTCGACGATCGAAGGAAGCGGCCGCTTCCTCGGTTCCCTCGGGTGATCGCGTTGATCACATCCCCGGATGCCGCCGCATACACCGATGTTCTTCGGATCCTAAAAAATCGGTTTTCTCCGCTCACGATTCGTCTGTTTCCCGTTCGCGTACAGGGTCGGGAAGCTGTGGCGGATCTCATTGAGGCGGTTGGGCGCTGTAATGAAGATTATCCAGATACGGATGTGATAATTATGACTCGTGGCGGCGGATCGCTAGAGGATCTTCAGGCGTTTAACGATGAGGGGGTTGTCCGAGCGGTTTTTGGATCCCAAATTCCCGTGATTGCCGCCATTGGGCATGAGCGGGATCAAACCCTGGTGGAGTTGGCGGCAGATCAACGCGGGTCTACGCCATCCAATGCGGCGGAGCGGGCAGTTTTGGATCGTCGAGATGTTGCTTATCAGATTGATCAAATGTTACGGGGGCAATATCACGCAGTGAGCGCCCAACTTCAATCTGCCTACCTTCTTGTGCATCAGGCATTGGCGGGAATGGAAGGCGGACTGCGGAAACCCCAAGAGCGCTTGGAGCATTTGGAGCGCGCGCTGGAGTTTCATGTTCAAGGTTTTTTGAGTCAGATGGACATCAATCGTCAGAAATTGCAGGATGCCGTTGCAGATTTGCAGACAAACTTATCCCAGTTTCTTTTTCATCGCCGAGAGCGGTTGTTGTCAGCCATTCAACTTTTAAAAAGCTTGAGCCCACAAGCCGTTCTGGAACGAGGATACAGTTTAACCATGGATTTGGCGGGGCATCGGGTGAAGGGGGTGGGCGATCTACGTCCGGGACAGAAAGTTCAAACCCGTCTTCGAGATGGTCAATTTATTTCAACCGTAGATTCCCGTTTATGACAAAATCATCAAAGTTTCAATTTGGGAAGGCGTTTGAAGAGTTAGAAAAGATGACGGAGGCTTTTGAAAACGACCACCTCGATCTGGATGAAAGTTTGGAAAAGTTTGAGCGCGGGTTGGTGCTCGCCAATCAGCTGAAAGCAAAGCTCCGCGAAGTTGAGCAACGGGTTGAGGTCATCAAAAAGAAGTTTTCCACGGACGCTACGCCGCCGGATGTTGACGAGACAGAGAAATGATCAAACAATCAACGGACAAAATCAAGCACCTTGCTTTTCTCCTCCTCCTTTTGGTTGGAGTCGTTCTCGTGGTTGGGTTTGCGTTTGTTAATTGGATGGTCGCGGTGGCCATTGTGGTATTCTATGTTGTAGCAGGAATGATCCGCCGTCCTCGGGCTTGACGCCTCTGGATTTTGGTGATAGCATCCGAACAGTGTACGTTTTTGGTATCCTTCTGCTCGGGAGGTAGCATGCAGAAGAATTGGAGTGCGATCGCTGCGCTCGACGATCCGTACGTGCGCGTCTCGCTCGTCATGGCTCGCAAGCTGGAGGTTCTCGTTCAGTTGCGCGGGCGTTTCCCGAAATGTTTCACGGACGCCAGCAGTGACGGGATCGTTCCGGATTCGCTCCAGAAGGACGTCACGCGGATCATCCGGCCGAGGAACGGCGAGCGCTCGGAGGATTACGAGCGTCGCATCGTCCAGTATTTCGAGCCGCTCGGGGAGTGTCGCGAAGCCGTGGCCGCCTAGGAACCGTCATCATCCGGTTCCGTTTTTTTGACTAAACCGAGGCCGTGCAGTATACTTTCCTCAAATTTATTCCTTCGGGGTCGGGTGAAATTCCCAATCGGTCGTGATCTATGGCTGTCGAGCCGTGGTAGCCGACGAGTCCTTCAGTACCATGAGGGGCAGGACAAGGTGAGAATCCTTAGCCGACCGTAAAGTCGGGATGAAAGAAGGAAAAATCGCGACAGCGGGTCGTTGTGCTGTTGTGATTCGTTCATCGCCCCGAATAATCTTCGGATTATTTGTCTATGTCAAAACAAATCAAGTGGGGATTTCTCGTGGTGATGGGCGCGGCGTTCCTTTGGAGTTTAGATGGACTCCTGCGGCGCGAACTCTATGTGCTTCCACCGATCACGATCGTTTTCTTGGAGCATGTGATCGGATTTATTCTCCTTGCTCCATTTTTATTCCGATACCGAAAGGAGATTCAAAAGATTGATCGCCCAACCTGGCTGATCATTGGCGTGATCGCGCTTTTGAGCGGCGTTCTTGGAACGCTTTTTTATACAACGGCGCTGGGAAAAATTTCGTACATCCCGTTTTCGGTGGTGGTATTGGTTCAAAAACTCCAGCCCATTTTTGCGATTTTTGTAGCGGCAATTCTCTTGAAGGAACGGATCACAAAAAGTTTCTTGGCATGGGCGGCGTTGGCGCTCCTTGCGGCCTATGTGGTGACGTTTCCGGATCTCACGGTGAGCTGGCAAAAAAATTCTGGAGAGATCATAGCTGCGCTCTTCGCGTTTCTTGCGGCCGTGGCATGGGGAACCTCCACGGCATTTAGTCGGTACGGGTTGCTTCGCGTTTCCTATCCGCTTATGGTTGGTTTACGATTTGCCGCGACCATCGTGTTTGCGATCCCGTTTCTTTGGGCATTGGGTGGTACGTCCGCGGTGATGACCATGACGGGAACCCAATGGCAGATGCTCCTTGCGATTGCGCTGACTACCGGTATGGTGGCGATGGTGATCTACTACCGGGGGTTAAGTTGGGTGCCTGCCCGCGTGTCTACGATTGCGGAGTTGTTCTGGCCGATTTCCGCGCTTTTCCTTGATTATTTTTATTTTGACGGGCGGCTCTCCTGGACGCAGTGGGTTGGCGTTGTCATGTTGTTGGGTGCGATTTTGCGGATTGGATTTCGAGAAATACCAGAGAGTAGCGGATCCACGGATTTTTGATATAATGAAGGATATTCATTTGATAGCGATGGTTGCATGAAAACGATTCTGGCGATGGTTTATCCCGGCGATGATTGGAATCAGGTGATCCCGATTTCAGATCTGAAATATCGTTCTGCGTATGAGCTATTCTATGAGCTTGCGCGAGAACGAGGGCTTTCCATCATTCGGTCTTCCGTTCAGTGGTATGATGGAAAAAGGTTTACCAAAGGGTGGAGCTACCACGATGGTCAATGGAAGCGCGTTGGACCGTACATGCCGAACATCATTGAAAATAAATGTGCATTTGGCTACACACTGCCTTCTCGTTTGGTTCTTAATCGGCTGGAGCAGCGATTCACGGTTGTCAACCGATTTCGAGCCGAGATTCTCATGAACGATAAGTATTTGACGACCCTCCTTTTTCAGAAATTTTTTCCAAAAACTTTTTTTGTCCGAACGACTTCGGAAATGGTGGCGGCGCTTGATAAAATTTCGGGAACATTTGCGGTCATTAAACCGGTTGTTGGAACGGGAGGGCAGGATGTTTGGATTCTCCCCAAAGCCGCCGCTCGAAAACAGCGGATCGTTCGACCTAGCCTAGTTCAAGTGTTTAAGGATACTGCCAGCGGAGTTCCCGGGGTCAGCCGCGGTGTCCATGATCTTCGTATCCATTTCCTCAATACTAAACCATTTTACGCATATATTCGTCAGCCGGAGTCGGGAAAGCTTGTCGCAAATATTGCTCAAGGGGGGACGATGACGATGATGTCCCTCCGAAAGCTCCCAGCGACCCTTCGTCCTATTTTTCAGCAGGTTCAGAATGTTTTTCAGGGTTTTAATCCCACTTTTTTTAGTGTTGATGTGATGTTCGATCGCCGCAAACAGCCCTTTATCGTCGAGATGAACTCCAAGCCCGGCGTTTATTTTCCGCCGGAAGCGCGTTCGGAGCAGATTCGTATTTTTCGCCAGCTTGCCGATTTCTATTTACAAGAGGCTCATCGTTAACCTTGTGACCTATGCGGATTGCGATGGTCTCGGATACAGGATTTTCCTTGGTAAGTGGCGCGGCGCGATCGGTGGAGCGATTGACTGTGTTGTTTGCCCGGCGGGGGCAGGAGGTGTTGTTTTTAACCTCTGCCTCCAAGCGTAACCAACAGGTCGCTCATTTTCCTCGTATTACATTTCGCAGGTTTCGCGGCGTCCCTTTGCCTACACACCGCGATGCATATTTCGCATTACCATTCTTCATGCCGGTTTTTCAGGCGTTGAAGAAGCATCGAGTGGAGGTGGTGCATATCAATGAAACAACTTTTTTGGGGTTCTCTGCATTGGTGGCGGCCAAGACGCTGAACCTTCCCGTGGTGGCGCATTCCCATCTCCAAGCAGAGAATATTTTGGAAAATCTTGGGATTCAGATGAAAGCGATGTCACCGGTCATCAATAAATATTTGACATGGTTCTATAATGATGCAGATGTTGTCGTTTTTCCATCGGTTTTTGCGCGACGGGTGTTGTTGGATCGAGGATTGACTTCCCCGGCAGTGGTCGTGAGCAATGGCGTGGATCGTTCAATTTTTCATCCTCGGGATGTTAAAATCTTGCGACGCGCGTGGCATGTGCATGAAAAAAAAGTCCTGCTGTATGTTGGGCGGTTGGATCCGGAAAAGCATTTAGAGGAAGTCGTACGCGCTCTGCCGCAGATTGTCCAGGCGATTCCGAATGCGCATCTGGTGATCGTGGGGAAGGGAACACAAGAGGCGGCACTTAAAAAACTTGTTGTTTCGTTGCATCTGCAATCCGCAGTCACCTTCACGGGGTTTGTCTCAGATGAAGATCTTCCGAAGATCTATGGACTTGGAGACCTTTTTGTTCAGCCGTCGTACGTGGAATTGCAGAGCATGGTTCTTTTGGAGGCGATGGCATCGGGATTACCAGTGCTTGTGTCGGCGGGAAAGGATAGTGCCGCTCCAGAGCTCGTGGACAAAAACGGTTTGACGTTCCCCCCTAAAAATCCTGTGGCGCTCGCCCAGAATGCCATTCGTTTGCTGACGGACGATCGTATGCGCAAGCAGTGCGCCGTTCGCAGTCTTGCGATCGCGCAAAAGCACGACGTGATGAAAACGGTCGAACGACTAGAGGCGATTGATCGGGATCTTGTTGCCGCCAAGCCTCAAAAGCTCGTCCATCGGATCGGTCGGCGGATCCGACGGTTGATGATTGAACGATCCTAATAAAGATGCGGGTATTATTCTTTCAAGAATGGTCGAAGTTGACGAAGATTTCCGGCATCGGAACGGCGTATGCGCATTTGACGCGCGCCGCACAGCTTGTGGGGATAACCATCTTGAAGGACGTCGAAGATCTTGAAAAATGCGATCTTGTTCATTTGAATTTTTTTGGTTTGCAGTCCCGGCACCTGCTCCGGCGGGCTCAAGCCATCGGAAAAAAAGTCATCGTTCATACGCACACCACCCGCGAGGATTTTTTGAACAGCTTTCGTGGAAGCAATCTCATCGCGCCGCTCTTTAGGGTTTACTTGGCGTCGTTTTATCGGCGTGCAGATGCGTTGTGTTCCCCTTCTGTTTACACAAAAAATCTCGTGGCATCGTATGGCGTCACCGCGCCGATTTATCCGATCAGTAACGGGGTGGATGTTGCGGCGTATGCGCCGGATTCCGCGCGTCGAAGCGCGTTTCGGGCGCAATGGGGGCTGTCCGATGACGATGTGGCCGTCTTCTGCGTCGGTCATGTTTTTCTCCGCAAGGGCGTCATGGATTTTTTGCAGGCGGCTTCCGCGCTTCCTCATACGCATTTTTTTTGGGTGGGAAAGAATTATCCGCATCTCACAATGGGGCAGCGAAAAATGAACTGCCTGCTCAAGAATCCTCCCGCGAATGTTCATTATCTCGGATACGTGAAGGATATTCGGGATGTTTTTTCCGGCGCGGATCTGTTTTTTTTCCCGTCGTATGGAGAAAATCAGGGCATCGTGCTTCTGGAAGCCATGGCGGCACAGCGACCCATTGTGGCTCGAGACCTTGAAGCGTATCATGACTTTCTTGTGGACGGCAGAACCGCAATTCTCGTTTCGGACAATCGCCAGTTCGTCCCGACGCTTCAACACATGCTTGTGGATTCCTCACTCCGGAAGGCGTTCGCAGAGTCCGCGTTTGTCGCGGTGCAGGAACATGATCTTGCGCGGATCGGGCAGAGGCTTCTGGAAATTTATACTAAGGTTGTGTCATCCTGAAGGCAAGGTACGTCATCTTGAGTGAACGGAGTGAGCCGAAGGATCTTTTGGAAACGAGATTCTTCGTCCCGATAAATCGGGGATCAGAATGACATCAGTGAAAAAGTTTACATTACTGTTCTGGACAGGTTTGGGCTTTGTGTTCATAATACCCCCAGACCGGTGTGAGAGGGTATTGATCCGGGCGTTTGCGAAAAGGGAGGTGACGGATGGAGATTGCGGCACTGCTCCGCGGCGCACTTGCCTTTCCTTCCACGTTGGGATCGGCCGTGCTTCACGAAGGTCGGAATATCCCGAAGTGGCTGCTCTACAACCTCATCGGGGACTGGCTCGACTACTACGACACGCACAACGGGTATCGAGGAGTCATCTACCTCGTTCCCGGTGTTGCAGAAACGTACCTCGCGATGGTTCCCTTGGCAAATTTCCTGCATCGGCGCGGGTTCAACGTCCGCATCTTTCCGAAAGGGACGTACACCCCCACGGTGGAGGATGGCGCCAATATCGTCTCCCAGCGCGTCCAGGAAGCGCGTCAGCACTTTCAGCATCATCGTTTCATCCTGATCGGGCACTCGTGGGGAGCGGCGGTTGCGGCTGAGGTCAATCGTCGCCACGGGGATGTCGTGGATTTGTGCCTTGCGCTCGCGCTTCCGTCTCTGCGGACGCCGCTCGCGCTTCCGGCGGCATTTCTCATCGAAACCGTGGGAGATTTCGCGCCCGGGTTTCCTTCCAAGATGGATGACATCGTCCGGTATCTTGTGGACGAGCATCCGGCGAATTTCCGCGCGCTCTTCGGGGCGCATGATTGCTTGGCGCCGCCGGATTTTCGGCTGCCGAATGCCGTCGTGCTCCCGGGGGTGAGTCATACGGATTTTCTCTTCTCTCGCCGGGTTTTTCATCGTATCCTCGCCGAGATCGTCTCGATGGAAGAAAGAGATGGGAAGATTTCGTGTGTTGCCGTCCCTGGCTGTGCTTAGGGCGGTTTTTTTGATTCTGCGTCGAACGTAGAGTATGATACCTCTATGTTAAAGATCTCTCCATTCAAACTTCAGCTCTACGACCAATGCCCGCGGCAGTACAAGTTTGTGTATGTGGATCAATGTTCCGATCAATACAAAACCCCAAAGCCGTATCTCACCATGGGTGCCCATATCCATAACACGCTCAAAGATTTGTTTGAGACTGTTGCGGCGAGCGATCGCGGGTATGCGATCGCGGAAAAAATTCTCCGGAAACGCTGGCGAGAAAACCGTGCAGGATTTTCGTCGCGAGAAGAAGAGCGCGTTTACGGCATCCGCGCCCTCCAGATGCTTCGATTGTTTTGCTACAAAACGGATTTTTCCATTCAACCGGTGTTGTTGGAGGATTATTACGAGACCATTCTCGAGAACGAGTGGAAGCTCCTCGGCCGCGTAGATCGCGTGGATGAGGAAGCCGATGGCCTTCATGTGATTGATTATAAAACCGGTAAACTTGACGAGGAGCGCATCTCCAATCTTCAACTCGTCTTGTATGCGATCATCATGCAGGCAAAAACGGGTCGGCCGGTTGTTCGGGCATCTTATCTCTACCTTCAAAATTACACCTGGAAAACGCTGGAGATCCAAGAAGAGGATTTTGCGGAAGCGATCGCAGTGGTGAAAAAAAAGATCCACACGCTTTCGCAGGATCAAGAATTTCCCGCGCGGATGAATCCCTACTGCCCATGCGATTTTTTGGAGATTTGTCCGATCAAGGCTGAAGTCCTCAAGCAAAAAGAGAAGAATCCCGCACGCGCAGGGGGCGAGATTGCGGTTTGATAGCTCTGCACCAGAATGGCATAGGTATTCGCAATACAATATTCGACAGATATGTTTTTTTGTGCTATAATACAACCATAAAATAAAATTCCGTTTTCATGAAATATTTTCGAATTAGCTGGACTGGACTGCTGGTTCTCGGTCTTGGAATGTTGTTTGTCGGAAGCGCGGTGTGGCCGTTCACGAGCGCGGCAAATGAGGATGGGATGCCATCTGCGGCTTCGTCCTTACCCTCTTCAATAAACCCCCGTGTTGCGCCGGGGCGTTTGATTATTGGGCTTCATCCATTAAAGGTGAGGATTGCAGATGTCTCCGTGCAGCGCGCGGGAGACCCGCGAACCATCGCCAGTCTGCAGGCGCTCAATGCAACGGCAGGGGTTCGGAGCATGACGCCGTTGTATACGCCTTCGGTTGGAGAGCTAACGCTGGAGCAGGCAGGAACGTTTGTATTGGAGGTGGATCCAAAGGCGGATCTTTTTGCGCTTGCGGAAAAATATCAGAAGGATCCCCATGTTCGATTCGCAGAGCCGGATGTGGCCGCGAGCGTCACCTTCACGCCGAATGACGAATATTTTGGCCGACAGTGGAATTTTCATAACACGAGTTCCAATAACTCCGACATTAATCTTCCCGAAGCATGGGAGTACGACGCGTCCGCGCCGAATTATGGCGGGGATCCCTCGGTGGTTGTTGCGATCATTGATACCGGTGTTGCTTACGAGGACTATGGGAATTTTTTGAAGGCTCCAGATTTGGCGGATACGGCGTTTACCGCCGGTTATGATTTTGCGAATGAGGACTCCCATCCGAATGACGATAATGCGCATGGGACGCATGTTGCGGGAACCATTGCTCAAAGCACGAATAACATCAACGGAACAGCGGGGATTGCATTCAAAACCACGATCATGCCCATTAAGGTGTTGGGTTCGGATGGAAGCGGGCATATGTCCAATGTCGCCCGAGGAATTGCCTTTGCGATGAACAACGGCGCGGATGTGATCAGTATGAGTTTAGAGGGGCCGCAGACGGAGGTTCTGACGGAAGCCGTTGAAAACGCGGCTGTGGCGGGAGTGATTATGGTGGCGGCAACGGGGAATAGCGGCTTGGCGAGTATTTCCTATCCTGCGGCGTATGAGGAAGTGATTGCCGTAGGCGCAACACGCTACGATGCCACGCTGACGGCGTACTCGAATTATGGCAATGCCGTGGATTTGGTTGCTCCGGGAGGCGATCTTGGAGTAGATCAGAATGCCGACGGGTTCGCGGATGGTATTCTTCAGCAAACGTTTGCACAAGATAATCCTGCAACAGGTGAAAATGAGGCCGATTTCCGGACGTTTTCGTATTACTATTTTCAGGGGACGTCCATGGCGGCTCCGCACGTTTCTGGCGCGGCGGCTTGGCTGCTTGCGAATCAGGTTGTGGCGGCGAATGTGAAAGACCTATTGACGCAAACCGCGCGAGATCTTGGAGACTCGGGATTTGATACACGCTACGGTTATGGTTTACTCGATCTCGCCGGCGCCGCATCTGCCGCGCTTGGAGATTCAATCCCGCCCAGTGGATCCATTTCGATTGAGCAGGGAGCGGATCGCACGAGCTCCAGTACGGTAACCTTAACGCTTTCGGCTGCGGATGGTGGGGGAACGGTTCGGACGATGGCGCTGTCAAATAATGGCGTGGATTTTGCCGCCTACGAAAGCTATGCGGGATCTAAAACATGGAATATGACGGACAGCGTGACCGGCGGTACGTCCTCGGACGGCACAAAGTACGTCTGCGTGAAATATAAAGATTTGGGCCAGAACGAGTCTCCGGTGTATTGTGATGCGATTTTTTACGATGGGAACATCCCAACCGCGCTAAGCATCAAAAGTTATGAGGATCAAAGCGAACGCGTCCAGTTGACCGCAGGAACGCGCGTGGCGGATGGGTCGCCGTATTTCAGCTGGAGCGGTAGTGCGGATGCGGGAACCGGTGTCGCGGGATACTATGTTTACTTTGGGACGGATGCTGGCGCGGATCCGCACTTTGCGGGAGATTTCCAGACCGGAAGTTCCTTTACGGTGTCCGGATTATCCGCCGACGATGTCACCTATTACCTCCGCGTTCAGGCGGCGGACGGATCGGACAATGTCTCCACCATTTCATCATTTTCCCTACGATTGGATAACGTGGTCGCGCGGCAGACCAATGTCGCGGTTTCTCAAACAGCGCGCGGATTGCGGTTGCGGTGGACGCCATCCGCCGATAGCCACCTCCTCTCCCATCGCATTTATCGCGGGATGACGAGCAGCGGCCCCTATGCGTATGTAAAAGATATTCCCGCCGGAACCAATACCTATGAAGATCGTTCCATTCCCCGCAATCAGGAGGTTCACTACGTGGTTTCTGCTGTGGATACAAATCAAGTCGAAAGCGCGCGAAGTCCGGAAATCACCGGGAATTTTACGGCCGCGGTGTATATTGTCGCGTCATTGGGTCGTGGCGGAGAGCCCCTCGTGAAGATTTTGACAAGCAGTGGATCGCTCGTGAATCAATTTTATGCGTACGCTACAGGATTTCGTGGAGGCGTTCAGCATGCGGTGTATGATTTGAACGGAGATGGAAACGACGAGATCATCACGGCCGCAGGTCCGGGCGGTGGCCCGCATGTTCGAATTTTCAATAAACTTGGTCAACCCGTGATTGATACCGATGGGTTTATGGCCTATGCAAGTTCATACAAAAAAGGCGTCACGGTTGCGGCTGGCGATGTCAATGGAGATGGATTTGGTGAAATCGTGACCGGAACCATGGAGGGCGGTGGCCCGCATGTGCGCGTTTTTACCCGAACAGGACAAGAGCTTACAAGTTTTTTTCCGTATCCTTCCGGTTTTCGTGGCGGAGTTCGCGTGGCGGTGGGGGATGTGAATGGGGACGGCGTGGATGAAATCATCACGGCCGCAGGTCCGGGCGGTGGCCCGCATGTTCGGATTTACAATGGGAATGGAACGCTGAACCACGGTGGTTTTCTTGCGTATGCGTCTACGTTCCGCGGCGGGGTGACGGTCGCGGCCGGAGATGTGAATGAAGATGGAAAAGATGAGATCATCACCGGCGTTCTCTCGGCCGGCGGTCCCCAAGTGCGGGTGTTCAATCGAACTGGAGGCAGCGTGGACACGCCTGGGTTTATGGCCTATCCCTCCAGTTTGCACAATGGAATTGTCGTCGCAGCTGGGGATTTGAATCAAGATGGACAAGAGGAAATCGTGACGGGAACCGGTTCGGCCGGCGGTCCCCAAGTGCGGGTGTTCAACAGTAAAGGTTCCACAGCGGTTTCGCCGGGATTTTTCGCGTTCGATCAAAGCCGGAGGTCTGGACTTTTCATTTCAACGGGGATTGGATTAAAATAGATGGCATGGATTCCCTACCGGTTTTATTCCAGTTTGAAGGCGTGGTGGCATCCGGCCGCGGCAAAGGGCGTCTCTTGGGGTACCCTACAGCCAACGTTCCCACCCACCGCGCGCGGGAGTTTTCAACGGGCGTCTACGCCGGGTGGGCAGAGGTTTCTGGAAGAAGGTACCTTAGCGCGGTGATCATTGGCGCACCAGGGCTTAACGATTGTTGCGAGGTTTATCTGCTTGATTTTCAGGGGAATCTCTACGGCGAGCGGCTTCAATGTACGGTCGTCGCAAAGATCCGTGAGATGAGCGCATTTACGGATTCCGAGAAACTACGCGCGCAAATTGAAGAAGACCTATCAAAGATTCGAGCGATGCTCAAACAACCATGAAACAATTTTTGAAAAAGTTGATTCCGAAGGACAGGATATTGTTGTATCATCGGGTATTGTCGTGGCTGGCCGCCGCCTGGGAGGGGTTTCCTTCGCGGCGTCTCGTGGTGATTGGCGTGACCGGAACTCGGGGAAAATCAACGACCTCATATTTGATTGCGAAAGCATTGGAGGCAGGCGGTGCGTGCGTGGGGCTCACATCCACGGTTTATTTCAAGATTGGCGAGCGAGAATGGCTGAATGATACAAAGATGACGATGCTGGGGCGGTTTCGTCTTCAGCGTATGTTGCGGGACATGGTGCGGAGTGGCTGTACTCACGCGGTTATTGAAACGTCATCAGAGGGCATCTTGCAATCGCGGCATCGCGGCATCAATTACGATGTTGCGGTTTTTACGAATCTTTCACGTGAGCATTTGGAAGCGCATGGAGGGTTTGAGGCATACAAGCACGCCAAGCAGGAGTTGTTTGTCCAGTTAATGAATAAGCCGCATAAAGGGGCACAGAAAAAAATCAGTATTGTGAATTTGGATAGTCCTTATGCGATGGACTTTTCATCCATCCCCGCGGATGAACGCTGGGGGTTTGGTCAGCATCCGGCGCCGCAGGAGTTCCGCGGACAGGTGATTTTGGTTTCCCAGCCACAGTGCGATCTGAATGGATGCCGCTTTGAAGTGAATGGAATTCCATTTCACCTTCAGCTTCTCGGAGCGTTTAACATTGCCAACGCCGCCGCCGCCGTCACCGTGGGTTTGGCATTAGGATTTCCTTTAGAAAAGATGCGAAAGGCGTTTGCGCGGCTGACACTTATGCCCGGACGGATGGAGCGCATTGTTGAGGGGCAGCCTTTTCAAGTGATGGTGGATTACGCTCATGATGAGGCATCTTTTGAGGCGCTGTTCGAAGCCGTGAAGATGATGAAGTTTCAGCGCGTCATTCATGTGTTTGGATCGGCGGGAGGGGTTCGCGATCATGCGAAGCGGCCAGTGTTAGGACGATTGTCGGGAACCCACGCAGATTTTCTTGTGATCACCAATGAAGATTGTTGGGATGAGGATCCTCAAAAGATTATCCGCGAAATCAAAGCCGGGGCTTTCAGCGTTGGGAAAAAAGAAGGAGAGACCTTGTTTTGTGTGGAAGATCGCGGGGAGGGGATCCGAAAGGGGCTGTCGCTTGCCGGTTCCAATGATCTTGTGTTGATCACGGGTAAAGGAACCGAGCAGTTTATTGTCTATGCGCCGAACGAACGGAAAGGCTGGGACGATCGGACGGTCACGCGCAGGGTATTGCAGGAGATGGGGTATCGGGCTGTGGATAACATGAGGAAAGAGAAAGAGTAGAAGTCTGGGGTTTGGATTTTTGTTTAATCTCAGCATATTTTTATTTTTTGCTTTTTCGCAGGGTTCCTCTTGACAAGTTTGAAATTGATGGTAAAATCATCCCATGCATTTAACCTCGTTTGAGAGGCTAAGTTTAAATGATCCCACAATTTTATAGGCGCTTCGTATCTCGTTCTTGATCAGAAGGAGATTTCTTTCTATGCCCCGAAAATCTACTGTTTCGCATCACGGCCAGCCCTTGTTTGCGGATCCCATCACGGGTCGCCGGTTCTTTAATAAGATTCAGGATCTTGTCCCCCTTCCCAATCTCATTGAGGTTCAGCTCGATTCCTACCGATGGTTCATGGAGCAGGGGCTGAATGAGCTGTTCGAGGAGATTTCTCCCATTGAAGATTTCACGGGACGGGATCTTGAGCTCTACTTTTTGGAACATTACCTCGACGAACCGCGATTTGATGAGGTGACGGCGAAAACAAAGAACGCCACCTTTGAGGCGGCGTTGCGCGTCAAATGCCGTCTCGTTAATAAGAAGACGGGAGAGATTAAGGAGCAGGAGGTCTATCTTGGCGACTTCCCGCTTATGACGGATCGCGGAACCTTTGTCGTCAACGGCATTGAACGGGTTGTTGTTTCCCAATTGATTCGATCAGCGGGTGTCTTTTTTACGTCGGAAGTGATCAAGGGCCGACGGTTTTATGGCGCAAAAATTATCCCAAATCGCGGCGCCTGGCTGGAGGTTGAAACTGATGGATCGGGCGTGATTTATGTGAAAATTGATCGGAAGCGGAAAGTGCCGGTGACTTCTCTCATGCGTGCATTCGGGATTTCCTCCAATGAGGAATTGTTGAAGCTTTTTGAGGATGTGGATCGGGGTGAGAATGTGCGTTCCATTGAGGCGACGATTGCGAAAGATGTGTCGCGGAGTGAGGCGGAGGGATTAAAAGAAGTCTATAAGCGGATCCGACCCGGAGATCTTGCAACGGTGGATAACGCTCGACAGCTGATTTATACGATGTTTTTTAATTTTGATCGTTACGACTTCGGGCGCGTTGGACGCTATAAGATCAATCAGCGGTTTGGATTTAAATTGGAAAATATCAAAGAGAACCGCGTGCTTCGACGGGAGGATTTGGTGGCCATTGTGAAGGAGGTTATTCGGCTCAATAGCACTCAACAAGAACCTGATGATATTGATCATCTGGGCAATCGCCGTGTGCGCGCGATTGGAGAACTCATTCAGAACAAATTTCGATTGGGATTGTCGCGGATGGAGCGGATTGTGAAGGATCGTATGAGCACAAAAGATATTGACACATTGACGCCAAATCAGCTTATTAACGCGCGGCCGGTGATTGGAGCGGTGAAGGAATTTTTCATGTCGTCTCAATTATCCCAGTTCATGGATCAGACAAACCCGCTGTCAGAGTTGGAGCATAAACGTCGGCTCTCGGCCATGGGTCCGGGCGGGTTGTCGCGAGAACGCGCCGGATTTGATGTTCGGGACGTGCATCAAACGCACTATGGACGCATTTGTCCGATTGCAACGCCAGAGGGTCCGAATATCGGGCTCGTTGGTCATCTTGCAAGCTACGCGAAAGTTAACGAATTTGGATTTATTGAAACTCCGTTCGTGAAGGTTGTGCACGACCCAAAGAATGATCCCAAAGAAACCGTGGATCATATTGCGCGGAAGGATGTGGAAGACCCCGAGACGCACGAAGTCATCCTGAAGGCCGGAGAGACGATTACGAAAGCAGCTGCAGAGCGTCTGGCAAAAACATCCCTGGAGACCATTCCCGTTAAACCGAGAGTAACCAGTCAGGTGGATTATTTGGATGCCTTTTCGAGTGATCGCGTCATTACGACCGCTGCAACCGCACCGGTGGATGAAGAGGGTTATTTTCTCATGGATCGAGCGGAAGTTCGGCGGTATGGCAAACCGGGCGTGGATTATATTGAGAATGTTGATTACATGGATGTTTCCCCAAAACAGATTGTTTCGATTACAACATCCCTTATTCCTTTTTTCGAACATGATGATGCCGTTCGCGCGCTCATGGGAACGAATATGCAGCGGCAGGCGGTTTCCTGCATCAAGCCGCAGGCTCCGATTGTCGGAACGGGAGTGGAGCTCCAGGCCGCAAAAGATTCCGGACATGTGATTGTTGCGCAAAAGGATGGGGTGGTGTCTGTGGTTAGTGCGAGTCAGATTGAAGTTGAAGAAGAAGGTGGAGATGTTCGGACGTACACGTTGTCGAATTTTGTTCGATCGAATGCGTCAACCTGCATCAACCAGCGGGTCATTGTGAATAAAGGCGACCGGGTGAAGGCAGGCGATATCCTTGCCGACGGCGCGTCAACGGACAAGGGGGAGCTTGCACTTGGACAGAATCTGCTGGTGGCCTATATGGCATGGCATGGTGGAAATTATGAAGACGCCATTCTCATTTCCGAGCGCTTGGTTCATGAAGATCGCTATACGTCTATTCATATTGAAGAGTATTCAGTGGATGTTCGGGATACGAAGCTGGGTCCGGAAGTCGTGACGCGCGACATTCCGAATGTTTCGGAAGAAAAATTGAAGGACCTTGATCAAGAAGGGATTGTCCGCATCGGCGCAGAGGTGGCTTCTGGGAATATTCTCGTCGGAAAGATTACGCCGAAATCGGAAACAGAATTATCCGCAGAAGAAAAACTCCTTCGGGCCATTTTTGGGGAGAAGGCAAAGGACGTCAAAGATTCTTCGTTGTATCTTGAGCATGGCGAGCATGGAAAAGTCGTGGACATCAAAATCTTTTCAAAGGAAAATGGTGACAAGCTTCCTTCTGGCGTCATTAAAACGATTCAAGTTTCCATCGCGCAGCTCCGGAAGATCCAGGTGGGGGATAAAATGGCAGGACGTCATGGGAATAAGGGCGTCATTTCTCGCATTGTTTCCTTGGAAGATATGCCCTATCTCGAGAATGGTCGGCCTGTGGATATTATTCTCAATCCGCTTGGAATCGCGTCCCGGATGAACCTTGGACAAGTGCTGGAAACCCATCTTGGGTTGGCGGCACAGGCGCTGGGTTACCGAGTCGCGTCCCCGGTGTTGAGCGGCGTTTCTCAGTCACAGATTCAGGAGCAGTTGAGGCTCGCGGGGTATCCCGAGCATGGAAAGTTAAAACTCCAAGATGGGCAAACCGGGGAAACCTTTGATCATGAGATTACGGTGGGCTATTCGTATATGCTCAAGCTCCACCATCTCGTCGAAGACAAGATTCATCAACGATCCATCGGGCCGTACTCCTTGGTGACGCAACAGCCACTCGGCGGAAAGGCGCAATTCGGAGGCCAGCGGTTTGGAGAAATGGAAGTGTGGGCTCTGGAAGCCTACGGCGCCGCGCATACCCTTCAGGAAATTTTGACGATTAAATCCGATGATGTTCCCGGCCGGTCGAAAGCGTATGAAGCCGTGATTAAGGGCGAGGATATTCAACAGCTCAATGTGCCAGAATCCTTCCATGTGCTCGTTCGGGAATTAAAAGGGTTATGTTTAGATGTTGAGTTGGTTGATCGGATTTCGGACAAACCGACCGTGTCGGCGAAACCCGAAGATGTTTCCAAAGGCGAAAAGTCCGCTCACTAATCCGCGGCATTAACACTCTTCCAATGGCATTTCATGAAACCAAAAAACAGGATTTCGAAGCCATTCGTCTAAAGCTTGCGTCTGCGGACGAGATTCATGCCTGGTCCCATGGCGAAGTTTTAAAACCAGAAACGATCAATTATCGAACGCAGAAGCCGGAAAAGGACGGCCTGTTTTGTGAGCGGATTTTCGGTCCTTCTAAGGATTGGGAATGTTATTGCGGTAAATATAAACGCATTCGATATAAGGGGATTGTCTGCGATAAGTGTGGCGTTGAGGTGACGCGATCTATCGTGCGTCGAGAACGGATGGGGCATATTGATCTTGCTGCTCCGGTTTCCCATATCTGGTTTCTCCGTGGGATTCCGTCCAAAATCGGACTTGTCTTGGATTTGTCCGTGCAGTCGCTTGAGCGGGTGATTTATTTTGCTTCCTTTATTCTCACGGAGGTCAACGACGAACTTCGTCATCAAACCCTTCATCAAATTGAGCAAGAGTTTAAAAATAAGAAAAAGGAAATTGAGGCGGATTTCAATCGAGTCGTGGCGCAGGTTATGAAAGAGAAAAATGAGGCGCTTGCCGTGGCAGGCGAGCGTGCCGTCCCCCGGGAAAAAGCGGAAAAGAAAGCGGAGCAGGAGCTCATCAATCACTCCGTCAATCGGGATGAACAGTTGCGCGAGCTCGCCGAAGCGGTTGAGCAAGCCAGAACCGAGCTTCAAGAGCTTCATCCAATGCAGATTATTTCTGAAAGCTACTATCAGGATCTCTCATTGAAGTATGGTCATGTGTTCGATGCAGGAATTGGCGCAGAAACGATTCGCAAACTTTTGGAAAAGATGGATCTCGATGAAGAGATTAAGAAATTGGAGCTGGAGATTGATGAAGGAAATAAGAATAAGAATCGGCGGTTGTTTCGGCGGTTGAAGCTACTGCGGAATTTGAAGGTGAATAAAATTCGTCCTGAGTCCATGGTTTTGACAACGGTTCCCGTAATTCCTCCGGATCTTCGTCCGATGGTTCAGCTGGACGGAGGGCGGTTTGCCGCATCAGATTTGAATGATCTTTACCGTCGCGTCATCAATCGAAATAATCGTTTGAAGCGGTTGATCGAGTTGCGCGCGCCTGAAGTGATTTGTCGCAATGAAAAACGGATGCTCCAGGAGGCAGTGGATGCATTGATTGATAACAATGCTCGTCATGGAAAAACCGTCACCGCTTCTACCGGTCAAAAGCGGCAATTAAAATCCTTGGCGGATATGTTAAAGGGGAAGCAGGGGCGATTTCGTCAGAATTTGCTTGGAAAGCGGGTGGACTATTCCGGACGTTCTGTGATTGTTGTCGGTCCGCATTTGAAACTGCACCAGTGTGGTCTTCCAAAGACGATGGCGTTGGAGTTGTATAAGCCGTTTGTGATCTCGGAGCTGATCGCCCGCGAGTACGCGCATAATATCCGCAGTGCGAGTCGGTTTATTGAGTCCGGCCGCGCGGAAGTCTGGGATATTTTGGAAGAAGTGACCAAAAATTCGCATGTGTTTCTTAATCGCGCTCCGACCCTGCATCGTCTTGGGATTCAGGCGTTTCAGCCGATCTTGATTGAGGGAAAGGCGATTCAGATTCACCCGCTCGTTTGTGCGGCCTTTAACGCAGATTTCGATGGGGATCAGATGGCTGTCCATCTGCCGTTGTCGAGTCGGGCAAAGTGGGAAGCGGAACATTTGATGCTGTCAACTCAGAACCTCTTGAAGCCAGCGACCGGAGAACCGGTGGTGAGTCCGGCGCAGGATATCGTCTTGGGGTCATATTACCTTACGCTCATCAATCCAAAGGAGGATCCGAAAACCGTGAAAGCGTTTTCTTCCCCCGAAGAAGCCGTGCTCGCGTATGGCAATGGATTTGTTGGCATTCAGGAACATCTTCGCGTTCTGATGACCGGCGAGATTTTGGAGACAAGCGTCGGCCGGATTTTGTTTAATCGTGTGTTGCCGAAGGCACTGGGTTTCCAGAATGCGACGATGGATAAAAAAGCACTGAAGAATGTGATTAGCGATGTCCTTTATAAATGTGGACGGGAATGTACTGTTCAGCTTTTGGACGACATTAAAGAAATGAGTTTTGAGTATGTGACGAAGTCTGGATTGTCGTGGGGCATGATGGATACGCCGGTTCCTGCAAAGAAACAAGAAATTCTTGCTGGAGCGGAACAAGAGGCATTGACGATTGAAGAGCAGTATGAAATGGGATTGCTCACAGACGAAGAACGTCACGCAAAAATTATTGAAATTTGGAGTCGGGTGAAGGATGTCATTACAGAAGAAAGTAAAAAAGCGCTGGATCCTTTTGGTCCGGTTTTTGCGATGATCAATTCCGGGGCTCGCGGATCATGGGCGCAGACGACGCAGATGATGGGAATGAAAGGATTAGTCAATAACCCATCGGGAGATATTATCGAGTTGCCGGTCAAGGGAAGTTTTAATGAAGGGTTTGATGTGTTGGAGTATTTCATCTCTACGCACGGCGCGCGGAAAGGATTGTCCGACACCGCGCTACGAACTGCAAATTCTGGGTATTTGACGCGGAGATTGGTGGATGTTGCGCAGGATATTGTTGTTTTAGAGGAGAATTGTAAAGATAAGGAAGGTTCGACCATTCGCAAAGATGACGCGGACGGGTTGGGAGAAACTCTCTCGCGCCGTCTTGTGGGTCGAGTCCTCTTAGAGGATGCTGTGGATCCAAAGACAAAGAGCGTTGTTGTGAAAAAGGGTGCGCTAGTCACCGAAGAGGAGCTGAAGGCACTCGAGGCGGCAGATCTTTCCAGTATGCGCATTCGATCCGTGTTGACGTGTAAATCTGGCCGAGGGGTTTGTCAGAAGTGCTACGGATATGATCTTGGTCACAATCAGCTGGTTGCAAAAGGAACGGCTGTCGGGATTATTGCCGCGCAGAGTATTGGAGAGCCTGGAACCCAGCTGACGATGCGAACCTTTCATACGGGCGGTGTGGTGGGACAGGATATTACCCAGGGTTTGCCGCGGGTTGAAGAATTGTTTGAAGCGCGATCCATTAAGAAACCGGCGATCATTTCTGAAGTTCACGGGAAGGTTTCCGAGATCCGAGAAAAGGATGGAAAAATTCGCGATGTTGTGATCGAGGTGGAAGGGAAAAAAGACGACGAAAAGACAAAGATTTACGAAGTCCATGCCGGGCAAACCCTCTTTGTGCGAGAAGGAGATCTGATTACGGTCGGCCAGATGATTACGGAGGGAAGCATTGATCTCCATGAGCTCTTTGCGCTTCGCGGCGCGGAAGAGGTTCAGCGGTATATTATGCGGGAGATTCAATATATCTACTCTTCTCAAGGTCAGAAACTCCACGACAAGCACATTGAGATCATCTTGCGGCAAATGTTTTCACGATTTATGGTGAAGGATCCTGGAGATACCGAGTTGTTGGGCGGAGATGTTGTGACCCGAACACAGCTTTTTGAAGCGAATGAAGAAGCAAAGTCTCAGGGCGGAAAACCGGCGAAAGAAGAGTCTATGCTCTTGGGAATCACGAAAGTTTCTCTCTCTACCGACAGTTTTCTTTCGGCAGCATCGTTTCAAGAAACCCAGCGGGTATTAATTGATGCTGCGATTTTTGGGAAGATGGATCGTCTACGCGGATTGAAGGAAAATGTGATCATTGGGCGGTTAATCCCGGCCGGAACCGGATATAATCCGGCGTTGATGGTGGGATTGGAAAAATATCTTCCCCAGCCGAAGGTGAAACCGCAGGAAGAGGTCATGGTTGATGAAGTAGTGCCGGAACCGGTGGCGAAACTTCCCATAGAAGCCCAGGCGTAGCGGATTTTTTTCATGTCATCCTAAGCGATCGGAGTGAGTCGAAGTCCGCCAAAGGCGGATCTTCCGCAGGGGTCTGCCTTTCGCTTGCACCTCTGGCGGAGATCTCCTTATACGGAGATCCTTCACTGCGTTTAGGATGACATTGAGTCGTCAGGGAGTCACTTGGTTAGAGGTCTGTCATTCAG
>CAYHVQ010000005.1:0-44376 GCA_964360435.1 uncultured Gammaproteobacteria bacterium
GTGGCCGCAAACTTCTTACCACGCGGCACGCGAATCCAAATTCCGGACTACTATGGCGATCAAATCTTCGTCGTAGAAGATCGGATGCATCCCCGAAACCACCATGTGATTGACATCTGGATGCCGACCTATCATGAAGCAATCCAGTGGGGACGTAGAACTGTGACTGTGAACATTCTATAAAACAAACGCTACCCCTCTCCGACATCGCGTCGGGGAGGATTTGTTTTTGCTTGATTTTTTAGTCATTCTTGATACACTGATCCCGCGTGGCGTGGTAGCCAAGTAGTAAGGCAGAGGTCTGCAAAACCTCTATTCGCGGGTGCAATTCCCGCCCACGCCTCCAAGATCGTCGTTTGACGGAACACGGCATTTTCGATAACATCAACGTATTCTGCGGGTATCGTATAACGGTATTATGCATCCTTGCCAAGGATGAGAAACGGGTCCGACTCCCGTTACCCGCTCCAGAATTAGCATTAATACAAAGGCATGATCAACATCCTTGCGTTTGCGGTTGACGCCGCCGGATCAGCTTGTAACCAAATTTGCGGACACGGAAATCATCTATGTCTATCAGAACTGAATCCTCGATCTACTTCTCTAGGGCTCTCCGAGATTGACCGAAGCGACCGCGGTCTTTATAATAACCCATGGCTGGTCAAGCGCGGTTGAGAAAGGAAGCATTTTGCGGTACGATACAGAAAACGGAAACAAACATGAACATCAAACACATCTACCTCGGCACATGGTTCCAACGCACCTCGCTTCATCTGCGAGAATTTCATCGCTTTCTCGAACACCGACAGGGCATCGATCGCCTGGACACAAAAAAACTCCAGCACCTTTGGCGTGGGCTGAATGTTCAAAAAGTCACCCTGCATGAGGAGGGATATTTTGAATTTCTTGAAACACAGATGGGGGCGATTCGGATGACGATGACAGAGGATGGTATTATTCTATTAAGCGTTACGCCAAAAAAAACCATTGTCAACACCATCGCACAATTAGAAAAATTTTATCTTGAATGTTTTAGTCCCGCACTGTCGTATCTTTTTAGTCTCGGCGCGCCGCTCCCGAAAGAACTCATGGATGTCCAAACCGTTTACCCGATTCTTCTTGTCGGTAGCGGCATTACCCGCACGAACGCCAGTGCCATTTTTAATAAGATTTCGGATCCGCTCCTCTCGCATGTCTCCACCCCTTCCATCGAAACGTACCTCGGAGAAAAGCTCCATGCCCTCAATCTTCGGCAAGAAAAAAAGTGGAATCAAACTCGGGTGGAAGAAACGATGCGTCACATGGTCTTTGCCCGCGAGTTTGAACGTCAATTGAGCGACGGCCTGCGCCTCCATCGAGAAATATGGGATCGCATCTCTGCCATTCGCGAATCGAAAAATATGCGGTATCGGGATTTCCCCGCGATCCGTCATCACCTCCTCGACTTCTTAAAAACGCTCTCATTTGTGAGAGCGCGACTTGCCCAAATGGATGACATTCTCACCTCACGTCTTCAGCTCATGGATCCCACGCTTCACAAGGAACTCCCTCACCTCGGACCCTACGAGTTTGAAAATCTCCAGGGGAACCAGCGCTATGTTTACCACCTTTGGGAGATGACGACAGAATACGTCAACGACACCCTCCGTCTTCTTGCTTCCCTCTTTGAAGAGAATACCCAGCGCGAATTGAATGCATTGAAACTCACGACCCTCACGGCCGCGCTCACAGGATTTTTTGGGATGAATATCGCATTCCCATGGGAGGAGCGCTGGCCAACGACCCTCGGGAGCTCCTTCTTCGTTCTCGCCATCATCATCATCGCGATAGCTCTCATTAACGGGCTCTTCAAGCTGACGATCTTCAACCGCCGCTTTGTCATCCAAAGCAAACAATGGGACGATCAAAAGAAAATTTAGTCTAAGTAACTGTCTAAATTCTTTTTAAAAAGACTCTCACAAAACAGAGAACTATCACTTGTAAACTTGAATTGAGTTTTCTTTCACAATTCTTCCACAGCCTCCGGCTTCAATTCCCGAATCCATCGATTGGAATGTCATTGAATCCACTTTTAGAGCATCACGAGACCCGGGGAAAGCCGCTTATCCGATCGAAATGTTATCGGAATGGAACGGCCACCCCATCCAATTCCTTCCCGCCTCCCTCGACGAACCCCCGCCCGATAAGAAAAGCGTTGATCAAGAAACGGCTTACGCAAAACGGCGAGCTTGCACAAGGCAACTTGCCAGTAATTCCTCTTGTACACGGTAGCTGGGCAGTAGTTTATATACTTATTCCTTTTTGGAAAGATTTTGTGCATTCTCTCGAAGAAGCCAATACTGTTCCATGGCGATTTGTCGTCCACCGTACAAGACACGGGAGACGGCTCGTTGCCGCATCAATCCCTCCCGCAAGTTTATGATTCTTTTACGGATGGCGATTTGCTCTTTCGTGTCTGTGGTACTGATCTCTTCTCGTCCGCATCGGGCGATTTGCTCTATTACCCGAACCTCTGATTGATACGGTGTGGGATTGCTTTTAACATATTGGCTTAACTCGTTCGGAGTTACATGAGCATCATCGTCTCCAGATGGTTGCTCTGCGCTCTTTGGACGAATCATGTCATTCAACGCTCTGTTAAGATCGGAATCCTGTTGAATCTTTGCCAAAAGTTCAGGGACATCCCCATCTCTACTTGGTGTCGAAAAATCGCTAAGCACCCTAATAATATCACGGTCAACTATATGACCACGGGCAATTGACTCCATCGCGTAATCATATTCATTTGAACCAATCTCTTGGCCGGAGTCGCAATGAGTAAGGCCGCGAATAAGGTCGTCTTGTATGTCCGAAATTGATCGGATCTCTATATCGTTCCATTGCGATATGACGGGTTCTTTAACTGCGTCCGATCAAAAAGTTTCTTCTGGGTTACCTCGGCCTTGTTCAATAGACATATACGCCGGAGTCTAGCGAAAGTAGGCGAAGGAGCGGTGACGATTATACAGCCAAATCCGAACCTGTTTTATCATCGATATTAGATTTTGAAAAGGATCTTTTTTACAATTCCTTTCTTGTCTCCTGATCGAGCTCTTTTGCGCGGCTCCACGCCAACTCGTACATCTTTTTCATGGCGTCGGCGATTTCGTCGCTCTCAATGATGATTCCCAGCTTTATCCGTCCCTATGCTCATTTAGGATTAACAGGACATCTTGATAAATTTGAATTATTTTTTTAACCTTTTCTTCCCTTTTTTCATCAATAGTGCAAGCAAAAAATTTTGGACCATTGTCCAAGGCGTTTTGGAACGACCAGAGGCCTTGTCTGACTATCGCTTCAACGCTAGCATGGCGCCAAAATTCTCCTAAGGACCGCGAAAAATCACGCGCATTGCTTGTTTGCACGTAGAGTACTCCCACTTCACCACCGGGCCAAGAAAGTTTTTCCTCATCTAGAATAGACCCGTCCGCAATGAAGGATTGAATAATATCATCTGCTAACCTCCCCGCCTCATGCAATTTAGCTGTTATCCCCCATTCCGCGAGATCTTCCGAGAGTTCTTGCCTCTTTGCCTCCTTTGCTTCTTCGGTTGATTGAGCAAGATTTTCTTTCAGTATAACCTCCCGAAATAATTCCCATGCCATGCGCGAATGTTCATCGCGCACCCGCTTGCGTTGTAACGTAATATCCTCGCCATAAACGTGCGCAGAAGAAACATGAAAAGGGTCTTTAGGACTTGACTCTGTGATGTTGTAGAAGTCACTAGGTGGATAACCCGGAACACTTTTTTTAATCGCCGCGAAATCTTGTCCGCCCGTACGTTCTGATGATCCAATAAAACCCAAACACCTGCTTTCATCCTCTGGTTGCATGCCCGAAGTTAATGTCCGTACAAAATTACGCATGGTTGAGCCGCCCGGTCCGACCCATTGTTGTTTAGGCACGCGCGCATTTTGTATTTGTGCCCTGTCCCAACGGTGTTGATCAATGCCGTTTTCATATAAGCCATAAATCTTGCCTCTCTCACTCTGAGAGCTTTCATCGAAAAAAAGAATCCTTTCGCCATTTTGAATCCTTGTTCTAAGATCTTCCAGGTTCTCGGGGGTCATGATTTCGGGATTTACGTCAAATCTATGGCTAGGCGGGTTAAAAAATTCAATCTTTGGAATTTTGATCTCGTTAGGGTTCAAGCCCTCGTTGATGGCTTTTTCCAGTGCAATAATCGGCAATATCTTATGAGTCAGCATCCCAAAGCCCCGTGCGGATTTGTCAAAAAAAACAATGGTGTCGGCTTCGTGCATGAAAGCCATTTGGCAACAGTAATCGCAATCCTTAAGGAACGACCAATACTTTGGCCGCCCTTTAAATTCAGCCCTATAAAAGTCGATCTCGGTCTCAAGAGCGATCGCATCATTATATACCTCAAACGGAGTATCTTTATATGCACCCAATCTTTGTTCCAAGTCTTCTTTATAGCGCTCTTGCGCTTGGAGAACGCGTTGTTTATCAATATCTGTTGTTTCGGCTTGCTCATTGTTTGGGCTTTTGCTCAATTGTCGCTCTGTTGGATTTGGACGCCCCTCGTTCATCATATATTTAGGACTTATGAGTTGAGTTAGATTTTGGTAAAGGAATTGACTGGCTACTCAAGTTATTATGCCATAGAGTGAGCACAGACGCACGCTTACGATCTTTGGTTTACTTCCTGATCCAACACTTTCGCTCGACTCCACGCCAACTCATACATCTTTTTCATGGCGTCGGCGATTTCGTCGCTCTCAATGATGATCCCCAGCTTCTCTCTCCATGACGCGATCATGACTTTGTTGTCGTAGATGTTGATTTCCGGCGAGAAGTAGTATTTATCTGCCGGCACAAAGGCGATTTCACGTTTTTCTTCGGGGTCGTGCGCTTGCCGTTCGCGCGCCATTGGTGTTTCCGGCACAATCGCACGAATGGCGATGTTTTTCTGTGTGCGACGTTTGTAGTATTCGGGAAAGTACGTCGGCAGGGCCTTGTGCATGTCGTCAACCGTGGCGTACGCGCGGATGGGCTCGGAGCTGGTGAGCGTGTCTTCGTACACATGTTCCAAACCATCGGTGCCTTCGTAGAACCGAATCTTCGGGCGGTTTTTTACCGCATGAAGCAGTGTCAGCTCCGGAACAAGGGTTTCGGATTTTTTAATATCTTCGGCGGTCTGCGCTTGCTGACGCTTTAAGTAATCGGTGATCGCAGTTGGGGGTTCTGCCGCGTACTCTTGTTTGGGCTCTTTGCCGGAAACGCTGGCAAGTTTTTTGCTGACAAGCGAGCCCAAGATGTCATAGCCCGTGGTGCGGTTGATTCCGGCTTTTTGGGAGATTTTGGTGACCGTTGCTTTGCCGAGTTCCAGTAAGGCAATGTAGACATCGGCTTCTTTTTCGCTCAATCCGAATGATTGGAGGTTGATTTTGAGTTGAACGTGGGTGTTTTTCATAGGGGAAGTATACACCGAATCTGGCTATTGTGTCAATACTTTTCCACAAAAGTGTGTTGATATGATTAAGCATACTGATAAATATGGTACTTATTGCATTTTAATTGACGATAGCTATTGACAAAAGTAATCAGACGTGGTATGATGTGCTGTTCAAGATCGCACAACGACGTGCGGTGGAGGACAAGGTGTTCTTTGAAAGGAAAAAAATGGAAGACCCCAAGCGTGACGAGGTGGCTGAATTCCTCAGCCAAGCGATGGGGTGCCCGGTAGTACGGGATGACAGCATTATTTAGTTCCGCCCGTACGTCACCACCCCCGCCACCACCCCCCTCTCGGTCGGTGGCCGCGACTACGAGCTCGTGCCCTTCCTCGAGAAGGGTGAGCGGTCGGTCAGCGGCGACACGATGGTGGCACGGGCCGCGGAGCTCAAGGCCGAACTCAGGGAGGAGGATGGCCTCTTCATACTCGAACACCGGCGCGAGATTCCCAGAGCACTTCGCGACACGATCTGTATGGTGTTCACGAAGTGGCTCAGCCGCTCCGACCCTCGCTACGTCGCCACCCTCCGCTGGCGCGAAGAGGGATGGTGCAGGGACGCACGTTGGTGGATGGAGTGGTGCTCGCTCGACGATAGTTGGTACGACCGTCGGTTGCGGGTGGTGCGCCGCGTCCAGTAGCGCATCCAGTTATGCTTCTGGATAAAAAGCAACGCCGAAGCCCGGGTTGAGAGGCGCGCGCTGACTCTCCCCGGGCAAATCGAAAGCGCCAACCCAGGGGCGCGTGAAAGCGGTTGCACACCGCCATTCACAATAAATACCTGGGTTTTTCTTTTTCAAAAAATGAAGATTTATAAAAGATCGCAGACCTGATTCACCGACAGCACAACCGGTGAATGCAGTAAATTCATTCCATCGGGGACGAATTCGCCTACAGTATTCTGTATCTCGTGCTTCGTCCTAATCCAATACGTTCAATTTTTTTAAGTTTGAGCAATGCTTCAAGAGTTTGTTTAACAGTTGGCCTTGCTATTTTTGTATTATCCGCAATGTCGCCAGTGCTTGTCTCTTTTATCTTTTCAATATATTGCCAAACAATTAGCTGTTTTTCCGACAGAATTTTTTCTATATTTTCTTTTGACAAAAGTTCCACCGCCATTTGTGACTGTCTCAAAATAATATTCATTAAAAAATCTAGCCAATCATTAATATTTTCTTTTTCCGTACCCATGGTTTTTTGACTGCGCCGCAAAGCAATATAATAATCCGGCTTGTTGTCTTCCACTATTTTTTCATGAGAGACATAGGGGATATACAAATATCCCGCTTGGAGCAAAAGCATGTTGGTAAGCACTCGAGACAATCGTCCGTTGCCGTCAGTAAATGGGTGAATTTTTAAAAATTCAACTAAGAAATTTCCAATAATCAATAACGGGTGGAATTTATGTTCTATGAGCGCTTTTTGTGTCCATTCAACTAAATCACGCATTTGTCCGGGGGTAAGATATGCTGGTGAAGTATCAAAAAGAATACCGATTGACTGGCCGGCTTCGTCTATCATGTGTACCTTATTTTCTCTTTTTTTATATTCACCGCGATGCTGTTCATCTTTCTTTACGTGTATTAATAATTCTTGATGAAAATGTTTGATTACATTTTCGTTGAATTTTAAATGTTTCCACGAATTAAAAACATTCTCTAATAGTTCATAGTATCCTTGCGCTTCCTGTTTATCGCGGTTGGTGAATTTTTGAATGTTAATGCCGCGCATTAGTTTTTCAATATCTTCATCAGATAGACGAGAACCCTCAATTCGGGTAGATGCCCCAGTGGAAGTAATCAAAACCGACTTTTTTAGCCTACCTAAAACCTGCGGGCTTAGGTGTGCGGAGGTTATCCACCGACCTTTTAGTTCATCAATTTTGGCGATTTTAGATACAATAGCAGACGGAATTTGTTCAATTCGTTTGGAAAAGTTATCTATAATTTGGTGTTTTTCTTTATTGTTTTGGCTAAGAGTAGACATATTTTGAAATTGGATATTTTAACTATATCCAATTATATCCAATTAAAAAGATTACGTCCAATCGTTTTCCGGATGAATCTGAAATCCGACATATGTGGGTTAATGGGAAATCCATAGGGCTGAAGTATACACCCTATGTGCCTATTGTGTCAATACTTTTCCACAAAAGTGTATTGATATGATTGAATATACTGATAAATATGACGATTATTGCATTTTAGTTGACGATAGCTATTGACAAAAGTAATTCAACGTGGTATGATGTGCTGTTCAAGATCGCAGACTATCTGCGGTGGCGAACACGGCACTTTGAAAGGAAAGAACGATGAAGATTCTCGTAGTTGAGGACAACGCCCGCAACCAGCAAGCGGCGAAGGAGCAGCTCGAAGGTCACGAGCTCACGATCGTCGACGAGCTCACCGAGGCGCGCTTTGCCCTTGAGCGCGACATGGAGTTCGATGTCGTGCTGTGCGACATGGAACTGCCCGAGAGCGCAACCTGCGGCGTCGTCGAGAATCACCACTTCACCGGGGATACCTCGCGCCGTGACACGGCGGCGATCAATGAGTACGGTTTCTCGATTGCTCTGCTGGCGATCCAGCGCGGGGTCAGACGAGTCGCCATGGTCACCTCGACCTTCCACCACCACAGCCCGATGGCGTACATGGCATTCCTTCTGATGAGAGGGGGAACACTCGAGATCGCCGGAGGCGCGCGCCTCAGGTTCGAAGCTGACAGCATGACGAAGATGCAGGGCGAAGAACCGAAAACGAGCGACCAGTACGTGAAGGATTGGGGCGGGGCTCTCGCTCGCCTCATCAGTTAGTCCGTCCAGTTATGCTTCTGTCAAAAAGCAAGATCGGAGCGCGGGTGAGAGTTGAAAAACGACTCCCCGCGCTCCAAGCGAACTGCGCCAACCCAGGGGCGCGTGAAAGCGGTTGCACACCGCCATTCACAACAAATACCTGGGTTTTTCTTTTCCAAAAAACTGGCGATTGACGAGACGACGAGATCTATGATACTGTAATACTATGTGTTACAATTCACAATCATTTCAATGCGTGACGTTATCAACATCTCCCTCCCTCCTGAAATGAGCAAGCTGGTCACCAAGGCCGCGAAAAGCGGGCGGTACGCAAGCAAGAGTGAATTCTTCAGGGATCTTCTTCGGATGTGGTCGGATCATCAACTCGTGGATGTCATAGATCAAAGCGAGCGAGAATTCCTTAAAGGAAAAGGACGTAAGCTCCGATCTCTTCGAGACCTTCGGTAAGGTATGGTTGAAATCTACTATTCCCCACAATTTGCGAAAATGTACCGGCGGCTCTCTTCTTTGGTGAAACAGAAAGCGGAGCGGCGCGAGCACATCTTTCGTAGGGATCCTCATGATCCCCGACTCAAAACTCATACCCTTTCCGGGCCTCTCAAAGGCTATTGGGCATTCTCCATTGACTATCACTATCGGATTATTTTTTCGTTTGCCAAAGATCAGGAGGTGCGATTCCATGTGATTGGCAAACATGAAATCTACAATAGTTTTCGAGCACCCTAGCATCTTCGCTTTTGGCATTTTTTTATTATACTCACAAAAAAGGAACAAGCCATCCTCGACTCCATTCCAAAAAAATCAAGGTTCCCATGTTTCGCAAGTCTAGCTCAAGGACAAGAGCCACAACCCAACAGGAACACATAAAGGCCGCATGGCAATAGATAAGCAATGGGAAGAAGTTATTGATTTCACGAAGGTAAAAAAAGGGTGGAGTTGATATTCGCGATGTGTTATTGCGTCTCTCATGGACAAAATCACCAAAGTCCTTCGGCGATCCGGTGCGGAGCGGCAGGTTGAAGATCATTAAATTATTTTTTTGGTGGATCGCAAAACCGTGCGGATTATTGTGATTGAGCGGCGATCTACGACAACGGTTCGTCAGTTTTAATCGTCTGTTAGGAAATGTCACGCTTGAAAAAAAAGAGAGCCAACGGGTGTTGACTCTTTGCCATCAGCGAACGCCGATTGCCTCCAACTCGACGATCCACCCGCGCCAACGCTCACGGTGGGCGTCGTTGACGTTGGGCTCCGGGAGCAGACTGCGGTGGCTACACGCTACAAGGGCTTGATAGCGCTGATACTCCCGCGTCGGTCCGATCTCACTTGGGAGAATGTCCGCCACGACCGCCATGGCTCCATCGAGGGACAACGCGCGATCTGCGCCGGCTGCTACTGCTTTAATCTCCGTGCGCAACGCTGCAAAGTCCGCTGCCGAGTAGGCTTTGGTCGCCTCCAGCACGCGGGACATGATCACAGGATCCGCCGTCACGTCCAGCGGGATTGCCCACTTGACGAACTCCAGGCGATCCACGTCGTTGTCCGGATCCAGGACCGGGATGATGTAGTCTCCGGCCCGGCCCTTTCGACGAAGATCGGGCGACAGGAGGTGAACCCGCGCCGTCAGCAGAAGCCAGAACACATGGCCGCGAAGCCTGGGATCCGACATCATCTGCTGGATCGTGCCCGTGAGGCGACGCTCCACCGCATGATCTTCTGCGCCGATTCGACCGAACTGGGTGTCGGCCTCGTCCACGAAGATGATCACTTTTTCCAACACGCCCAGCAACCGATAGAGACGCGAGAGAACCAAGTCGGTCTCGCCGAACCACTTCCTCCGCAGGTTCTTGAGAACCAGAACCGGCATCCCCGCTTCTGCGGCAACTGCTTCGAACAGGAACGTCTTGCCTCCGCCGATCGGCCCGCAGATCGTCGCGCCGGAGAAGGCCGCCACAGAGGATCGCAGTCGCGGGAGAAACTTCTCCCTGAGCCACGCCTTGAGCCTTTGGTTGCCGACGACATCCTTCAGACGGTGGGCAGGCCGCAGATACTCTACGGCATCCTCGCCCATCTGCTGGCGGATGAATGTCTCGACCTTGCGGGTCACATCCTCGAGCGTCAGCGTCTTCTGAAGGTGAACCGCCTCTCGCAAGAGCTGCAGCAGAGCGTGGATGGAAAGTCCCGCTGTTGCTTCGGCCAGCTCGCGTTGGGTTGCCCACAACTTGAGCTGACGATCGGATCCTTTCTGTCCGGTGTTGAACCATGAGATGCCGTGTTGCCGACTCGGAAGATCCGGCGCAGGAACGCGCACCTCCAAAAGCTGGGGCACGCGCAACTCGGCGTTGAGCTGTCCCACGGACTCCGTGATGAAAATCACTGCGTCGCCCCCTCTGCAGAACGCGGGATCCGTGAGCCAGTCGCGCACCGTGATGATCCGTCGCCGATCCGCATCCGACAGTCGAGCGATCTCGGCCTCGGGAAGGAGCATATGCGCGTCCTCGACGAGGATCACGAGCGAACGGTTCAGGAGCGGTTTCCCGTCCATGACCATCCGCGAACACATGCACATCTGCCGCAAGACCTCGAGCGCGGTTGCGCTATCGGCGTGCGCCTGCCGAAGCGTTGCACGGAAATGATCCGCCTCCTCTTCGGGTTTGCCGAGGAATACGGCATTAGCGCGACGACTCGCGTCTCGGCCAGATCGCCAGCGATTCCACGCATCCGCAAACACCGGCACGTCTTCCTCTCGCAGGAACCGGATGGGTTGGTTGGGTTCGTACAGAACGACGATCCGACCTTCCACCATGCTCCACGTGTGCTGAAGAAACTCGAGCAGCGTGAGATACGATCCTCGCTCCCCTTCCTCGGAGCAGAAAAAGAGATCGGTCACACTCCCCGTGAGTGCAACCGACCGCGACTGACCGGAGTTAAGAACCCGGCCAATCTCCCGAACGAACTCGATCGTCGGCGGTTTCATTCCCGAACTCCTGACAGCGCGCCCGTCGGCTGCTGCTCGCGAACCACGCTCCACTCTCTCCGGAATCGCTCGCGGCTTTCGCGAAATTCCGGACTCGAGACCGCATCTTCGATTTCTCGTTTCTGCGTCTCGAGATCCGCGATGTTCACCGTATCGTCCGGCCCGTAGACAGACGCTGGCTTGTCATAGACGATCGTGGCGCCCGGACAGGTTTCGAACCCCGCCGCCTTCCAATCCCAGTACTGCGAGAGTCCAATAACCCGATCCGCCACCGTCAGTCCGGCATTGAGCTCGTGCGTCACAATGACCATCGTCACGCCGGCAAACGACCCTTGTTCCTGCTTGGCCTTGAGGTTCAGCCGGAGTAAGAACCGCTGCAGCCGATAGTTTGTTTCCTCGTCGAGTCCAGTGAAGGGCTCATCGAGAAAGACGACTTCGGGCTGCATGATCATGGCGCGCGCAATAGCTACGCGCCGCTGCATGCCGCCGGAGAGCTGACGCGGGTAGCAATCCGCCGCCTCCTCCAGACTGAACTCCCGAAGCAGGGTCCGCGCACTGGCAAGGTGCCGACGCCGCTGACGTCGCCATACAACCGGACGGAACATCCGGTGAGGGATGCTCGTCTGGCTGATCTTGAGTCCGTAGGCGACGTTCCCTAGCGCGGTGAGAAACGGATAGAGGCAATTGTCTTGGAAGACAATGCCGCGATCCTGATTCGGCGCAATCACAACCTCCACTCGGCCATCGAGGTGGGTGTGAACCACCTCTCCACCGCGCGCCGGATAGGTCCCGAGCATCGCGCGCAGTAACGTGGACTTGCCGCATCCGCTTCGGCCGACCAAGGCAATAATCTGCCCGCGTTCGACTTGGAAGCTGATGTTATGCAAGACGCGCTTCGGCCCGAAGTGGTGAGAGACCCAACGACACTCGAGCACGATGTTGTCTTTGCGTGCAGTCATGGCGATTCTCCTTCTACTCGCCGTTGCGTTGATACCACTTGCAGAGCCGGTGGCGCAGACGGAGCAGTCCGTTGTCGCTGAGCAACCCAATAACTGCGAGGATCACGAGGTAGACGTAGATCGTGCTCATCCGCGTCGCGCGGTATTCCATCCGCAAGCGGTAGCCGATCCCAATATCGCCCACAAGACTCTCGGCCGCAATGAGCGCGGTCAGGGCGATTCCCAGCTGCAGACGAATGCTCCCGATGATCGAGGGCAAGATCGCCGGAAGGATCGTGTTCCAGATCACCTCCGGATTGGTCCCGCCGATCGTGTACGTGTGCTCCGGATACTCCGGAGGCACGTCGTCCACCGCCATCGTGATCGCAAGGGCAAGCGGTGGAAGCACGCCGAACATAATCATGCCAGCGTACATCGTCGTTCCAGTGCCCACCAGAATGAAGAAGGCGACCATCATCGCGGTCCCGGGAACGCGACCGATCGGCACGAACAGCGGCTCGAAGAACGCTCGGATCGTCCCGTTACATCCCATGAGGACGCCAAGCACGATCGCAAACCCGACTCCCGGAATGAGTCCGAGGAGAAGCCGAAGACCAGTCGCCGTAAAGTCCGCAACCAGCCAGCGATGCTCGTCGAACTCCTGATACGTTATGACCGTCCGAACGCCGTCCCAGATTTGCACCCAAGTCGGCGTCGTGGTGTCGGTGGGGTTCTCGATGTGCTTCTGGTACGAAATCCATGTGTACCCAATGGCAATAATGGCCCAGGCAAGGATGCCAAAGGCCACCCGCCGCCGCTGTGAAATCGGTTGTCGAATCACGAGGTCCTCCCGTCGTGTGTTGTTGTTCTTAATTGACAAGGAGCTTCCTCCTTTCTTCAGATCGGATCATCGGATCCTTGCTGGAGAAAAGAGGGGAAGACCGCGCGCAGTGCGTGTGATCTTCCCGGGCGTTCTTTAGGTTCGCCCCCTACTTGGAGTCCGTCGCGAACTCCTTCATCCACGTGGGGTCGAACCGGAGGTTCGAACGCGGAACCTCTGTGGTCGAGCCATAGCCCACGACTGGCCGACGACCCTCGGGGAAGCGGTCGTACTTCGCGTGGAAGTCGGTCTGGCGAACGATGATCGGTGCCATGTGCGCTTCCGCGAAAATCGGCAGACCAGCCTCCGGGGTGCCATAGAACTTGCACCGAGTCAGCATGTCCTGAACCTGGCCGTCGGTCAGGTCTGCGAACTTGGCGGCGATGGCCTTGCGGATCTTCTCGGCTGTGGCTGGATCCGAAAGCATCCGGTTGACGGCGTAGTAGGTGTCGGTGATACACCGAACGCCCTCGACGCCGCCGGGCTTGTCGATCGCATCTGTGCCAGCCACGAACATGTCCACGATCTCGTCAGGAATCGCTCGCGAACTGGCGATGCTGTAGACACGACTCCCAGCCTTGGACAGAGTCTGGGTCACGTACGGCTCCCAGATCGCACCGACGCCCTTGAGCTGACCGGTCTGGAGCTGTTGTGCCGCCGCACCCGGATCCATGTTGACGAACTTGAACTTCGTCGGATCCAGACCCGCGACCTCGATGTTGCGCTCGACGTTGTACTGCGCGACCGAGTACTCGAGCCCGTGAATGGGGACGCCGACCAGACTGGCCAAGTTGGTGTACTTCTTGTCCCCGATGATCATGTCCGCGCCGAAGCTCGTACTGGTCGCCAGAAACGCGACCGAGCTGCGACCGACCGCCACCGGCAGAACGTCGAAGTTCGTGATGGCCACGGCGTCCACGGCTCCGCTGGCGAATTTGCCGATGCAGGAGTCGTAGTCCATCCACTCGACGACGACATCCACGCCGTACTTCTGCTCGAGCTCACCGGCGGCTCCCGAACCCTGCTGGATGAGCTTGGCGTAGTTGGCGGCGAACAGAGTCGCCCACGACGGATACTCGCTACTGGCGATCCGGAAAACCGGAAGCGCGGAATCGACCGCGAGCGCCGAACCCGCCAGAACCAGCGACGCACACAGACTCATGAACCACATGCGACTCATGATGACTATTCCCTTCACGTGACAGAATTGAGTTCCGGTGGTAGCAGTTGCTACTCCGGAAGCTTGTCATCCAGAGAACGTTCGGCCGCGCTCGGAGCCTTGGCCGCCGGAACTTCCGTCGGCTTCTCGCCCCATAACATGGTATCGAGCTCACTGTCGAGCTCGTCCTTCTCGACCTGCTCCAGTGCTTCGTCGAGCTCTCGGCGTGCTGCCGTACCGGCCAGCGCTTCCGAAGACTCGGCACGCGCCATTGCTTCCCGCTCGATCCGCTGCAGACGCTGCAGACGCTCGCCCGTGTCGTCGGACGAGACCCCCGCCTCCATCTCGGCGATCCGCTGACGCTCCTTGGCTGAAAGGATGTTCGCGACCGCCTCGTTTCTGCTTGTTGCCGCCGCCTCGATTTCGCGCTGCAGCGCGCACATCTGACGGATATTCCGCTCAACGCGCTCGGTGTCTCGTGCGACACCTCCATCGAGATCGCCAGCTCGTGCCTTCTTCTCCTCCAGCGTGGTGCTGTAGTTCTTGAAGGCATCCCGCCAGCGGATGTACTCGGGATCCTGCTCGATCTGATCCCGCGTCTTCCCTTGAGCTTCGAGTGCCTCCTTGCACGCTTTGAGCTTTGCCTTTGCTCCTGCCACCGCGCGCGTGAACTTCTCGATCTCGAGCCCGATGGCCTCGCGCTGTTGCATCTTCCGAGCCCGTTCGGCACGCGTTGCCGCGTCCACCTGACTGAACTCCTCCAGACGTCGACGCTGCGCGGCGATGATCGCATCATACTCCGCGCGCATGGCATCGGGGTTCTTCTGAAACGTATCGGCTGCGCGATCCGCGCGACCCGTGAAGATCGCGACGATCCCACGCAGAAGTTGTCCCAGTGCTCGGAACATAGTACACCCTTCCTTTCCGTGAGCCGTTTCTACGACTCGATCACTTCATCGAGCGAGGGGCCATCGAGCGCCGCTCGCTGCTCTTCCCGAACACGCTGCTGGATCCTGAAACCGCGGTCCAGTTCTTCTCGAACCTGCTCCAGCCGCGAATCTCCACTTCCAGTGATCGGCTGATTGCCCAACTCTTGAATTCCTCCAATGAGCTGGGTCAAACTGCCGATGCTTCGCTGAATCTCGGTGAAAATCGCTTCGCGCTGGTCGAGGAGCCGTTGGCGCGATCCCCGATCCCGAACGCCTTGTGATGTTCTCCAGAGTTCAAGCGTCTGCTCGAGCATCCGCAGACACTCCTCAAACAGACTCTGCACCTGCGGGAGCATCTCGGATGCCACGTGCGTGCCGATACCCGCCACCCAGCCTTGACGCCCCATGGCTCTGGACTTGATGGTGGTCACCAGCCGGCGCAACTCATCGAGCATGTTCTCATTGCGCGGGTCACGATCCTCCAATAGCCGTGCCCGTAGTGCATCAAGTTGCTGCTCATTCTGTTCTTGCGCGCGACGCTCAAGTTGCGCAAAAGTGTCCTGCGCAACCTTGTCGGTCTCAAGAAAAAACCGTGTCGCCATGACTCCGACAGATCCGGCAGCCAAGACAACCCCTGCGGCAACCACTTGCCATACAGTTGCGATGATGCCTACGCCCGCACCGGTGATGCCGGCCAGGAGTGGCACGAGCGTCACTGGACTCGCCAGGAGGTTCAGGAAAAACTCTCTCCTGAACGCTTTGTGATCCATGCGCCATCCTTTCCGCTGGCCACTAGAAGGCCTGCTCCAAGAGTTCGAATGTCACCGCTGCCTGCCCGCCGCTGTCGGAAGGCGGAGCTTCCTCGGCCTTCAGACGGTCTTGTGACACACCTTTGGCCGAGAGATATTCCGCCACGGCGTCTGCACGAGCGCGGGCGAGTTTCTGGTTGGCGTCTGCATCGCCTCCGGACATCGCGTTGCCGCGAATGCGAAGGTAGTACGATGCCAACACGCGCAAGTCCTCTGCGAGAACATCGAGATCAGACTGCGAGAACGGACTGATCTCTGAAGATCCTCGCCGGAATTCAACCGCCGGGACCTTCTTTGTTCCGACCGTCCGCAGTTTCTTCCATCCCTCGTCCGTGAGCGCCGGAAGAGCTACCGCTGCCCGTGCCGCTTCGAGTTGCGCCGTTCCCGGACCTGCGCCAGGGAGGATATCCACCGTTTTCGCCGGATGGAAATTCTCTGCAAGCAGGGTCTGAAGCGGTCCCGGGTAGTAAAGAATGTTAACCTTCCCCACCACGGGATTCTGCGACAACGCACCGACCGGAAGGAGGACGTGATCCACCATCCATTCGATGCGCTCCTCGATCGTTCGGCCAACGGTTCGAGGCACCAGCCCAAACGCCGCGTAGTTTTCCTGGGTGTTCACCCAACGGATTCCGGCGACGATCTTCTCGGCCTGTGCCGTTTCGAGCCTCACGCCATTCTGTCGGGCGTCGACGAGCACGAGCTCGACGAACCCATTGTCCGCCTGGTCATAGTGATAGACCGTGCGCAAGTGCGCGGCAACAACCTCTTTCACGACATCCGGATGCTCTTGGGCGAATTTCCGGCTGACGTAGAGGCCATCAACCATGCACCCGTCACAGTCCGACGAAGTCCACAGGGCGTGGGCATCGGGGTTCTGCAGACCCATGGACGCATACGGCTCCCAGAGGATGTAAGCCCTCGGGAGTGTCTTGTCCGCAGCCAGGAACTGATTGTACACATCCTCGGCGCCATCCGCCGGAATGACGTAGTCATCCGGAAGGGCGTCAAGCGCGTACTGCGCCACGGTGATCTCGCCCATAGTCTGGGACGGAGAATCTCGCGTGAGCACCATCCGAGCATTCGGGTCATTGAGTGCCTGGATACTGGACACGCCCTGCTTCCAGGCAATGACCTTGTCCGCGCCAACGGATGCCGCAATGTCTGCGACCTCGGTTGCCGGAAACTCGCCACCGGCTTTGACACCGGCTTTGATGTACTCGGCGTAGGTGAACGGCGCAAACTGGATCTTGCCTTCCTCCAGGAACTTGAGTCGCTCGATGTAGTCGGCGCGATCTTCCTTCACCGTCCACTTGATCCCCTTGGCGCGCAAGATGTTGCGCATGTGATCCGAACGATCCGGCGCGTAGCCAGAATAGTCGTCACACTGGAAGATCACCTCGGTCGTGTATGCGGTAGGTGCACTCGTGTCTTCCACGAGATTGCCTTTCCGCATCGGGTTGATGACGAACATCCACACCGCTACAAGGAGTCCGATAAGGATCGTCCATGCTCCTGCGGCGATCAACACGCTCTTGCGAGAACGCGACTCCATACCAACCCTTCCCTTCTGTGTTTCTGTGTTGAATTGTTGAACGAATTGTGAAGGAACACGTTGTCCTCCTTTTTCCAAAGTCGAGGCGTTTCGACGCTGAAAAAAAGAGGGGGAGAACCGCTGTCACAACGACCTCCCCAAACACTAGCTCGCGGCCCAGATTGCCAGGAGAACCACCACGATGAGCGCGGCGGCGACTCCAACAAGCATGAGAAGCAGAGGCAATTCGGATTCTGCCCCATCCAGTGGACCGGGTGAGCTACTTGTCGATGTTCCGGCTTGACTCACCGGTTTCACCTTTCGCTGTTCGCCGATCGGCGTGTTGTCCATCTCGGACTCGGCGAAGGCGGTGATGACCGCGGCCGCGAACTCGTCCGGCATCGGAGCGATCACGTCGAAGGTCGTCTGCCCTTCCTCATCTCGCTCTTGTCCGGCTTCGGCCATGACCTCCTGCACGGCTTCGGCCAGCTTGGACGCATCCGCGACGTTCCGATAGCTATGTGCCATCGTCGCCAGCACGTGATCACCGGGCATCTCGACCCCGATGCAGTCCATGCGGATGCCCCGTGCCAGAATCTGCGGCGTGAACCGCTCGACTTTGTCCGGGTCGGTTGCAGAGCCATCCGTGAGAACGAGAAGGCGATAGCTCCCGCGACCGAACTGCTCCTCCCGCTTGGAAAGAAGTGCGTCCGCCCCAACCTTGATCGCGTCCCCGAGGTAGGTATCCCCGCCCGCTCGAATCTTGTCCACCTGCATGGCGAACGCCTGTCGGTTCAACGAGCCAAGCGGAACGGCCCAGTGACTGTCATCGGAGAAGGTAAGGAGACCGACCTCCATCTGCTCCGACAGCGTTGCCACGCGGCTGTTGAGCGCTGCCTTTGCGAGCTCGATCTTGTCTCCCCTCATGGAGCCCGACACGTCGAGCACAACCACGAGGTTGTCGGTGTATCCGACATCGGCCGCCTGCGCCCGTCCTCCCAGAAGGAGGAACGCGGTAGCTGCGACCCAACAACAGATCTGCGACTTCATGACACCCTCCTTCCCGACTAGAAGTCGTAGTCTGCCGCGGTTGAGGCTTCGGACTGCATGACGACGATCGAAATGTCCACGCGCCGATTCTGCCGAGAGGTCTCCCACGTCGGCCTAGGCACCTTGGGCTCGCGAATCCCGACCGGATCCTTGACGAACCGCGACGCATCGAGCGCCGTCCCCTTGCCCGCCGCCCAGATCGTGAAGGTCTCGAGGAAATTGTTGGCGCGAGCCAGCGCATCCCGCTCGGCGGCCTGCATGACCGCGCGAGGGTTGTACTGACTGTTGCCGTCGAACTTCCCGGCTTGGACGAGCTCCTGCATCTGTTTGGTCGCTGAAAAGTCCAGCGGCTTGCCGTTCAGGAAATACTTGTAGTTTGCCGCATTTTCTCCGGTTCGGGTGAGCATACCGGTCGCTTCCCCAGCCTTCCACACGCTTCCGAGGAACAGCCCTGGATCCACGTGAGCACGGACGGCCACCACGGCATTGCTGGCTCGTGCCAACACCTGCCGCAGAGAGTCGAACTTCGCCGCGTAGGTCTCGACCGGGAACGTATCCTCGTTCGGATCGTAGTGGATCGTGAAGGTATAGCGTACCGCTTCCTGAATGTCCCCACTCGACCCGGCGAACAGCGCGTCGTACTCCTCCTGCAACGCCTCGGCCTTGAACTTCGGCTGACGCGCAACATTCGTGTCCTTGAGGTTGCTGGTGAACACCGGATCGTCCCAACTGAACGAAGGAGCGAGAAACGGCTTGGGCATCACCCCTGCGTATCCTGTATCCACCGCCAGCTGTCGCGCCGATGCATTGAAGGCCGCGAACCCCGTGAGGTTCTTGTCATCCTCAAAAAACGCCACGTTGCCGGGGTATCCAGCATACGCGCAGTCCAGGTGCAGACCATGCGCCTCCTCGCTGTTGGGCATGGCCGCCTCGCCGCCATACGCAGCCTGGAACGTCTTGACGACGAACTGCAGGAGCTTGCGGTATTCAGGATCGGTTGCGCCCTTTTTGCGAAGATCCACTATGGCCTCGACACCCATGAGGTATCCGGCAACGAACTTCTTGACCACGTCCGGATGAGCCTGGTCATAGTCCGCGCGGACACCGAAAAGATCTGTGACAACGTGACCGAGCTCGCTGGTTCCGATGAGCCGATGAACGCCCTTGAGCGTCCCCTCGGCACCCGGATTGTCCGGTGTGCCCACGAGACCGAAGTAGTCTGGTGTGACCACGCAGGCGACTTTGATCTCGGTGTTGCTCCGCATCCGCGCGGCCGGGCCGTTCGGACCGGTGAGATCCGGTGTCCAGACGACGTTGATGTCGTTCCACGTCAGCTTTGCCATGTCCAGGATGGCCTCGATGAGTTCGACATGCGGCCCCGAGTACTGGGCAACCCACGTCGTCCCCTTGAGATCCTTGACCGTCTTGATATTGTCACGCACGACGATGTGATCACCCAGCGACCACGACATCTGCGCGATGACCCGCATCTGCGTCCGCGGATCGGCGTTGGTGACCTCGGAGGCCAACCCAGCCATGCCGAACGTCGAACGCCAAAACGGCGTCTTGCCCGTCATGTACGCTTTCGTCTGTTCGACGACATCGTCACCGGGCACGAGCGTGATCTTGATCCCGAGCTTGTCGTAAATCGAGCCCTTCGCCGTGGTGAGTGACAGACCATTCGCCCAGAAGAGCGCGTAGTCCGCGCCCCACAGGATGAACTGCGCCTGCAACGTACCGTCGGCCGTAGCCTCGACCGGCTTCACTTCTGCCGATCCGACCTTCACCGCGAACGGCTCGGCTGGCTTGCCCTTGGCGAAGCTCGGCGTGACACACAGTGCCAGTACGAACAGCGTCCAGAGCAGTCGTCGCATGTGCGACATCGGACACCTCCAGAGTGGGTGGTTTCGAGAGCGATACTTGTTGAGGAACGCGGAAAGTCGATCAAAACCCCTTTGAAAAACAGGTGCTTTTTTCGATTTTTCCGGCTCTTATTCTTATAACAAAGCATCAAGTTTGTCAACTTTTCTTTATTTGACAAACCTCTTATAACATTCCATAATCAGCTTACCCTTCCTTGCCGGGATGGTGGAACTGGTAGACACGACGGACTTATCAATTGAGCACCGAAGAAGTAATTCTTCGAGTGAATGGAGTCAAATTCGGGGAACCCTTTCTTGATAGCATGCTGGCAACCCCGAGCGAAGCCCTTACGAACTCAAGGGAACGTGTAGAGACTAAACGGCTCCCCCGAGTTCTTCATACGAATTCGGTGAAGAGATAGTCCAGACCACACATCCGATGCCCCACATCGGACGCGGTGAAAACCGAAGTGGTATGAAAATCCGTTGGCAGCAATGCCTTGAGGGTTCGACTCCCTCTCCCGGCACCAAATGTAACTTGTTCGGAATTTATGAAAATCACAAAATTTGGACATTGCTGTTTATTGATTGAAGAAAACGGAGTCAGAATTTTGACCGACCCCGGAATGTACTCGACACAACAAACTGAAGTAAGAGACATTAACTTCGTGTTGATTACGCACGAGCACACAGACCACCTTCATGCTGATTCGCTGAAAACACTTTTGAAAAATAACCCGCAAGCAAAAATAATTACAAATCAACGTGTCGGTGCGCTTTTGGAAAAAGATGGTATTGCTTTCAGCGTTGTAGAAGACGGTCATACCTTTGACGCAAATGGAGTTTTAATCGAGGGCTTTGGTAAGGATCATGCCCTCATGCACACCTCCATTCCATCAATTCAAAACACGGGCTATTTTATCGCAAACAAACTTTTTTACCCTGGCGACGCTTTCACTCATCCAGGAAGACGTGTTGAGGTTTTGGCTCTGCCAGTGGCAGGGCCATGGATGAGATTGCTAGAGGCAATTGACTATGCGCTTGAAATCAACCCGAAAACTTGTTTTCCTGTGCATGAGGGCATTTTGAAGCAACCCGGCTCCACGCATGCTATCCCGCCGAAAGTGCTAGAGCCAAGTGGAATAAAATTTGTGATTCTAGAAATTGATAAGGAACACGAATTTTAAGGGGTATAAATTTTTTTGGAGCTTAAATACTAAATCAAAATAGATGAAAAAGACAATCCCGTTCGTGATCGCGGGTATTGTGTTGCTCGGCGCATTGATTTGGGTTGTCGTATTCTATCCCTGGTATGGACATCGCGGCCCCTGCCGTTCTTGGGAAGTGCTTCACATTCCACTCGGCTGCATTCCTCGATGGAGCAAGTGTGCAATAGCAGATTCGTCAGACTGTCCGGTTTGTTTGTCTGCAACAACAAATATTCGAACGCCTGAAGGAAATATTCCGATCCGTGACCTCCGCAAAGGAGACCTTGTCTTCACTCGTGCTTCAAATGGTGAAACCATTACAGCTCCAATCATCAAAACTTCTCGAACCCGCGTCTCGTCAAATTATCGCATCATTCATTTAGCGCTCTCCGATGGTCGTCAACTTTTTAGCTCGCCCGGCCACCCGCTCCCAAACGGAAAAACCATCGAAGATCTTCGTATTGGGGATCCCATGGAAGGATCAGCAGTGATTGAATCTCGTCGCGTTGCATATCCGGAATCCTTCGTCTACGACATCTTACCGGCTGGACTGAATGACACCTATTGGGCAAATGATATCCTCCTCAAAAGCACGCTCGCTCCCTAATCAACCCCTATGAACATCCAACCCGGGATCTGGCGGCATTTTAAGGGTAAGGAGTACGACGTCCTTGGCGTTGCCCGGCATTCCGAAACGCAAGAGGAACTCGTGGTGTATCGCGCGCGATACGGAACACGTGAGCTCTGGGTGCGCCCGAAAGCAATGTTTCTGGAGTCTGTTGAGGTTGATGGTGTCCGCCGTCCACGGTTTGAGTTCATCCCACCCATTTAGTCCGTGCTTGCATCCCGCGAGCACATCCCTCGGAAGGAGAAAATCCGTGAATCTCTTTGCATCGTCTGCGCGCTCGCTTTCCGCCGAGATGCTTCGACTCAAAAGCGGGCAACGGTATCTACCCAGTTCAACTACCATCCGCAACTGCGACTGGCATGATCATGCCGGACGCAATATTGGATGGGGGGATCTCACCTTCGAGATGCTCTCTCGGATCCAACATCTCCTGCAGGACGGCGAGCAGTTCATCGTCGTAAGCCAAGTAGTCAGCGCGGCAAATATCTCTGCGTCTGATAAAGCTCTATCGCGCGACGAGCGCGTCCGCCACCACATCGAACAGCACTGGCTCTTTGTGGTGACCCCCAATAGCATCTACCACGCCACGTCCGATCAGCGAGATCCACGCGAGATCTTCGCCTGGCATCAGTCGCCGTAATGGCGTCCATGACCACCTCCCGCGCGCACGGTTTGCCACGGGATCTTTTTTTTCATCAAAAATAGGTTTACAATAACAGCAAGCCCGCGAACATCGCCACGTCGTGTGATCGGAGGAGACCGGTGCGCACCATGGGAGATGTCACGCAGTGCATTCTGGGTACGGATGGGCAAACCATCCAATCCATCGTCAATGGCCCAAGCCACCATTTCCGCCGCAACGCCCAAGTCCTCCTGGAACAAATCGCCCGGGATCAAGAGCGTCCGATCGGCGATCTCGACCTCACCGAGGAGCGTCATATCAGCGGTGAGGCATCGCATCTCCTCGGAAACCTCGAGCTTCTTGCCTCCGAGATTCTCACCTTCTCTGGATCCCCAGAGAAAAAAGAGACTCGGCCAACGGAGAATCTCAATACCTGGTAGCTCTCGCACCAGGTCTTTTTTGTCTTTGTCCGTTAAGTCCGCGCCGCCCTACGAGATCTCTCGCTTCCCCATCATCAAAAGCGCGCCCAAAATCAACCCAATGAGAATCCCCGCAAGCCACGGCGTCAACGTCTTCGGAGTTGCTTCAGAAATATTCACAACATCCCAAGTCGAGGCCATCTGTTCCTCCGTCTCTTGAATAACAAGCGGAAAGGAATAGCCGACGAGCTCTCTTTCGCCATCAAAAAATTGCAGGTTCATGGTATACGTCCCCGCTCGATCAAACACCTTCGTCAACGATACGCGATTTCCTTCAGACAAAAATTTTCCTGATAATTTCACCACATGTTCCTGCTCAACACGAAGGACAACATGCGAAAAATTTTTTACGGCGGATGTCTCCGCCTCCGTGAGCTGAAAAACCGCCGTTACTCCGTCTCCCGCCTTCAATGTTCTCGGCTCGTAGGAAAAATCGATGGCATAAAATCCAACAACGGCACGATCTCCTCCTTCGAGCGCGGAAGAGGAAGCGGGAAAGGACGCCACCAAAAAACCTAAAACAATCAAAAATATTTTCATGGACGAAAAGATTTAAGAAAACGTAAATCTTGATGAATTTGAGGGTCGTGGGGAGTTTCTAAAATCAAATCAATGTCCTGAAGTCGGGCATCTGCAACCAACGCGCGAAATCCTTGAAGTCCGATTTTTCCCTTTCCGATGTGCGCATGGCGATCCTTTTTTTCTCCAAGATCCACAAGCGAATCATTGCCATGGATGACCCGAAGCGCATCAAAGCCGATCGCCTTTCCAAATGCGGTCAACGTCGCATCCACCGCCTCCGGCGTTCGCAAATCATATCCGCTCGCAAAAATATGTGCCGTATCCAAGCAGACCCCAATCTTCGCTCGGGGACTTTTTTTTCGGACGCGGGAAAGAATTTCTTCCATCTCTTCAAATGTTGCCCCAATAACATCTCCAGCACCAGCAGCCAGCTCCAGAGCCAACGCCGCTGATCCGGCATACCCCTTCAACACCGCACACATCCCATCAATGACCACGGACACGGCTTTTGCACGATCCGTGCCCTTCGCACTTCCAATATGGGTGATGACCGTGTGCGCCCCGAGCAGCGCTCCTCTTTCTAATTCATTCCGCACAATGGAGATGGATCCATGCTTGATGCGCGGGTTGACAGATGCAAAATTGATGTAATAGGGCGTGTGGATATAGTACCGAGAAATTTTTGTTTTTTTGAGCGCGGCATGAAAACCATCGAGCATTTCCGGCGTGAGTTCCGGCGCAGAACCGCCTTGCGGAGATCGTGAAAACATCTGGAACACTTCACAACCCATCTTATGCGCGGTTACGGGCGCAAATGCAATGCCGCCTGTCTTCGCAGCATCAATCGAAACATGAATACCAAATTTCATCGGAATCCAGATCAATCAATCAGAAGAGTCTAAAAACATTATACCAGATTCCTCTTGCGACGACTATTTTTTCTCCGAAGACGCAAACTCTTTTAGGCGCTTGATAACCTTCTGATTTTTCATGACATTCCGCGTATAGTCTCGATAGGCAGAAGAGCCGATTTGCTTAAGAATCTCCGGATCCTGCTGAACCGACGCGCGAATTTTGGCAAGTTCGCTCTCTACCTCTTCTTCTGACACGTCAATGTTCTCTTCAATGGAAACCTGCCGAACTGCCAACGCCATCTTCAATCGTTCCCCCGCGCGCTCTCGCCATTCCTTGTGCAGATCTTCGCGGGACTTTTTAATATTTTGAAGATAGTCTTCCATAGACATCCCGCGCCGCGCCACGTCCGCCTCCAATTCATGAAACATTTTATCCAACTCGGACTCCACCAGATTCTCCGGCAAATCCTCGATTGTCGCCGTTTTTGTCAGCGCCTCAACCAGCGCCCCCTCATACCGCTGATCTTCCCGCAACTCGCGCTCCTGCTGAATATTTTCGCGAACCTGTTTTTTCAATTCCTCCACAGACTGGAACTGTCCCACGGCTTTCGCAAATTCATCATTAACCTCTGGCAACTCAATCTCATAAATATTGCCCATCTTGGCCGCAACCTGCGTTGCTCGACCGGCGAGATTTTTCGCATGATAATCTTCAGGAAACGTTAAGTCAAATGTTTGTTCCTCCCCGGTTTTCATTCCAATAAGTCTCTCTTCAAATCCTACAATGAGCTGACCGCTTCCTAAAACAACAGGATGTTTTTTGCCAGCGCCGCCGTCAATCGGAACATTTCCCAGCGAAATTGTAAAATCAATCTCCACACGATCGTCTTTTTGAGCCGAACGCGTGACAAGCGTTTCTTTCGCTCGAAGGCGGCGGAGTTGTTGAATCGTTTTTTCGACATCATCGTCTGAAATAGCTACCGCTTGCCGATCAACTGTCAGCGACTGGTAATTTTTGATCGTCACGCGAGGCAGAAGCGACATCCGTGCTTTGTAGACAATGGGATTTCCGGGCGCAAGTTTTATGGGATCAATCTGCGGAGCGCCGGCGATCTCCAGCTTCTCCCGCTCAATCGCTCTGGGAAGCGTCGCCAAGACGATCCCCTGAAACGCTTCTTCCAGCAGGCGCGCTTCCCCGACCGCGCGCTTCATCACCTCATACGGCGCCCTTCCTCCACGAAATCCTGGAATTTGAATCGTCTCCGACAACTTATTTGCCGCTTTCTCCAATGCATCCTGAATCTCCGTCGGTTCCACGGTCACCGTCAATTCTGTTTGACTTTTCTCTAAATCTTGACGCGCAATTTGCATAACAAAAAATAAGATTAAGCCCCTGCATCTTATGGAAAATAACAAAGATTGTCAATACAGGACATTGTCATTCCGGACACCGCACGTGATCCAGAATCTGCTTTTAATGGATCCCGGGTCAAGCCCGGGATGACATCTCGCTCAATCACGAAATAACGGTATAGCCCGTTTATGTTAAACAATTTTTCGATGATCTACAATCCGCTTTTCCTTCAATGCGGTTTCCATCTCTAGGCACTGAGTCACTTTTTTCAACGACTCAAAACGCACGAGCGGCGTGACTTCCAATGTCCCCGCAATGCGCTGCTCAATTTCCCTCCGAACAGCATCTTCCTGCTCACCTGCACGAATCGCAACAATGGCTCGCAACTCATCCATCTCAAATGGGTCATCGTTTCGCTTGGCGATCTCAATTTGCCACTCCTCAATGCCGGAGATGCCCATCATCAGTGGAAACAGTTCATTGAGATTCATGAGAACGCCTTTCACCTTTGTGAGTTGAAACTCCCTAAACTCCGACTTTCGCTGGATGTCGAAATGCAATCTCGGAACAGTTCGGCCACAATGCGGGCAAGGATCCCACGTCATCCCCTGTGTCAAATCTCCAGTGCGGTACCGGACGACGATGGATCCACGCCAGTCCAGTGACGTGTACACAATTTCCCCCGGGTGATTGTCTGGCACTCTTCGCCCCTCCTCATCCACGACCTCAATAAACTCAAGGTCCGGATAGAGATGATACCCGGACGCTTCCGCACATTGCACCCACGCGGTCTTTGCTTCTGTAAAGGCATACGTTGCGAACATCTTGAGGTCGTCGGCATGCAATTTTTTTCCCAGCTCTCGGACACGATCTCGCAGACCCTGACTAACCCGCTCGCCTCCGAAAATAAGATATTTCAAATGTTCGTAATTCCGCCCCTGCGCCACTGCTTCGCGGAAGATGTGATACGCATACCCGGGAATAAATGTTGCGAGACGGGGCTTCATAGATTCCAGCGCGCCAACAATCTTCGGAGTCCCCATGGTTTTTCCTCCGCCCGTATGCAGGGTCGTCATCCCAAGATGATTCAACGCGAAAAATGTCAGCCAGAAAGCGAGATGCGGCGCATACGGAAATCCATTCAGCGCGGTATCGCTACGAGATGCGCCAATGATTTCAAAAATCCGAGACGCGCTTTCGCGAAGGGTCTTAATGTCGCGCGCACTATAAACAAACGGCGTCGGACGCGCGGATCGGCCGGTTGTAAAATGCATATGCACTGGCTTAAACTCCCACTCGAGTCGTTCTTTGGGATTGCCGCCCATCAGCTTCGTTCCCAACAGCGCAAACAGTTGCGATTTTGGCGCATAGCGTCGAAGAAGCTTTTCATCCGGCTGAAGAATAAATTGCCGAGGACGCGCGGGATCTTCGTCCGTCGGAGCAAGATCTTCTTTCGTTGTAAATGGAAACCTCTGAAGATCCTCAATCGTTTGAATATCCGAAAACGCCATCCCGCGCGCTTCCATCACTCGGCGATAATGCGGATGATAGGGCAGAAGATGCTGAAAAAGGAACTGAAGTTTCTGTTGTTGAAGTGCACGCAAATCCTCTGGATGTGCGTGAGATAATTGATCCCATTTCATGAGATTGGGGAAAAAGATTTAGAAATGACCTCTGTACGCAACTGCTCAATGGCGGAAAGAAGTTGTGTCGTTCCTTGCCGAAGCTCTGCTCGAGAAACTTGATCGGGCGAACGCCGGGGAAAAATAAGCGGCGCACCAAACCGAATGTTCACGCGTTCGCTGGCGTGAAAAAAATTGCGAACCGCCATCAGGGGTTTGAACCCCGCGGGACCGACAACCGCCGCAGGAATGATCGGAAGCCCCGACCACATGGCAAGTCGAACTGCGCCGGTCTTTCCCTCTTGAACGCCTTGCCCGCCCTCACTCACCATCCCGCCGTGTGGAAAAATCAAAATAACATTTCCGCGCCGAAGGACGTCCAGCGCCGGTTCCAATGTTTTCTGGGGTTCATGAGGATTCACGGAAATTGCTCCAAGCCAGGCGCCAGCGACCGACCCGCCGATCCGCTGATAGATCTGGTACTTCATAATGGAATAAATCATCCGCCCGGACGGCCGCAAGATTGCTTCCACAACACTCACGAGCGCCGGGCCGTCGTAAAACGCGTGATGATTCGGGGCAATAATGAACCCGCCTTCTTTTGGCAAAAACTCCACCCCTTCCACCCGATTTACGCGATTCCGAATTTTCCGCATTACCGTTGAACGGAGAAATGTATAACTCATAAAACGCTTACCATGGCGAACGATTAAGCCCGATCCAGTAGCCGATCCGCCTGGTTCCGAGGTGGATGAAGAGCGCGATGAAAATTGAAACGATCACAATCGCCGGGGAGGGAATCCATACAAGAGGAAGGAAGAGGAGATACCCCGCGACGCTGTCTAATTGATCCCACGGGAAAAACTTTGCCCCGGGCTTCACCTCCAGCTGACGCTTCACAAAGCTTTTGACCGAATCCCCAATCAGAACGCCAAGACCTAAAGTAATCCCGACCCACCAAAAAGCTTCTTCGGCATAATCCATCAAGCTCACCGCCCGAAAAGCAGGGATGTTATAGAGTAGCGCTTGAAAACCCGTGACGGCGACGGCAACAGGGACGCCGACAACGTAGCCACGGACGGTCTTATGCGAACCGAAAATCGGCCGACCGCGAAATGTTTGACCAAAATCAATGGGAATGTTTAACGCTTCCAAATGCCCTCGCGCGAGCACGGGCGCCATATTCGCGAACACGCCCGGAAGTCCCAAGTACAGGCACTGAAGACAGAAAAATAGAAATTGACGCATATGCGTTATCGGAGAACAACCATCACCCCCCATACCAAAATCGCGGTCGCAAACACTTCTGTCCGAAACGAGGAAATCCACCCACGAACCGTTGTCGAAGCGAACGGCCAAAACGGCCGCTTCGGGTAAGCCATCACCAAATCCATGAGAAAATGGAGAAGAAAAAATAAGAGAGGAACGCGAGAACGAAGGAGAAACGAAACCGGAAAAACCACAAGCAGGCCGGTGAGCTCCTGGATCCATGTCCGCCACACAAAATCATGATTATTCAGATGGCGCAGAATCAACCGGCGGCATCGCTGGAGAGAAGACCGCCGATGCAGCTCGTCATGTTTTCGCTCCTCCTGCAAACACTGTTGGAAGGTCTTGCGGTACGCCCGAACTTTTGCGACATGATCCAAATCCGGCAAAATGCCAAAGACATAGGCAAGGAGAAGATCCCCTCCTTCAAGATGGAGCCATCTCGCAACAAGCGTTGTTGCCGCCGCGTGCGCCACAATGTTCATAGGCCGAACATCCAGACGGTTAGTTCGAGCGGTCTGTTAAACTATACCAATTTTATGCCCTCCTGTCACCTACAGAAATCTAACGATCAGCAACGCAACAATGTTGATAATCTTAATCATCGGGTTGATCGCCGGACCTGCGGTGTCTTTATACGGATCGCCCACGGTATCGCCTGTTACGGCTGCAGCATGCGCGCTCGAACCCTTCCCGCCGTAATGTCCAGCTTCAATATATTTCTTCGCATTATCCCAAGCGCCGCCTCCGGTGGTCATGGAGATCGCGACAAAAATTCCCGTGATGATCGAACCTACCAACACACCGCCCAGTGCTTCTGGGCCGAGAAAAATCCCCACCAGAATCGGGACAACGACCGGGAGAAGCGCCGGAAGACGCATCTGCTGCAACGCCGCTTTCGTCACAATATCCACGGCTCGCGCATAGTCTGGTTTTGCGGTTCCTTCCATGATCCCTTTAATTTCCCGAAACTGCCGCCGGACTTCTTCCACCACCTTCTCCGCGGTTTTTCCCACGGCTTCCATGGCCATAGCTCCAAAAAGATACGGAAGCAGGCCGCCGATCAATAAGCCTACTAGCACCCGGTGATCCTGCAAAAGAAATGCAATCGGCTTTCCCGCCGCTTCAAACTCCTGAACATACGCCGCGAACAGCACAACCGCCGCCAACCCCGCTGAACCTATTGCATAACCCTTTGTCACGGCCTTTGTGGTATTCCCAACCGCATCAAGAGGGTCGGTGACATCGCGAACCTCTTTTGGCAGAGCTGCCATCTCGGCAATCCCGCCGGCATTGTCTGTAATCGGCCCATACGCATCAATCGTAACAATAATGCCGGTCATGGACAACATACTCATCACTGCAATCGCAATCCCATAAAGATCCGCCGCGGCATAGGCGGCAAGAATCCCCGCGGCAATCACGATCACAGGAAGAGCGGTCGCCCGCATAGAGACCGCGATCCCCTGAATGATGTTCGTGCCATGTCCAGACTCCGATGCTTTCGCAATACTCTGCACCGGACGATATCGTGTCGAAGTATAGTATTCGGTAATCACCACAAGACACCCCGTCACCACCAGTCCAACAAGCGCAGACAGAAAGAGCTGCATGACGCTGTAGGTGCCATTGCCGCCCATCATCGTATTTGTCACTGGCCAAAACACCACTGCTGAAAGCACGCCAGCGACGATCAGTCCTTTATACAACGCGCCCATGATATTTTTCGATGCACCGAGTTTAATAAAGAAGAGGCCGATGATGGTTGTAATAATGGATACCCCACCAAGAACCAACGGAAAAAGAACGGCTTCCGCGCTCCCAAACACAAGATCGCCCAATAACATGGCCGCAACCGCCGCAACCGCATAGGTCTCAAATAAATCTGCTGCCATTCCTGCGCAGTCACCAACATTGTCTCCGACGTTGTCCGCAATCACCCCCGGGTTCCGCGGATCATCCTCTGGGATTCCTACCTCGACCTTTCCAACAAGATCTGCACCAACATCTGCGGCCTTTGTATAGATTCCTCCGCCCAACCGCGCGAATACAGAAATAAGGGAGCCCCCAAATCCTAAACCGATCAATGCCGGTACATCTTTTGTCAATGCATAAAAACCTGCAACCCCTAAAAGCGCAAGACCAACAACCAGCAACCCAGTCACCGACCCACCCTTCACCGCAACATCAAACGCTTCGGCTAATCCCTTTTTTGCGGCCTCTGTTGTTCGGACATTCGTCTTAACCGAGACATTCATGCCAATGTAACCTGCAAGAGAGGAAAGAACCGCACCCACAGCAAATCCAAGGGCAGTCGTCCAGTCAAGGAACACGCCCATCACAAAAAACAACACAACGGCGATCACCGCAATGACGCGGTACTGCCGATTGAGATACGCGCGCGCGCCCTCCTGAATCGCCTGCGCAATGGATTGCATTTTTTCATCTCCGGTGGAAAGACGGAGAATGGATCGAATGAGCCACGTTCCATAAAGGATTGCCAGAAGCCCGGCAGCGATCGCAAAATTGATGGCCATAGCGTAAAACCAAATTTAATGGATTATTTTTCTTCTGATGATGGGGATGCTGAATCTTCTGAAACGGGAAGCTCCTCAGCTTTCTCCTCCGGCGGCGAAACATCTCTCGATTCATCCGACACGACTTCCGCGACAGATTCGCCCGAAGACGCCGCACCATCCGGAGATGGCGCTTCTTCCGGTTGTTGAGACGCTTCAGCGGGTTTCGCTGGCTCCTCGCCATCCGACGCCTTTACGACATCAATTCTCCATCCGGTCAACTTCGCGGCCAACCGAACATTTTGCCCGCCCTTCCCAATCGCTAAAGATAGCTGGTCTTCGTTCACTTCTGCAACCGCCGCCTGCGTTGCCTCATCTAAACGAACGCTCAAAACTTTTGCAGGCGAAAGGGCGTGGATGATAAATTTCACGAGATCGGCGTCGTACTGGATAATGTCAATTTTTTCTCCGCCGAGTTCCGAGATGACAGTTTGCACGCGAGTGCCGCGCTGCCCCACGCAGGATCCCACGGGATCGATATTCGGCTCTGTGGTATAGACCGCAATCTTTGTACGAGAACCCGCCTCCCGTGCAAGGGATTTAATTTCAATGAGCCCGCCTGCGATTTCCGGGACTTCCAACTCAAACAGCTTTCTTACCATATTTGGATGCGCACGCGACAATCGAAGCTCTGGTCCTTTCGATGTGCTTTCAACGGAAACCAAGCAAAATTTTAAGCGCTGACCCGGCGTGTAATGCTCGCGCTCAATCTGCTCCGGATAGGGCATCACGCCGACCGCTCGACCAATATCAATAAACACCGTCCGCCCCTCGACGCGCTGGATGGTTCCATTCAGAATCTCCCCCTCCTTACCCTTAAAGGCCGCAAAAATGGTCTCACGCTCCGCCTCGCGCAACTTTTGAATAATGACCTGCTTTGCGGTTTGCGCCGCCATCCGGCCGAACTCCTGCGGAGCCTCCAGCTTTGTCTGAATAACATCTCCAAGAACCGCACCAGGTTTGAGGGTTTGCGCGTCTGTGACGGAAATATTTTTCTTGGCGTCAAATCGTAGCTCCCGCTCTGTGCCCTCTCCATCAGATCCCGAAAATGGCCGCTCGGGTTTGGGAATATCCTCCCCACGAGCCTCGGCCTCTTCAATCTTCTTTTGCAACTCTACCATCTCCGCATCATATACCGTCTTCAACTCGTCGCTCACCACCTCCTTCACATCAACAATCTCCATGCCGCCAGTTTCTGGATCAAACGTCACTTGAATGTTCTGCTCTTTGTTTCCGAACTCCTTGCGATACGCAACCGCAAGCGCCGCTTCAATGCTCGCCATGACCGATTCTGCGGAAATTCCTTTTTCGTCGCAGATCTGCTGAATCGCTTTTGTAATCTCGGATGACATAAAGGGAATAAATGAGAATAAAAAACCGCTAGTATCCAATTTGAACACTAACGTCAAGCGAATCATAGCAATAACCAAACCGATTGTCAAATCAAATAGCCCTCGAAACCCGAGGGCTATTGCAAAATCCTTCTCTAGTAGTTCGATGCCGGAGGAGGGGAATGCGGGGGCTGCTGCGAATTCGTCCCCGTTCCTGTGCCCTTCTGTTGCTGATCGCGCAAACCTTCCTCTGTGAAAAACTTCTTCATCGCCCCGCCCATGCCGGAAGGAGATGAACCACCGCCCGTCAGACGGATGACGATTAATATCACAATCACCGCAATGACAACAAGCCAAAGCGCAGTACTGGAATCCTCACTCTCATCCGCCTCATTTATATTTTCATTCGCGGTCTCTTCCTCAATTGATGCCGACTTCTGGGACGCGCTTCCGGTCACCTCTTCGTCAATCGTATCCGCATCTTCGTCTGAAGAAACCGGAGCGTCTGGAGCAGTCTTCTTTGCTCCTTTACCGGTTTCAATCCCTAAAACTTTTTCCGTTGAGGCTGCTGTTGAATTGATTGATCCGCTCTCCGACTTTTGAACGGCAAAGGTGACGCTCACACTAGCTTCCGAGGATAATCCGCGCGTATTTTCTGCGACCACACTCACATCATGAGATCCTGCTATCAGATCCGCTACGGGCTTGACCTTAAAAAAGGCCGTTCCGCTCGCGTCATTTTGCACGGTAAACGACCGCTCCTTCTTTCCATCAATATAGACCGTAACCCGTGAATCGTTCGCCGCATGGCCAATGATCCATGGTTGAGTCGCACTCGCCTCTGCATTCACTACTGGTGTATATAGTGTCGGTGCAGGAACCGGGAACGGAACCCAAAAAGAGACAACCTGCGCGTCCGATCCCCAAACCCCCTGCTCACTGAACTCTGCATGGGATCCCACCCTATGCAAACCCGGCTTCAGGTTAGCTGACAACCAGTAGTTAAAATGAGCTGTTCGGGACGGATCCTTTTCATAGACCATGGCATAGCCCTGAAACACACCGTCGAGGTAGATGGCGACGCTCGTTCCGTCCCAGGTCAGCCCCGTTACCTCAATCCGACGATCAACAGACACAACCCCCTGGGGAGAAAGAAGGGTTGGCGCAGGCGGAGTCTCTGCTCGCACGACTCCCTGCGGAATCAATGCAATCCCTCCCAGGATCAAAAACAAAAAAGCACCCAGCAAGAACCCTGACCGCCCCTGCTTCTGTTCCGCGAACATCAAGCGTTCAAATATGATCATATCCTCTCAACACTGCTCTGCGGCTCGTTACCTCCCTTTCGTGAGACGCGGAGCTTAACAATAAAGTTTTAGTTCTTCCATCTTATGGGCTTTAAAACGGTTTGTCAAACATCAGATTTTTGAGTTACACCCTCTTCCTCCACAGGTTATGCACACGTTGCTCACAGTATCAAAAATCATCAAATACCAGTACATTTTTCTGATGCCGCAGGATCCACTTTTCTCCAACCTTCCAAACCGTAATCAGATCGAACCGGCATGAATACCCCAACAGATCGTACCGATCAAAAAAAACCATCGCCGCTTTGCGCAATCGTTCCTGCTGGGCTTTAGGCCACACCTCGCATGGGATCTTCTTTCGAGTTTTCACCTCCACACAAACCACAAGATCTCGATCCTGAACCAAGAGGTCAATCTCCCCATAACGACAACGAAGATTCCGCCCAAGAACCGCGTATCCCTGTCGGAGAAAATAATTTGTAACAAGATCTTCTCCGTATTTCCCGTACCTCGCGCACGGTGATGGCAACATAAAACGTCCTCATCGGACGCCCAAGCCCAGCGTAGCACAACGCCAACGCCGCAACAAGCATCACGCGGCGTTCTCTGGTTTTCGAAAAAGGATTCCAAAATGATAGGAGCCAGGATGTAGCGCCTTCTCTTGAACCCACCCGACATTTTTCGCCAGTGTCGCGACGGCCTCCACCGTTATTTTCATCGGAGCCGGAGGACCAAAGGAAACATCCTGCTGCGCCCAATCCACAACAGCAACACGCCCCCCCGGCTTCATCATCCGATCCGTCTCGCGCATGATCGCTTCATGTTGTTGTGTTTGAAAGAGAATACTGATCAAAAGCCCCACATCAATCCGGTGATCTGCAATCTTCGCCGCGCCATATCGCTCTAAGTTTGTCCACACCGGAACAATATTGTGCAACCCCAAAATCCGTGCATGACTCTCTACATTCCGCAAAGCGGTTTTGCGAATATCCACTGCATACACCCGCCCGGTTCGCCCAACCATTTTCGCCGCCTGAAGCGCAAAATACCCGGAAGATCCGCATCCGAAATCCCCAACAATCTCACCATCTGTCAGCTCCATACTCAATAACAACGCTCCGGCGTCAATAAGTTCATTTCCGCCAGCGATTTTCTTTCGATTTACAGTGTTATTCAGCGCGCGCGAGATCAAACGAGCGCCGGTGGATGTCGCAGAGTCCATGTTGGCAAATCATTTTATAATGGTAGGCCGTTCCATATCCTTTATGTTCGTCAAACCGATAGTGGGGATATTGCCGATGCACCCGAGTCATCAGCGCATCTCGGGTCACTTTCGCTAAAATGGATGCACAGGCAATCGAATAGATACGCTGATCGCCCTTCATAAAAGACATGACCGGCAGATCCATGCCCTGAAGCGCCAATCCGTCAACCAGTAACATATCCGGAGCAAACGGCAAGCGTGCGACTGCCCGCTCCATGGCAAGTGCGTTTGCTCGAACAATGCCCATACGGTCAATCTCATCATGCTCAACAATCCCGATACCCCACGCCGGGATCGTTTTGACCAGATCCACATAAAGAGACTCTCGTTTCTGCGGGGTTAGCAACTTCGAGTCGTGAACCCCGCGCACGCGCTGTTGCCGATCCACCAACACCGCGGCGGCAATCAGCGGACCCGCCCATGCGCCGCGACCTACTTCATCCAATCCGACAACGCGCTGGTATCCTTTCAAGTAAAGTTTATTTTCCTCGTGGAGTGTCGGGAACGGCATGCATTGATTATATCACGATTTTCCTCGCAATAACATAAGACGCGGACTGTGCATAACCTTGTGGAAAACTCTGTGCATAAAATGCGAATAGAATAAAACTTGACAGTGAGTGAAACGCATCCTATGATAACAATAGAAAAACGTACAGCGAAAGAACAGAAAACAAACACAAACTCAATTCTGTTCTTGACTGTGCGCTTTTTCTTTAAATCACCCCATCTTTCATTGAAAGGAGGTGATCATATGCCAACGGCTGTGAAAGAACAATCTCACAACCATCGTGCGGCAAAAGTCATCCGCGCGGAGCAGGATGTTCAAAATAACTACCATCATCTTCTTCAGGAAACGGAGGATCCCCACATACGCTCCATCCTGCGGGATTTGTTATTGTACGAAGAGATGAACGAATTGATTCTGCGTGACATGTACAAAATCTAACGGATGCCCCCGCATACTTTCCTATCTTTAATACGGGTCATGCTCATCCGCCGAAACGGCGCGAAGAGTTGCTGATGCTATGAATACGACTCCAACCCTTCGACGGATCCTTTTTTTTGCACTCATCACCAGCCTCTTTATTTTATTCATTGCCGCACAAATTCCCCGTTCGGAAAATTTCGATAAAAACTCCATCTCTTCCAACTTCGCGCCCACCGTGTCCAACGACCCCGTCCTGTACGCCGTGGGCGACATTGCAGATTGCGACCGAACCGAGGACGAAGCCACGGCCGCACTCCTGACCAATACCCAGGGTTCGATCGCCATTTTAGGGGACAGCGCGTACCTCAATGGAGGGTCAGAAGAATATCAAACCTGTTTTGATCCGGCTTGGGGCATTTTTTCCGAGCGTCTCCTGCCAGCGCCAGGAAACCACGACTATCGTACACCCGGAGCCGCCGGATACTTTGGGTATTTTGGCGACCGCGCAGGAGAAAACAGTCACGGATTCTACAGCACCACCATCGGCGCGTGGCGCATCATTGCACTCAATTCGAATTGTGAAGTTCCGGGAATCGGCTGCACGGCAGATTCCCCTCAAGCCCAATGGCTTAAGGAACAACTCGCGAAATCGGATGTGCGATGCACCCTCGCGTTCATGCACCATCCCCGGTTTTCTTCCGGTAATCACGGCAACACGGAGGCTGTCCAACCGTTATGGAATCTCCTCTATCAATTCAACGCTGATCTTGTGCTTGCGGGACATGACCATAACTATGAACGTTTTTCGCCACAGACACCGGACGGAACACAAGATCCTGCGCGCGGACTGCGGGAATTTGTGGTTGGAACCGGCGGCGCGGCGCTGCGAAATTTCAACACGCCGGAGCCGCAAAGCGAAATTCGAAATAGCACGCATTACGGCGTCCTAAAACTCACCCTCCACTCCAAGAGTTACGACTGGGAATTTCTCTCAAGCATCGGCGATCCAGCATTCTCCGACCGCGGGACGGCAGGCTGTCACTAGAGCTCGTCTTAAAAAAGAAGAACCCTGGGCACAGATGTGCACAGGGCGCGGTCGTCAGCTCGAAGCTGATACCGCAATGAGGTGGGGGAGATGGTGGGCCGAATCGCGGCGCAAAACCATCTGAACCAGCCGAACCTCAGGGGGGTCGATATGATCATGATCCTCGAAAGATTCATGACCGAGACCGACCGACAGGAGCAGGACGGTCAGGAGAAGCCACGTTGCCAATATTGTTTTAAACATGGGCGTGGCGAAACGAGTTAGATCGCAGGAGCAGCGGGAACCGAAGCCCTCGGCGACGAACTCGAGTTCTCCAGACTGCGCTCCCAGGGAGGGGGCGGAAGTTCCACAAGGAACAAATGCTTCCGCAACCACCAAGGAGCGTATTGGATCGTTCTTTCATTTTCAATGTCCGTATCGGACAGGTCAGTATAGTCTTTTCTACCTTTTTGTCAAGAACAAAAAAAGACCCTGGATTTCGCCAAGGTCACACGGTCTCGATCAGGAGGAGGCCTTCGCCGCGGCCAGGATCTCCTTGCCCCTGCGGAGCGCGACAGTGGGCGGTGGGAGATTCGATGCCGCCGCCTCGTCGAGGATGTCGCGGCTCAAGGCCACGGTATCGCTCGCCTGGGCGTTCATCCACTCCAGCCGATACTTGGGCGGCGAGCCGTTGCGTTCGGCCAGCACCTTCCGCAGCCCGCCGCCGTTGACGACGGGCGGTGACAGACAGAGGATCCCGCGCTCGTGGAGCATGGCCGGGTGACGCTCCTCATCCTCGAATGGGATGTTGGCCACCGGGACGACCAGCTTGGCCTTGATGCGCTGGCAGGTGTCGTCGTTGAGCGACCAGTGGAGCGCGGCCAGGAACAGGATGTCCACGTCCGCGTCGAAGATCTCCTCGGGCGGGACGATCCGCACCGCCGAGTAGGTCTGGATCGCGGTCCGACGCACGGCGTGGACCTCGGATCCGACGATCCTTCCGCCGAAGTATTTGTCCGTCCACTGGCGGACGATCTGGGTCCCGACGTGGCCACCGATCCCCTGGATCGCAATCGTCAGATCCGACGGACGCGCCCTGTCGTTGATGCGCTGCATCGCGCCCATCGCGCACTCGATCGCGATCTGCGCCGTGAGGTCCGAAGGGTCACCGTGCGTTCCGACGACGTGCTTGGTCTGCTCGGCGATCCAACGGACGTCCTCGGTCCCGACGTTCACGTCCTCGGCACCGATGTACGCGCCGCCCAGTTCCTCGATCACGCGGCCGACGTCGTGGAACAGATCTCGGCGTTCGGGCGATCCCGCGGGAAATCGCGAGGGATCCCCGAGGATGAACGCCTTGCCGCCGCCCGTCATTCGGCCATGGAAGATGGCCTTGTACGTCATGTCTCGCGCGAGAAGCACCACGACCGTGAGCGCCTCGTAGAGCGAGCAGAGCCAGAAGCGAATGCCGCCGAGCGCCGGTCCGAACGTCCGATCGTGGATGGCCACGATGAGGACGACTCCATGGAGCGGCAGGGGCCGAACATAGACCCCCTCGTAAGGCTCGCAGGTCATCCACTGATCGAAGGTCGCAGCGTAGTCATGCATGACTCTTCTCCTGCAGAGGATTTATGCGTGCGATCCGAATGATCGCGTTTTTAGCATAGTAGTGAGAACGATTTGTGTCAAAAAAATGTTTAATATTAGCCAAAAACTGTTGGAGACCCTCCTACAACACGCTCATTAAAAACAATAGCCACGGGTCTTTTTATTTCTTTCCATCAAACGCATCATAGCGAGTTTCTTGTGTAGACCCTCCTCCTCCACAGCTGGACAAAAAAACGGATGACTCTTAGTTCATCCGTTGCATCGCGACGCGCACGAGAAGTGGGTCGCGATGATCCTCCCAGGCAACCACGAGGCTGCCGTCGAACGCGCTGACCGCGCTCGCATTTTCCTGCCCTCCGTTTCCATTCGACAGGCGAACGCCGCCGCCCTGCCACTGCGGCGTCCCCGTGAGAGTGAGCCGTTGAGCGTACAGGACATGACGATGGTTCCCTTGCACGTCTTCGCGCCATACCACGTCCACCCCGTCGGACTGTCCGACAAGCTGAACGTCTCGCGGAGATGCCGCATGGGATGTGACGCACGTTGTCCACGCGACCTGCCCGCTGAAATCTCGCGCCTGCGCAAACAGGGAATCTCCCTCAATCCAACCGACCACCGCTCCGCCAGCGAGATTGGGAATGGCGTCGTTCTCTCCCGTGAACTCCGGCGCAGTGATCACCAGTGGAGGGAAGAACCGGAAATTCTGCTGGTAGTCCACGATCTGCATTTCCAGCGTTGCGCGCCCGTCCGCTTGCGTCCAATACGTCAAACCAAGATACCCTTCGTCACTGGCGAATGCGCGCGCCGTCTGCGCCCATACTGCGGAAGGCGAAAGCAACATCCCGTTTTTCGGCCACAGCATCGCGTCTGACGAAACGTCCCAGCACTGTCCATAGATTGCCGGGGCTCCGGAACGCCAGTCCGTCCACACCACGAACGCCAGTGATCCGTTCACCACAAGCGATGCATCGCTGGTCAATGCCTCGTGATCACAAGCTGTGATGACGCCGATCACATTACCGGAGCGATTCACGCGAGCCAGCCGCAGATCTCGGCTCCCATCCTCTCCAGACGCCTCCCAGAGGATCGCGACATCGCTGTTCGCGACGATCGCGATTTGGAGATTGGAACAGGATCCGTTTGGAGGCGCAACCTGAGCCGGATCCAAATGCACGCCACTCGCGAGATTGAAATCCTGGAACCAGATGCCCCAATCCACCCCATTGGAACTCTCTTTCCACACCAGAGTGCATCTTCCGGTGCGGGAAGCGAGGACCACGGGCTCAGACTGAATACCCTGCCGTTGCCAAACGGTCTGCGAAAGCGGAAGGATGTCGAGACCTCCCTTCGCCATGATCTGCCATCCCAAATCGGGCGCCGAATCCGCACGGTCATCCTGCCACGCCACGACAACCGATGACGAGCCAGCCGACATCGCCGGACGATACTGATCACCCGACGCTTCAGCGACGACCACTCCTTCTTGTCCCCACATTCGGGGATTATTCGAAGCTTCCGACGACCACCATCCCAAGACCAACGCCATGAAGGATGCGAGAAACATGACTCCGTCCTCCAATCCTATGCGCTCAAACGCGCAAGCATAACAAAGAACGCGTCCGACTTGAACGCGCCCATGTTTGCAGTATAGCAAATCTTAAAATACCGTCAACTTGACAGGTATGCAGGAGGCGATAAAATAAGGTTAGTTGATCGATGGCCGATGCCACCACAACAGACGCGAGCCGCACCAACAGCCGCCTTGCGGCAAGCGTCCCCGAGGGATCGAGTCACACTTCCTCACTCCAGCCCAAGCGTGCTCTCCCTCTCCTCACCCACAACCGGCTTCATGTATCAACTTCTACGGTTTGATGGGTGACTCGGGGAGAGGCGTCGTTCTACTCCGCGCCTCTCCCCCCTCTTCTTCCTCTTGTTGCAGCCACCGGTGGTGATTGCGCAGAGGAAAACCACGCTGAACATTCTATGTTTCAGCGTTCTTTTTTATGTCGAGGGTTACCGATTCGCAAAATTTTGCATTCTTCGATCGTCTACCTCCTCGTTTTAGTAAAACGCTACCTCTAACTTGATCCCGTCCGGATCAGCAAAATACACGGCATAATATTTGTCAGTGTAATTTGGATATGCTCGCGGAGTGTCGAAGATGAATGTCTTTTTCTCGCGGACGAGATCGCTGATGTGGTCAAAGGTCGCGGGTGAATCGGCCTTAAGGCACAAATGATGCAACCCTGGCGCGCCAACGGTATAGGTGGCTGTGGGCATCGTGCTTTTGGCAATCAGCACGCCGTACCCTGCAGGCGAGACCCACGCGGCATGGTCGACTTTGTTCGAAACTTGTGTGTATCCGAGCGCGTCAAGGAGATCCGCGTAGAAGGGATAGCTTTTCGCATAATCCGCGACGGATATTTTTGTGTGCCCGAGAGGGTCGTAGGGAGTATTCATCTTTGGATCTTATGCCTAAACATGGCCAACGCCCTTTGCCGCATAGGCCTCGGATAGTCGCTCGAGTCCTAAGACATACGCGCCGGTTCGCACATCCACGCCATATTTCTGTGACCGCTTCCAGACCTCGTTAAAATTCTCAATCATGCGAACCTTGAGCCGTGCCAAGACATCTTCTTCGCTCCAAGATTCTCGTTGTAAATTTTGCACCCATTCATAATAGGACACTGTGACGCCCCCGGCATTGGCTAAAATATCCGGAACAACCACAATACCCTTCTTAAACAACTTCACATCCGCATCTGGCACGGTCGGACCATTCGCCAACTCCAACACGGCCTTTACTTTCAATCGTCCCGCAATGGCTTCGGTAATCTGACCTTCCAGAGCCGCAGGAACGAGGATGTCGCATGTGCAGGTGAGTAGTTGCGCATTCGTAATCGTCTTAGTTCCGGGCGTTCCAACGACCGAACCCGTCTTGGTTTTCTGCTCCTCAACTTCCGCAAGATCCAGCCCCTTAGATGTAAATACTCCGCCACGCGAATCCGATACCGCCACAATCTTGTATCCCGCCGTGCTCGCCAAATGCGCGAACACTTGACCGGCATTCCCAAACCCCTGAATTGCAACACTTGCGCCTTTGCGAAGTTTTAATTTTTTCGCCAACTCCTCGAGCACATATAGTCCACCCTGTGCTGTTGCAATACCGCGCCCTTGGGATCCCCCTACTGCCAACGGTTTACCCGTAATCACCGCCGGAGTCCAGGCGCCCACGATCGCGGAATATTCATCTGCGATCCATGCCATGATCTGCGGGGTGGTATAGACATCCGGTGCAGGAATATCTTTATCCGGTCCAATGTCGCGCACAAACGCCCGCGCCCATCCACGGCTTAATCGTTCCAGCTCGCCCTCGGATAATTTTTTCGGATCCACGCGCACGCCGCCTTTACCGCCGCCATACGGAATATCAACCACCGCGGTTTTCATGGTCATCCAAAACGCGAGCGCTTTTACTTCGTTGATGTCCGCGTTTGGATGAAATCGTATGCCGCCTTTGTACGGGCCGCGAACATTATTGTATTGAACGCGGTACCCTTCAAAAACCTGAACCGACCCATCATCCATGCGAACCGGAATGGCCACCGTCATCATACGATTTGGGTAAGACAGCACCTCCAGGAGCGTGGGGTCGAGCCGCATGACTTCTGCGGCATTTTTGAGCTGTTTTAGAGCAAACACATAAGGGTTCGCCATCGTAAAAAATTCAAGAATAAGCCTTTCTATCATAGCGAGATTTCCGTGGCTCGTCTACTCTTGACAAATACGGCATTGCTTATTATAGCAACACCAATCTACTCCTTTCCTCTATTCGCCGCAACAGCAAACGCCAAAAAATATCTTTCCCACTGTTCTCGAGTAGAATGATAGAAATTATCGGATGCAAAAAAATCCACCCACATCTCGCGCGCTCGCAAAATTTCTTTCAGTCGCGCTGCATTTTTTTTGTCTGCAACCGTCCGATCAAATAACTCCAGCGATCGCTCAAACGCATGACGCGCAATCTCGCGATCCTTGCTTTGCCATTTTAGCGCGCGTGAAACCTCGCTGCCAATGTTTGCCATCTGGAACAACACCTCCCTTTCTGTCCATGCACCATGCGATTGCTTATGTTGGGATGCCATTCGTGATCAATTTATTGACAATCGCAATGATTTTCTTCCGCGTCTGCTCGTCCTCAACACCGCGACTGCGATTGTTTTGACTCGGTCGGACGTTAATCATCGAATCAAACTCCACAAACTGCTCCCCCACAAGACCATGATAGAGATTAATGCCCCACAGATCTTGCTGCCGCGATCCTTGTTCCAAAAGAAGCCGTTCTGCGTCCGCGTGCATCTCGGCATCAACAGCCATGATTTCTTTTTGAACATCCACAACCGCCTTCACCAAGTCCCCGTACATCTTGGCGGACATTGCTTTAAGTTCGTCAATGTGGATGGTATCGTTGATGATTTTCATCGTCTTTAGTATAGCACGGATCCCGACGTGCGGGTACGGGATGCCCGCTTGACAAAAGAACCCCACGACCGTAGGATCTGTGGAAGTCACTATCCACACCGGAGGTTGCTCCATGGCCGAACACGATCGTCCGCGTCTGCCGTTGCCGGGTTTCGGTGCAAGCGGTCACTCGATCTGGCAACTCAAAGACGGAGTCGTGCTGGACGACGTCCTGAACGCGTTTCTTGCTCATCCACCTAACGATCCCGCTTCCCGCGCGTGGTGGGAGGAGCAGGCGACGTCCATCGGCAGCTTCACCGATGACACAGACAAGAAGCGGCAGAATATCTCGTTCTCGCGGCTTCAATCAGAAGATCCGACAGGAACATACATCGTCCTCTCGGTTCTGCTCCCGTGTCAACATGGCGCCATCGCATCAATGCAATGCCTCTCCTTCGGCGCCCAGGCTTCCCACTAGGAGGCCTCTTTTTTGTTCGCCTTGGCCAAACCCCAGTCCGTATTTGCCGCCCGCTTCACCAATCCTTTTTCCTGCAGATACTTTGCGACCGAGAGCGCAGCCTTCGCACCCTCACCGGCGGAAATCACGACTTGCTTGTATTTAATGTTTGTCACATCTCCAGCCGCAAACACGCCCGGCCGCGATGTTGCGCAATCTAAATCAATTTTAATCTGCTTTCGCGAATCCAGTTCCACGAGATGCTCCACCCAATCGGTTTTTGCTGTGTACCCGAGTTCCACAAAAACGCCATCGAGCGGCAACGTCTCTGTTTTTCCATTCTGCTCGACAATAACGCCTGTCACCCGATCCTCACCCAAGATTTGCAGAACCCGCGCCT
>CAYHVQ010000006.1:0-43922 GCA_964360435.1 uncultured Gammaproteobacteria bacterium
AAACTTTTTGATACTTGCCAAGAAGTGATGGCGAAACGCGGCAAAAAGAAAGATATTCGTAAACACCACTTTGCTTTTCTTGGCTTACTCAAGTGTGGATATTGCGGTTGTGCCATTACTGCCGAAATACAAAAAGGTCATCACTATTACCACTGCACCAAAAAGAAAGGTCCATGCCAAGAAAAACATTTTTTACGAGAGGAAGCGCTAACCGAACAAATCACTTCTTTTCTTCAAAAAGTTTCTTTGTCAAGCCAAGACACGGAAAAAGTTTTAGCTGCACTAAAAAAAGATGAAAGTCGGGCAAAAGAGGAAGCTAAAACTACTGTTCAAAATCTCAAAAAAGAATTAGCTGAAACCGAAGCCAAGCTCGAAAAACTACTCACCGCGTATCTTGATGAAGTAATTTCTACTGACGATTACAAAACGAGAAAAGAAAATCTTATAACCAAAAAGGTTGAGCTTGGCGAGCGAATCAGAGATTTTGAACAGAAAGGTCTGTCTTGGCTCGAACCGGCTCGTGAGTTCGTTTTATCCTTAAATCAAGCCGCGAATTTAATCAAGAGTGAAAACAAAGAGGAAATGACAACATTTCTGAAAACAATCGGCTCGAACCATGTTTTAGAAAATCGCCAATTCGTTTTTACCCCCAAAATTGAATACAAATTAGTCGCCGAGCGAAGCGAGGCGAACCTTCAAAACTTGCAATTTCCTCACTGGTGCCGGGGAGAGGACTCGAACCTCCATGGATTGCTCCACCAGCTCCTAAGGCTGGCGCGTCTACCGTTTCGCCACCCCGGCAAAAACAACGCTCCTCTTTTTTGTACGGGATTCCTTGAAGAATGTCAACGTGCGCATGTTCAACATGATGTGGTATAATGGCTTTACTATTTCTTAATCTTCGATTTATGAAAAAACGTGCTGTGTTTTTGCTCCTTGCGGGGATCGTCCTCTTGGGGGCCGGATGCTCCCAACTCCCGTGGCAAAAAGAAAAAGAAATCCCTCTTGGAGCGATCATTAACACCGAGGATGGCAAGCAGATTCAGGTAACCGATGACGGGGTCGCAACAGAGGTGACGGATGAAAATTCAGAAGATGGGGAAACCGATGTCAATGGAGAAATTCTTGATGTCCCCTCCGAAGACACGGAAAACAGTTTTGTCGCTCCTGAAGACGCCCCAAAAGTCCCGGAGGCTGAACGTCCTGCCGCGATTGAACGCGACAAACAACGTATCAAGGATATCCGCGCAATCCAATCTGCGGCCGAGGTTTATACAAAAGAAAAAAAATCCTACCCAGAAAAACTCGAAAATCTCTCGCCAAAATATCTCAAAGAGCTGCCCAAGGATCCCACGTTCAAAGATGAGAAAGGATACCTCTACACCCCCATCGGAAGCGAGCCTTACAGTCTCTATGACCTCACCTATCAGCTCGAAGTGGGCTTTGACGACTTTGAACCTGGAACTCACATTGCCAACCCGCCCGACCTCGTGGCGAATCCCTAACTTCTGCCCTCGTTGTATTTGACAACGAACAACCGCGTGCTATACTCTGCGATGAACGGCGTCTGAAAGGGCGTCGTTTGCTTGTTGGGGCGTCCATAATCTTTTTTCTATGTGGACGTTTCTTTATGTGCTTGTGAGTCTGCTCACGATGCTATTCGTACCCGTGGCGCATGCCACGAACCCAAGTGTCGTCATCACCGAAGTTATGGCGAATCCGCTCGAAGAAGACACGGGTGAATTTGTCGAGCTGGTGAATCTCTCCGGTGCTCCTGTGGATCTAGCCGGGTGGCAGTTGACGGATGGAGATGCATTGGACACCATTCGCGCATGGTCGTCGCAAGATCATGGTGTCGTGGATGGGGTCACACGAGATCAAACCCTTCTTCCTGCGGGCGGGATTGCGACGGTGTTAGACGCGGAGTACTTGCAGGGTTCAACACGCTATGTGTTTGCGGCCGGAACGCTTCTTATGACGGTCGAAAATACCACGCTCGGCGACGGCCTCACCTCCACCGATCCGCTGACGTCATTGGATCCCCAAGGCGTGGTCGCGAGCACCTATGGAACGCCAGTGGACAACGCCGATTGGAAAACGCGAGATGATAACGGAACCGACAAAATCCCGCTAGCCCCGCTCAACGGATACTCTGTGGAACGCATTGAGCCCGTGCAAGCCGATGAAGAATCCGCATGGGCGCAAAGTGCGAACGAAGGCGGATCTCCGGGCGGAATCCCAACAGAGCAAGAACGGAATCACCCGCCTATCGCAAATGCTGGAACGGATGTTGAAGCCGTCCTCGGCAAAGAAATCACTCTTGATGGGAGCGACTCGGTGGATGCGGACGGCGACGCACTTGCCTATACCTGGGATCTTGGCAACGGATCCACAGCATCGGGCGCTGTAGTCAAAATGACTTATGCGGCTACGGGATCCTATGATGTGACGCTCACCGTAGCGGATGCCTTTGTAAGCGCGAATGATCTCCTTATTGTTCGTGTGACCGAGCCGCCCGCACCACCAATTCCACCGATCCCCAACACGAATACGAACAATACAGACAAGAACGAACAGCAGGAAACTGAACACGCCCCTGAAGTTCCCCCTGCCGTGGAACAAGCAATCGCATGGATCAACGAAGTCCTTCCGGATCCGGTTGGCTCGGACACCGAAGGCGAATGGATCGAATTGATCTTAGAACAAGAAAACGCGGTTGACCTTTCCGGCTGGAAACTCACCGATGGTTCCGCAACCTACACCCTCCCGAAAGGCTCCACACCCGCGCCATTTCTTGTCGTCTCGCGCGATATTTCAAAAATTGCACTGAACAACACCGGGGAAAAACTCTATCTTATTTCGCCGGGCGGACGCATTGTCCAGGGTATGGAAATCCCGCCAGCCAAAGAAGGGGAAGCGTTCGCACGCAAGCCAGAAACCATGAACTGGGATTGGACCGAACCCACAAAGGGTGCCACCAACGCCTTCACCGAGCAAATGGATTTAGCAAAAAATCCTACATCGTCATCCAAAACCTCCAAACCCCGCACGGACTCGACGCCGGTGTCCTTGGAAGGAGCTGCGGAATCGGCGGATCATTCGCGCATTGAAATTGAAGGCGTTGTAAGCGTTCCGCCTGGGGTGCTTGGCCGACAATTTTTTTACATCTGGAACGGGAAAGCCGGAATGCAGATTTTTTCCTCGCAGGCGATGTTTCCCGACTTGGATTACGGCGACACGGTTCATGTCCGCGGAAAAAAATCCACTGCTCAGGGTGAGGAAAAAATAAACATCAGCGCCATGGGGGATGTCGAAGTGGTATCAGCCGGGGGTACTGTTCCGGATCCGCTCTCGGGAACGCATAACCTTGGCGCACTCACACAGATCCAGGGTAGTGTGGATGAGTTTATTCGACAACGAATGGTCGTGAACACTACCATCGGAACTGTGACCGTTTTCTTTCCGCGTCAATTGGACTGGGACCCGCCAAAACTCCCCGTTGGAACGACCACCACCGTCACTGGCATTGTCCGCAATTACAGTGATGGCCCGCGCGTACTGCCTCGAATGCCGGAGGATCTTCAGTCCCAAATTTCTGGAAAGCCTATGGTTTTGGGCGCACAGGACGGAACATCCCGCGCAACCACCTTACCGACTTCACCGTCAAAAGAACCACAACTCATCACCTCCAAGGATCGTTTTCCTTGGTGGGCGATTGTCACCATCCTGCTCCTTGCAAGTGGATATGGTGGATATATGTGGTGGAAGAAAAAACGTGGTAGCCCCTCGACGTTGCTCGGGAGATAAACGAACTCGACCCCGCAACAACGTCACAGGATATGACAGGCATGTGATAAAACTTATTCCCCGAGCAAGGTCGAGGGACGACAATATGAAAATTGCATTTTTCTCCTATGTATGATAAGATGTAAACATCGTTGATTAAATGCGTACCATGCCCTCTCATTTAATGCAAAAACTTCTCTCTCCTCTTTCCGCACTCGTGCTCGGCGTGTTTTTGAGCATCGTCCTATTTGGACTCCATCCTCCCATGGCGATGGGAAGCTCCGATGCTCCGATGGTGGGCTGTATGTTTACAAGCAATCAAACCACAATGTGCCCGCTAAGCGTCCGCGACCATCTTGCCGCGTGGCAATCCATCTTCCGCGCGCCGATGATAGAAAAAAACATCCTCACCTTTTTCGCGCTTGTCCTGCTCGCCGGAAGTTTGTTTGTCCTCCGTCCCGCGCTTTCAACCTCTCCGCCTCTAACCCTGTTTGCGCGATGCCGACGTCGCCTTCATGCCCTCGCAAAAACCTTTGATGTTGTTGGCGTTGCCCTTGCGGACGGCATTCTTCAACCGAAAATTCCGTGCCTGGCACCGGTTACTGTTCGGCGGTTCTTCCCCAATCCCTCCTAACGCGAAACATCATGCTATGGGGAGGATTTTCCTGGGGATACGACTGCCGCAGTGGTTTTGTATTTAACTTCTGAAGATTATGACTCAACATCCTTCCTGCAGACTCAACCTCAACATTCACGGAATGCACTGCGCGTCCTGCGAGGTTCTCATTGAACGAAAGCTCAAAAAGATCGCTGGTGTGGAAAAAGTGAACGTGAATCACGCCACCGGAAAAGCAACCGTGATCTATTCTCAAAAACCCCAACTCTCTGACCTCCAGGCAGCGGTGACAAAGGATGGATACACGATCTCGGTGGATGGCCAGACGCCTCCGGAAAAAACCCCAACAGCGCGCCGCAATTCCCGCCGCGATTATATGGAAATTGGAGCAGTTTTCCTGATTGTTGTCGCGGCCTACGAAATGCTCAAAGGATTCGACCTCATTCCGAAATCCCTTGGAGTGGCAGACAATATGAGTTACGGCGTCGTATTCTTAATCGGTCTTGTTGCCGCCGCATCCACCTGCATTGCCGTCACGGGCGGTCTTCTTCTTGCGGTTGCTGGAAAATACAACGAACGGCATCCCAACCTCACCGGACGACAAAAATTTCGCCCACATCTGTACTTTAACTTCGGGCGCATTGTTTCCTACACCGTCCTCGGCGGCGCGCTCGGGGTATTCGGCTCGCTGTTCGCGCTTTCACCAAAAGCCACGGGAATCATCACGATCGTTGCAAGTCTTGCCATGATTTTTCTGGGATTTCAACTCCTCCACCTCTTCCCCGGACTCAAGAGATTCCAGCCGAAGATGCCGAAATTCCTTGCACATCGCATCCATGACGCCACGGACTCGGACAGCAAAGCCGCGCCATTCTTTCTTGGCGCCGGAACCTTCTTCCTCCCGTGCGGATTCACGCAAGCGCTTCAATTGTACGCCCTCTCGAAGGGCGACTGGAAAGTTGGCGCGCTGACGATGCTCGTGTTTTCTCTGGGAACCCTTCCCGCCCTACTCTCCTTGAGCGCGATTTCGAGTTTTGCCCGAGGCGCGTTCCAAAAATATTTCCTGAAATTTGCCGCGGTCATTGTCATCCTCCTTGGCTTCGCGAATATCACTAATGGTTTAGCGCTCACCGGCGTGGATGTAAGAGGAGGATCCGCTCAACCCTCGACCAAGAACACTGTCGCGGCCGGACAGGATCCGAATGTTCAACTCGTGGGCGGAAAACAAATCGTACGGATGCGCGTCAATGGATTCGATTATGAACCATCGCAGTTCACAGTTGCCCAAGGCATCCCTGTGGAATGGGTGATTGATGGAACGCAAGCGGGCGGTTGTGCCCAGGTCATCACGGCACCAGATCTCAATATCACAGAATATCTCCCGCGGCAGGGAACAAAAACGATCCCGTTTACCCCGACGCGCGTGGGAAAATTCCGCTTCAGCTGTACTATGGGAATGACAACGCCCGGCGCCGCATTTAATGTTGTGGCAAATCCAAACGGAACCACTACAGCACCAACACCTTCCGCGCCCGCTCCGTCTCCAACCCCTACTCCGTCCACCAAATGCGACCCCGAGTTGCAGCAGTGCCTGACGCAAAAAATCTCGATGGAAGTTTCCCAAGAACGCGGATTTTACCCCAGTGTGTTCACCGTGAAAAAAAATATTCCAGTGGAATTGGAAGTAGACGCAAAAGTCCAGTTGCGCGGATGCATGGGTACCATGGTTCTTCCGGACTACAATGTCGCCCAACGCATTCCCCTCGGAAAAACAACACTCAAATTCACGCCAACGCAAACCGGGAGTACGCTCGTCACCTGTAGCATGGGAAACCCGCTGGCAGAGATTACTGTTACCAACTAACCATGAATACCACCATTCACATTGCGGGAACGCACTGCGCGTCCTGCAAAGCACTCATTGAAGACGTCGCAGGCGAGACATCAGGGATCTCCGCGTGTTTCGTCAACGTCGAAACCGGCGAAACAACAATCGAATACAATAGCGAACTCGACTGGAAACAATTCACGCGGGAGGTTGAACGTCTCGGCGACTATCACATCACCCTTCCCTCATCCTTATCTTTGCTCTCATGAAAACAACGACCTTCACGATTAAAGGTATGCACTGTGCATCCTGTGTCACGCGCAACGAGAGAAGTCTCCTAAAACTTCCGGGCGTCAAATCCGCCGTCGTCAACTACGCCTTGAATACAGCAACGGTCGAATACGATGAGACCCGTGTCCAAGAACACGATCTCCATCAGGCGATTCAAAAAAATGGATATGAGGTCGTCATGCCGCAGGATCATACGATGGGAAACACCGGCGGTCATGACCATGGGGGCGCAAACGGCGCGCACGAAGTGAAACAAGCACAGATGAAAGCCACGATCGCCATTCTCCTCGCGATCCCACCGCTTGTGCTTGCGATGGGAGAAATCACATTCGGACAAGAGATTGCTGGCCAAGATCTTGCAACGTGGATCATCGCCGTCCTTGGGACGATCGTCATTCTTGTCATGGGCTTCCAATTCCACCGCGGTATGCTCCAACAAGCACGGCATCTGACTGCGAACATGGATACACTGATTTCTCTTGGAACCCTCGCCGCGTTGGGTTATAGCATCTGGGGACTACTTCAAGATTCATCGGACGCGCTGTATTTCGAAACCGGTGCAGTCATCACGGCGTTAATTCTCTTAGGGAAGTACTTTGAAGCGCGAAGTCGCGGTCAAGCGAGCGCCGCCATTGCCAAACTCCTTCAACTCGGCGCCAAAAGCGCTCGACTCCTCCGCGATGGAAAAGAGGTAGAGATCCCCATTGAGCAAGTGCGTCTCGACGATCTTCTCTTGGTTAAACCCGGCGAAAAAATTCCCACCGACGGCGTGGTTGCGGCTGGCGCATCCGCCATTGATGAATCCATGCTCACCGGCGAAAGTATGCCTGTGGAGAAAAAAACAAATGATCTTGTGTACGGAGCAACGATCAACACCAGCGGCGCCCTGACCATCAAAGCCACAAAAGTTGGAAAAGACACGGTCTTGGCGCAGATCGTGAAAATGGTATCTGATGCGCAAACGCAAAAAGCTCCCATTCAAAAACTCGCCGACCAAATCTCCGGCATCTTTGTCCCGATCGTTCTGGTCATTGCCGTCCTTTCCGGAATTGGATGGTACCTTGTGACAGGCGATCTTCAACAATCCATTATCCCAGCAGTGGCTGTTCTCGTCATTGCCTGCCCGTGCGCGCTTGGCCTTGCAACACCGACCGCCATTATGGTCGGCACGAGCCGTGGCGCGCAAAATGGCATCCTCATTAAAAACGGCGAGGCGCTTGAACGCGGAAAAAAAGTTGATGTCATGGTCTTTGACAAAACCGGAACGCTCACGCTGGGACAGCCGTCGGTCACAGACCTTGTTCCAGCTTCTGGTGTGGACGTAACAGATCTCCTAAAAACCGCCGCAACGGTGGAGTCCCTCTCTGAACATCCGTTGGCGCAAGCCATTGTCCGAAAAGCGAAGGAACAATCCCTGGCCCTTGATCCGGTCGAAAACTTCCAATCCATCACCGGGAAAGGCGTCGTCGGCAATATCCATGGGAAGACGATCACCGTTGGTAGCCCACGGTTGCTTGAGGAACATGGCGGATCCGGCGTGCTTGCAAACGAACTCGATCGCCTCCAAACCGAAGCGAAAACCGTCATGGCGGTGCTTCGAGACGGGAATCTCCTCGGACTGGTTGCGGTCGCCGATACCATGAAAGACGATGCCGCGCCAGCCGTTGCGGCTCTCAAACGCGCAAACATTCGCCCGATGATGCTGACGGGCGATAACCAAAAAACCGCGGAGGCGATTGCGCACAAGCTCGGCATTGAAGACATCCGCGCTGAAGTGCTCCCGCAAGACAAGGTGCAAGAAGTGAAAGCGCTACAAGCGAAAGGACTAAAAGTGGCGTTTGTGGGCGACGGCATCAATGACGCGCCCGCGCTCGTTCAGGCAGATCTTGGAATTGCCGTAGGAACCGGAACGGATATTGCCATCGAAGCGGGCAACATCGTCCTTGTAAAAGGTAGTCCGATGAAAGCCGTCGAGGCGCTCAAACTTTCTCAAATCACCTTTCGCGGGATTCAACAAAATCTCTTCTGGGCGTTCATCTACAATATCATCGGCATTCCGCTTGCGGCCTTCGGACTTTTGAACCCGATCATTGCCGCCGGCGCCATGGCGTTCTCGAGTGTCAGCGTTGTCGGCAACAGTCTGCGCATTCGGCGAAAGTCGCTATCCTGATGTTCCGGATTCTTCCGAGGGCGGGGAACCAACCACTCCCCGTTCTTCGGTTGGAAGAAGTGAGGCCACATGCTTCACGCTGGAAAGAATGAATCGTGAAATCTATCCCTGAATTAGTGCGTTAAAATCTTTAACGAAACGCTATCGTTTTTCGCGACAAGCCTCGCCCGTCCGCCAATGGGAAAAGTGAACTGCGGTGTCGTATGACCAAAATCCGCGTTCGCAATCACCGGTAAACCACGAAGTTCCTTTTTGGTTTGGATGATTTTTGTGATTTTCTCGTCTGTCATTTTTGACGCTTTTTGAAACCGCCCAATCACCAGCCCTTGAATCTTCCCTGCATCGGGAAGATGAAGGATGGATTGGAGGTTACGGTCAAATTCCACTGCTGTTTGTTCTTTTGTCATCTCATCATCTTCTAAAAAAAGGATGGCGTGTTTTAACGACGGCATAAACTCCGTGCCTTGCAAGAGATTCAGCGTGCACAGATTTCCCCCAATGATTATTCCCCTTGCTTTTCCTTCCTGAATAACGACGAAACCAGCATTTTTAATAAATTTCCGATTTTCTTGACTTTTATACCAAGGATCATCACTCCATGCGGGGGAGGGTGAAATATCGAATGGCTTTTTGTTCATCAGACATCCCCGGAGATACTTCAGCGTATATTCTAACCCCTTTTTCATTCCGAGCGTAGAAAAGTGCGGCCCGGAATAGGTCACCAGCCCCGTCTTGGCAGTAATGGCGTTGCACAGCACTGTGATGTCTGAATATCCACAGAGAATTTTAGGATTTTTTTCAATGAGCTTGTAGTCTAACCCTATGAGGAGTTGATTGGCATTAAATCCGCCTATTGTTGTAAAAATGGCTTTGACATTCTCGTCAGTAAAGGCAGCATGAAGATCTTCGATTCGCGAAATGATTGAAGACGAATGAAACTCGTCCTGCTCCTCCGCATGGTTAGAAAATGTCACACGCAATCCCAATTCTTGAAAACGCCTCTGCGCATGAGCCCTCACCTCCTCGGACAAAATCGCCATGCTCCGTGATGGCGAAATAATTCTCACCTCATCGCCTTTTGTGAGTTTCGGTGGGATCATGATGGTGTAAAAAGAATAACTACTGCTATTACACCATTGCACCCGAAAAAAGTAAACCCCTTCTTGAGAGACTAAATCTCCTACCCTAGAAAAAAATTTGGAAATGTTGTAGAATAAGATTCAGTGAAGGGCACTTGTTATTAACGTCAGCACCGTACACCATTCTATGAAAAAAGTAACAAAGGCCGTGATTCCGGTCGCGGGATACGGAACGCGTTTTCTCCCCGTATCAAAAGCGATCCCGAAAGAAATGCTCCCGCTCGTTGATAAGCCCATCATCCAGTTCATCATCGAAGAAATGGTTGCCAGCGGGATTGAAGAAGTCGTCCTCGTGACTTCCCAAAACAAACGGGTCATTGAAGATTACTTCGACCGCTCATTCGAGCTTGAATATCGCCTCGAACAAGCGGGGAAAACCGCACAGCGCGACATGGTTCAAAAGATGAGCGAGCTCATTAAAGTCGTGTCTGTGCGTCAGACGGAAATCATCGGCAACGGTCACGCCCTGCTCCAAGCGAAGGAGGTCATTGGCGATGAGCCATTTGCTTTCGCCTACGGGGACGATGTCATTATGAGCGACGTCCCAGTCATCCAACAGATGATTGACGCCTACCACAAAACTGGCACCACGATCGTCGGCGTGAAACAGGGGACAGACTTTGACACGACGCGCTATGGTGTGGTGGACGGCGAACCCACGGATGACCCCACGATCCACAAAATAAAACGCATTCTTGAAAAACCCGGGCCCGACAGCCTTTCCTCGCGCCTGGTCACCACAGGCCGATTCGTCTTCACTCCGGAAATCTTCTCTTTTCTGGAGCAGGTAAAACCCGGAAAAGGCGGAGAAATCTGGCTCAATGACGCCCTCGACTTCATGTTGCACAACCACACCGCCCACAGCAAAACGTATGACGGAATCTACTTTGACTGCGGCAATAAGTTAGAATTCGCAAAGGCCTTTCTCCATGTTGCCTTGCGTCATGCGGATATCAAAGACGATTTTGCCGAAGTCCTTAAACACTCATCAACATGACCCTTGCGCGCCTCGCCCGACCACTCACACTTTCCGGAATCCTCATTCTGGCAGTTCTCGTGTTCAGCGGGGCAGTATGCAAATCCACCGTTGATCCCCGACTCAAACCGCTTCTTACGCCGAAAGTCGTGGAGTGGTGGGGGGTGTGGGAGGATAATGATGATGTGAAAATTCTTGTTGATGCCTACCGCAAACTCCATCCAAACATCACGATCAACTACACCAAAATCCGATATGAGGATTTTGAAGAACAGCTCAAGGAAGCATGGCTTCGAAATATCGGGCCCGATCTCGTTATGCTTCCCAATACATGGGTGCACAAATACGCTGACCTCTTGGCTCCGGCTCCGGACATGACGCGCAGTGTCACCTCCGCGGTTGAAAAACAGCTCGGCATTAAAAACGAAGTGGTCTATAAACTCGTAGAATCTCCCACCCCGCCGCGCGCAAAGATTGAAGAGCAGTTTGTGGATGTTGTTTCGGATGATGCTTACATCAAGGAAAAACTCTACGGTCTTCCATTGAGCATGGACACCTTGGTCATGTTCTACAATAAAGACCTTCTGGACAGCGCCGGCATCGCGCTCCCACCGCGTCAGTGGTCGGATTTTGTCACCATGATCCCGCGGCTGACGACACAAGATGCGGCTGGCAACATCCTCCAATCCGGAGCGGCCATGGGAACATCGAGCAATGTTTCTCGGAGCGTGGATCTCCTCTCGCTCCTCATGATCCAAAACGGAACGACCCTGTATAGCGAAGAACGCCGCCGCGTTGAAATGGATCTTGCGCGGCCGGACGCCAAAGACTCGTTCCCTGGGATCGAAGCACTGGAATTCTACACGGATTTTGCATCTCCGGCAAAAGAAGTTTACGCGTGGAACGCGGAAAAACCGGATTCCCTCGAGGCCTTTGCGGCCGGTACCGTTGGATTTTTCTTCGGCTATGCCTACCACATTCCCATTCTGGAAGCCCAATCCACAAAGGTTAATTGGGACGTCGCCCCTGTCCCGCAAACCGATCTTTCCGTCCAGCGCAATTTCGCAAATTATTGGCTTATGACCGTGGCGTTAAATTCCGACGTTCAGAACGAAGCGTGGGATTTTATCAAAACCGTCACCCAAGCCGATATCGCAAAACCCTACCTCGATGCGACCCTCAAACCGACCGCTCTTCGCGCACTCATTGACACCCAACGGCAAGAACAGTTTGATCTCGCGGTCTTCCTGGATCAGCTCCTGACCGCAAAAAGCTGGTATCACGGCAATCAACCCTTAGCGATGGAAGAAACTATAAAAGAAATGATTGACGCGGTCGTGGGCGGAACCCAAACTCCGAAAGAATCCATTCGCATCGCAAAACAAAAAATTGAAGCAACCTATCAATGATTTTTCAACGCATCATCGCCTCCCTCCTTCTATTCGTCGTCCTTCTTACGGGGTTCGCAGGTCGGCTTTCACCGGTCTTCGCAGCTGATGAAGCGGGGAGCGAAGATACCCCCGTCGTTACCTGCGAAACCGGCCCGATTCTTCCTCCCTGCACGTGCAGCGGCGATTGCAATATTGATGATTTTGTCCTTTTATTCGTCCGCGGAGCAAACTTTTTTCTCTCCTTACTCGCCATTGGCGCCTTGCTCATGTTCGGCTGGGGCGGGTTTACGATGATTATGTCTCGCGGAAATTCCACCACGATCCAGGAGGGGAAAAAAGTCCTCACCTCCACGCTCATGGGCGTCTTTTTTGCACTCATCTCCTGGATACTCATCAACACCATTGTCTTGTTCTTTACCTACGACCCGATTCTACCGAATGGCACGCCAAACCCTGATGCGTTTGAAGGGACGCTGTTTCCAACTGTAAATGACGGCAAGAGGTGGTGGGAATTTTGGGAAGATTCAAATCTAAAAACCGCCTGCGACTTTAGCGGCGATCCGGATCTCAGCAGTCGCTCATGGACATGCGTGGACCCAAACAAACTCCCGCCTGGCGAAGTTCAGTCTCGAAAATGTATAAGCGATGGGAGTGATGATCCCTGCATTTCCAGTGGGTATTCTTGCTGTGCCCTCTAGTTTTATATTTATATCTTACTTATGATGACGCCCCTTCGCTCCATTCAGCGTTTTCTACCGTCCGCCCTTCTTTCGCTTAGCGTCTTCTTCATCGTATCTTCTGCCGCGCTGGCGACTGGCCTCGACAATCCCATCGGACCCACAACCATGACCACGCGAGATCTCGTTCTGCGGCTCACGCGCACGATGCTCGGAGCGGGCGGCGCCTTTGCGGTCTTTGCCTTTATCTACGGCGGGCTCCTCATGCTCCTTGCCCGTGGGAACAGCGAGATGGTCAAAAAAGCAAAAGACTCGCTCGTCTGGGCGATCCTTGGCATGGCGACCATGCTCCTTAGCTATGCCTTCTTGAAATTTGTCTGGGACGCACTCGCCACGCCAACCGCAATTGAATAACGAGTCCCCCGCTACCCGGGAATCGTCTCAATAATCGTCTGGAACACAAATCTCGTCAAGACAAACGCAATGAGAATCAGCGCGATCCCAATGATGGTTTGACGAACCATCTTCTTTGCGGTATCCACGCGCTCGGAACTGCCTCCGGCCGTCAGATAATAAAACCCACTCGTGACAAAGGTCGCGAGCGCAATCAGCCCGACGAATCCGAGCATCCGATTGACCAAGGCGATGGCAACTTCCAAAAGGTCTGCGTCCTGCAAGCCGAGCGCCGCCGCAACATCTCCGCCCGGATCAAACTCCAGCGCGGCGCGGGCAGACTCGGGATGACCTAGTCCCCATCCCAAAAGAAGCATCGCGAAAAATCCAAAAAATCGAGCCATATAAAGAAAAATTAAGATTATTCGGGTGGCTCATCAAACGCGCCCAACGATTGAGCAATGAATCCAATGACGAAATTGGTCACGACAAAGGCTAGGAGGATCAAGGCGATGCCAACAATAACATTCCGGATCATCCCTTTTGCGGTATCCACCCGTTCCTTATTTCCTCCGGCCGTCAGGTACAAAAACCCTGCAATGATCAAGCCGATCATGGCGAGAAGTCCGATAAAGGTCAATGCCGCATTGGTGGCGTTAATGATGACTTGCGCCGTAGCACCGACCTGATCTTCTCCCTCAGCAACACGCGGGACATCGAGCTTTTTTGCCCACGTCCCAAAATCAAATGCCCTGCTTGCGGCAGCACGCGACATCCTCGGGACAATAAATAAAAGCGTCGAGAAAAAATAGAGATAAACACGCGTGATCATGATGGTTGGTTTGTAAGGATAGAACTTTCGATGATATTAAAGAGGGAAATCGTGAACGCCCAACAGATCAGAATCAGTACAATCCCAATCACCGCATTCTTGAGGGTATCTCTGGCGTTGGTCACTTTCTCCTCATTCCCCGCCGCTTTGAGATATTTCCATCCGCCCGCAATCAGCATGATAGACGCCAGGGCAAACAGATACGTTAGTGTCCAACTAACCGCATTGACGACATACTGATACTCCTGCCCGTATCCGACGCCATACCCGCCCTTCGGAATATCCACCCCAATGGCGTTTGTAATAGATTTCCAAAAAACATTTCCGTAAAAATCCCCGTCTGGAAGATCGCTTTCCGCGCGGGCGGAACTCACAAAAAGAAGGAAACTGCCAACCATCATGAACAAGCGTCGTTTGATCATACTTCTGGAATTTGAACGGTTGTGCGGCCGATCACCCAAAAAAGGAACAGGGTTGTCGCCCAAGAAAAAAAGAGGAGAACGACTCCGATGAGCGTTCCGACCATGACCGTCTTTGCTTTCGTGATCTGTTTGTCATTTCCGCCCGAAGTCATGTAAAGAAACCCGGCGTAAATAAAATTCAGAAGTGCCCATAGCCCCACGACCGACAAGAGAAACTGTACAACATTGATGATGATATAGAGATTATCCTCGGGGTACAGCACGTTATTCGTCGGGATATTAAACTTGTACATATAATCAAATGCTCCCCACGGCAACTCCTCCCCAGGTTCTCCGAGTTTCGATCCCAGAACCCGAAGTGGGAAAAAAAGCATCAGCAAAAACCCGACGATTCCTCTTAGAAAACTCTTTGATTCTAACCACCAAATCATGAGACGCTCTCGCATGGAACAATCTATATGATACTCTTTTTAATCAACTCATAGACGAAGTTCGTCAGAACAAAGGACAGGAGGATGAGCCCGATCCCCAAGAGGGTGTTCCGAATGATATCTTTTGCGCTATCAATCCGCCCCGAACTTCCTGCGGCCGTCAGGTACAAAAACCCGGCAATGATCATCATGATCACGGATACTAACCCAACGTACGTGAGGGCGGTATTGGTGAGTGAAATGACTGCCGCCTCCAGGGCGTTATTCCCCGATCCCTGCGGCAGATTGACGCCGTTGATGCAATCGAGGCCAAGTGGATCGCTGGGCGTTCCTCCACAAATTTCCGGCTCATCCCCTTCCGCCGCCTGCAGACTCCGAACGGACAAAAGACTGCCCGCGAACAAAAAAATGCCGGTCATCAGCAGTAAAAGAACCTGTTGCGGACGATTCAATTCGTGATGCATAGAAAAAATTCAAGATCAAGTTATCCCCATTATACTAAAAATCGTCCATATCGTCAAAAAACCGCGCGTGTCCACTTCCGGTGTTCGCGTTGACGATCTCTTAAAAATCTTGTATGATGGGATTATTCCATGATCGCTAAACTCAAAAATGAAAGGGGGTGACAATCGTCCTATGCGTCAACTTAAAAAATTTGCTCCATTGGGTCTTGCGGCTCTCGGAGTGTTCGTGATGACCCGCGCCTCTCTTGCGGTCGGCGCTGGCGAATGGGGAGACACCTTTGGATTCACCTCCACAGATCTCCAGGCTGCGCTGATCACTGCCATCCAATGGATCCTAGGTCTATTAGGCTTGGTCGCGGTTATTATGATCATCTACGGTGGATTTATGTGGATGACCGCTGGTGGAAATGATGACAGGGTGGGTTCGGCAAAAAAGATTCTCTCTGCGGCCGTCATTGGTTTAATTATCGTCCTCTTGTCCTGGGCCATCATCACGTTCGCCATCAATGTTTTGAGCAATACCACAAACTCGCAATTCTAGTTTTCTGCGACCGGTATTGCACACGCTCTCCATCCGGAGAGCGTGTTTGTTTCGTCCGCACGGCATATGATATGCTGTGTCTATGAAGCTGTCGTCATCATCCCGTTTTTGGAAAGGAGTCCTGGTCGCCGCAATCTTCCTTTTTGCGGCAGTCTTCTCCATTCTTTCATTCCTCAAATACCGCGGGTTCGAATATAACGCGCTGGATCTTGCGATCTTCCATCAAACCCTGTGGTCGCTTGCTCATCATCATGGATGGACGCTAACAATTCACCCCCCCTCATACCTCGGCGACCACGTGGGACTGTTTCTCATCCTTCTGGCTCCGCTCTATCGTCTTTTTTCTTCTCCCGCGACCCCGCTCATTGCACAGTCCGCAGCCATTGCACTCGCCGCATGGCCACTGTATGGGATTGCTCGAACATGGCTTTCTCCCCGCGGCGCATGCGCGGTCAGCCTCCTCTGGCTTGTCAATCCCTTTGTTCAAAACATCACGCTGTTTGAGTTTCATGAGCTGGCCTTTGCCTTGCCGATTCTTTTCGGCCTCCTTCTGGCATATCTTCGTCAGTGGTCTTGGGCGGCCATTGTGCTCGGCCTCCTCGCCCTGGGTGTCCGCGAGGATGCCGCGTTTTTTGTACTCATGCTGGGTGTTCTTGCGTGGATGGAACACCGCCCGATCGGATGGCGCGTTCTTCCCGTCCTTGGCGCTGGCGCATGGCTGATCTCCGCGTTCTGGATTTCTCAACAAGCCAACCTCGAGGGAACTTACAAATTCCTCATCTACTACCAGTGGATCGGCGGGAACACCTTATGGGACATCCTCCGCTCGGCACTCCTGCATCCGGATCGCATCCTTCTGCATCTTTTGACCCCGCAGAACGCGATCTTTCTTATTGCGATCTTTCTCCCGTTCTTTTTTCTTCCCCTACGCCAACCGCGCTGGCTCATTCTGACGGTTCCCTATGTTTTCCAGATCCTCTTGGCAGGATTTGGCGGCAGTGAACTGATTTTACGAACCCACTATAGCGCGTTTTTCCTCCCGCCGCTGTTTGTTGCCTTTGCAGAGTCCGCGAGTGCCTGGCGGTCTCGCATTGGCCTTTGGCGATGGGAACAACAGCTTGCACAATCGCGACCGCTGGCCGCAATTCTCGTGCTAACCACCAGCCTCTATAGCATGCTTTTTTGGGGACCGATGCTCCCGGTGGCACGCGCGACGCTCTTCTTTAGAGATCAGGGAGCCGCGGCCATCCAACAATGGCTCGTGGGTCGCATTCCGGCGAATGCGCCCGTGGCCGCGAGCTACGCAACCCTTCCCGCGCTTGCCGGACGCGAAACCGTAGCCTCGCTCGGCTATACATTTGTTGGACAACAGCAATTTTCCCCTGCCACATACACGCCGCCCCAGACGATTAAAACCCTCCTCATGGACACGCGAGATTTTCTCTATTACGAATATCAATACGCCCCAGACCTCTATACGAACGGACAAAAAACCGGAGCAACGCGGCTTCGCCGACTCATCCAAAACCGAAATCTTCATCTAACTCAACACCTCGATCACTGGATGTTGTGGACTCCGGAAGGCACGCTCCCCCTGCCCTGGGAAGAACGTCCGAACTCGCCTCCTTCCCATTCCTTATCGCTGGCGATGACGCCAGGACTCACTCTCCTTGGTTGGACCGCAGAAAAACCCACTGTACCGCCCGTCGCTCAAGAAACCCATCGTTTATTTCCGCTAGAATTGTGGTGGAAACGCACTGACACCCTGTCGGGCGCTCTCTTTCTGCGCTTGGAATTCTTGGATGCCGAAGGATCCGTACTGGAAAAACGCCAACTTCCGCTAGGTCACGGTCTGTTTCCTCCGCAAGACTGGACGCAAGATGCGCCTGTACAATTTGCCCATCCGCTCCTCATTCAAAAAACCACGGCCGACCAGTGGCAATTAATTCAACTCACTTTAGAGTCTCCCGACGCCTACCAACTTGGCCTCTCTCCCATTTTGAATGCCGCGCTCGTCAAAAAAAACGGCTCTCAATCTGCGGTCGGTGAATCCGCGCGGTTGACGCGGTAAAGATCGTAATCGTCCGTATCAAGAACGCGCTCCAAAAAATCCCACTTCGACCAATCCACAGTTCCCAACCTCCGTTCCCGCGGCCCCACCACAAGGATCACAATTTCGCGATCGGTTAAAAATCGCCCCCGTTCTTCCGGCGTCCATGTTGAATAAAATGATTGCGCCTCTTGAGCTTTTTCGTAAAATCGCAAAGTTTCCACGCCATGCCCCACATACGTCCCTCGCCCGCTCATCCCCACAAGCAAATTTGCCGAAATCGGATGGGCTAAAAAAATCTCCCCGGGCTTCATGTGCTCTTCCAGCCACGCCGCGGTCTTCTGCATTCCGGCAGAATAGTAAAAAATATCATAGGGACGGTCGTGAAAAAGCGCAAAATCTCGGCCGATCATATAGAGATTCGTCCACGCAAACCCCACAAGAAACACAAAGGTTGCAACAAGAGGACTGGCGACCCACGCGAATCGCGTTCGAATTTTTTTCCCAAAAATTTCCCAGCCCCCAAAAAGCGCAAACGCCGCAAGCAGCGCAAGTGGGACATGTAATCCTTGCGTGAGTCGCCGCTGAAAGTCCAGTGGAGTGTAGATAAGCGCAATTTGAACCGCCGCCCAAAGGATAGGAAAAACCCATTGCTCCCGTCTGCGGACAATCGCAAAAATAGCTCCAAGCCCAGCGAAGACAAAAATCCATCCATACCCAATGATCATCATCCACCATCGCGGCGTGATGAGGATGTTTTGAGCGGCTCGCCCTGCGGTCAGTGGATCTTGAGACAACAGAAAAACATAATAAAGCGCTGCCAGCGTAATTCCTCCGAGCACAATGGCTAAACGCAAACCGCGATCAAGGATGCGTTCCGGATATTGCACAGCAAACACCAGGAATGCAACCACAAGCACGCCGACAAGCATGGGAACATGAAAGGGGTGAAATAACACAAAGATCAACCCAGCGGCGGCAGCTGCCAAACTCCACCGCCATTGTTTTGTTTCCCAACCCTTTAGCGTCCACAGGAAAACGAGCGACACAAACATCGTGGAAAGCATGAAGTGCGGAGACTGCACCATGGACAAAAAATTATTCGACTCCGATACCCACAGATCCATGGGCCACAGCAACTCTTGCTGGGGCGGCGTAGTCGGCGGCGTGCGAAACAACACCCACCACCCTCCCCACCCGGAGGAAAAAAGAATGAGCGCTAAAGCCCCGAGACGATGAACCGGCCGAGAAAATAGCCGAATGCACCACGCATAAAGCACTGCCACAAAAAACGGGATCACGAGGATTCGGGCAAGTTGAAATGTCCATACCGGCGAAAGATGAAACAGCCTACCCATCCAGCCCACCAAAAGCCAGTCTAGCCGAAACATCCGAATCGGCTGTGGTTCGCTCGTATACAAATCCGAAAACAAAACATTCCCATGCTCAACTTGCTTGAGATATGAATAATAAACATGGACATCGCCGGGAATCAGCGCGCGAATGCCGGAGTACGCTTCCCCCGATCCCGCCCATTGAACGGCGGAAATCAGCGGGATGCTCGTCGTGGCCATCGCCAGGACGATGATCGCCGCGATCCACCGCCGCTCCATTTTCGACATATTCGATATGCTCATGGCAAAATCATATCACGCCCGTGCCACCATCTCCAAACCGCTTGAAAACCTAAAACGAGCAGGGCGGCCACAAGGCCGTTGACGATCCCGTGAAGCGGATACGCCAAGAGACCCGCAATGGAAACAACCTGAAGGAGTTGAACTGCGGTGAATGCCGAGGGAAGAAACGGAAGAAAAAAAATGAGCCACAGCGCGTACCACGGAAAAAACACAAATGCAGAAAACAATAAATAACTTCCAAACATACCGGCGGCAGCCGATGGAAGAGAAATTTTCGATCGCATCCATTGAATCCCAATCAGCGCATAGGACAGGAGAAACAACCCGATCCCGATTTGCCGAATCCGCGGCTTTGTCAAAACATCAAACAACATGCCATCGTCCACCGACCCCAACGCCAACAGCATCGAGGGGATGGGGGAAACAAATGTCGAAAAAAACACATCGGACTGCGCCACAAGCCCCTTCCACAACCCGCCGGTCAACAGAAACGGCATAGCCGCAATCAGGGGAATGACGGTAAAACCTATGCCCGCCACAATCACCATCGGGAGCTTGAGATCTCGACGACCTCGAATCAACGCCCATCCAAGATAGGGCGCAAAAAGGATTGCAGGGATCTTCCACAAAACGGCCAATAACAAAAAAAGTGTTGCGCGGAGAAGATCCTTCTTCCGCATGGCTGCAAGAAAAATCAGTAAGAGCAGAATGAGCACGAGATCTTGATGCCCGTTATTCACGCTTTCCATCAGCACAAACGGCGACAACCCCACTCCCACCATAAGAAACGACGGCAGACGAAACACGTGCCACAGGAGTGCAAGTGCCCCCAGAAGCGCGGCCGAAATCAGCGCCTTATAGAAAAAAATAGACAGCCACAACGAAGACCCAGAGAGATGACTCACCGCGATCTCCATCAACGTATGCAACGGGCCGTAGGGCGTATAGGGATTCATCGTCGTCGGCGTCCACGTCCGAATCCAGGCATCATCCCGAGCGTAATCCAAAATGGAATGCGTATACGGACTGACGCCGTGAACAGTCCAGAGCCGACCATGCGCCTGATAATACATCACATCCACCGAATGGATCGGCAAAGAAAAAAATAGCGGCGCCGCAATCACCGTAATCACCGCCACGGCCTGTTTCCAAGAACGCCAAGGACGCAACCGGGCGTCTCGCACCAAAATCAGCCATCCTACAAACGATCCTTCAATCGCCAACACATACGTCACAACATCGACATAGACCTCCGAGGTTCGCAGACCGACCCAAAAATGCGAGGCACCCCACAACACAAGATGCGCGATCGCCATCACGCTGATTCCCACAAAACGTTGTCGCGACATGCCGAACATAAGTTCAGCCCCTCCGTAAACGAATCATGATCGCAAAAAATTGAATAATCTCTTTCTTGGATAACTTCGAAACGCCGTATTCACGATCTCGAAAAATAATCGGAACCTCAATGATCCGAAACTTCATCTGTTCCATCCAATAAATCGTTTCTTCTTGAAAGGCATACCCGTTGCTTTTAATCTTCTCCCATGGGAGGCGTTCCAACACCATTCGCCGGAAGCATCGGTATCCCGAGGTCACATCGTGAGTTTTTAATCCCAACAAAAAACGCGAAAACCGCATTGCACCGACGCTCATCAATTTTCGTTCCCACGACCATCCGACCACCTTCCCGCCAGGGACGCGGCGCGATCCAATCACGACATCCGCGCCTTTTTCCACCGCATCCAAAAACACCGGGATCATCTTGGGATCGTGAGAAAAATCGCTATCCATCTCAAACACGGTTTGCGCGCCAGCGACAAGCGCCTCTTGAAATCCCCGAAGATACGCACTACCCAAGCCCAGCTTTCCTTCGCGATGAAGAACATCAACCGGAAAATGCTCGGCAAGTTGCTCGGCAATCTCCCCGGTTCCATCCGGTGAATGGTCGTCCACTACTAAAATCCGCAGCCGCTCGACCCTAAGATCCGAAATCGCCCGAACGATCCGTTCTAAATTTTCTTTTTCATTATACGTCGGCAGAACAACAACATGTTTTGCGGGTTGCATGATGAAACCTAGAATAGACGAATAATATAATGTGGATCTTGAGACTTCTGATCCACGAACCCCTCAATCGAAAGTCCTGGCGTTGTTTTAATCTCTTCCAGAAGAGGCTTCAGTGCCGCCGGATCGTCAAACTCCTCTGTATGGAGAATGATATAATCAATCCCCAAAAACTTCAACCGCTCGATCGAAAGCCGATCCGGAAAATGCTCCATCCGAATCACCAGATAAAGCATCCATGGGGGAATGTGCCCGGAGTATCCATTGATCTGTTTTCGCCAGTGATAAATGGATTCGTACGTGTAGCGCGCCTCGGAATTCACGCGCAGTTTTGTGTAGAATGGATAATGAAAAACAACCGTGTCGTTCGCCTGCTCGGCAAGCCACGCGTCAATCTCCTTTGGCTCCGGAAGAGGCCGTAGCGACTTATAGCGCGGATTCAAGGGATGAAACCAGCCTTCCCACAAAAATCCAATCATGAGGATCGCGAGCACGGCTATTTTCCACACTCGAGGATCGCGGTCTTGCGCGCGCCAGCGGGCAATCCTCACCGCGGATAGGAGTGAAAATGCAAAGACGACAATCATAAACAACCGTGACGGCACGCGAATCCCCCCAAACCCCGGAATCCACTCATAGAGCAGGGCATACGGCCCGACAACGCCTGCGCTATTCGCCGACCATCGGATCAGAGGACCAAAGGCAAGGAAACTCGCAATAATCGCCAGCAGGAGATACCCCAAACTCCAAAGGAACGACGCATCTGCTTCGCGCCGACCGCGAATGAGTTGGACGATGCTCCATCCCGCAAGTCCCGCGGGAATCATGCCGAGATACAGCGTCTGTTCCGGAAGCGGTGGTTTTGAGAGCCACCCTAAAGCGTGGATCGCGGGAGTAAAGGCGAGAAAATCCAGCCCTGTGGCCGAAAACTGCAGATTTTCCAAAATACTCCGGATCGGGAGGGTTGTATAGGGAAAAAAAAGCAGTACAAGAATCGCCCCCACAAACCCTGTCCCTCCGGCAATGGCGAAAACCTGCTTCCGGGAAAAACGAATCTCGAAAACAAGCGTTCCATACACACCCAACACCACCAGCATCAACGCGCCAAAAAGCATATAGTGCCCTGACATCAACGACAACACAAGAAACAACCCCTCGGTCGCCGCAAGCCAACGCAGACTCTGTGTCTTGATAAAATGATGCAGAGCCCAAATCATCCACGGAAGCGCGGCCGTATTAAAAAGATGGATATGCGGAAAATGATTCATCGGAAAAAGCGCAAAGGTCCACAGCAACATCCCAACGCCTGCCGCCACGCGATCCCGCGTCCAATCCAATAAAAGCCGATACATCCCAATGGCCGTCACCCACAGCGCGAGCAATGAAAAAATGCGCAGCGTGACTAGGGGATGGCGAGTGAGGAGCTGAATCGGCCACGCAAGGATTGCCACGCCCAACAGATGCTCCGAATACGCCAGCGTGTTCTGCTCCGGAAAAAATATGTTCGCCTGAAAGAGATGAAGAGGATCCGTGGTCAGCGCGTGCCAGTCCCAGGCCAGCGTCCAGGCAATAATGAGATCATCCACATGGAAATAAAACGATGACGCCGCAACGGCAAGCGACCCATACATCCAGAGGATGAGCAGTGCGACGCCGAGGGCAACGACACTATCTATTTTCTTCCACGGAACAACGCGCTCAAACATTGCAAATCAATCAAAGAATCGAAACCACAACAGCGCACCCACCGCTTTCACGCCATCCTTCCACGTAATCTTCTTCCCCTCCGAATATTCGCGGCCTGCATAGGAGATTGGGACTTCGTAAATCCGGTTCCCAGCTTTCAAAATCTTTGCCGTGAACTCTGGCTCAAATCCAAACCGGTCAGAACGGAGATGAATCCCCCTCACTGATTCCCGTCGAAAAACTTTATAGCACGTCTCCATATCCGTCAGCGCGGCATTAAAAAGTATATTCGTTAACGTCGTCAAAAACCGATTCCCAATCATGTGCCAAAAAAGCATAGCAATCCCTTCCCCGCGAAATCGAGATCCGTATACAACATCCGCCTTCTGCTCAATGATCGGCTGGAGGAGCTTTGGGTAATCCCGCGGATCATACTCTAAATCCGCATCCTGAACCAAGAGAATATCACCCCCGGCGTGCGCGATGGCTGTCCGGATTGCCGCGCCCTTTCCGCGATTATTGTCGTGCATCACAGCTTGAATCTTTCCGTTTGCGGCTAACGACTGAATTTTCTCCCGCGACCCATCCAAACTCCCGTCGTCCACCACAATAATCTCCTTTTCGTACGGAGCGTCAAGCACGCGCTGAACAATTTGTTCAATGGTCGTCACTTCATTATACACCGGAATTAAAACGGACAATTTCATTGCGGGGATCCAACCCTCCAAATGGTTGCTTCGCTGTCTTTATAAACAAATTCAAAATGAGGATCTTGACGAATATTCTTTGTCATCTCGTCGTGGTCATTCTCCACCAAAACGTATTCCGCGTGAAATTGACCGGAAATGATCTCATATAGACCGTCCCGCCGCGTTCCCTTCGTGACTGCAACAAAGAGCGCGTGGAGCGCAGAATTTTTTTGATACATGAATGTCGGATCCAGGACGACGATATAGCGATTCTGATCGTTATGGTAAAACAGCGCGGGAAAATCATCCCAATCGCTATGGAAAATGATTGCGTCTGGCGTCGCGTGTTCGCGCAACCACTTCGATGCGCCTGCGTATCGGGATTCTGCATGCGCGCGGACAAAAATATTATGGGATGCGAAAAAGTCTCGGACAATAATGATCGGCGGAAAAATCAAGAGAACCATCACAGACAACACGGCAAGAAATGCCTGTTCTTCAAAAAAATTTCTCCCCAGATTCCAGATCCGCTTCCAACCCGTGGCCACAATCGTCTCGGAAATCACCAACGCGCTCCATAGGATCGCGAAAGGAACATAATACTCGATATAGCGCCGCGACTTCAAAACCAGAAGAAAAAACCCGAGCGCAAGCACTCCGGTAGCAATATGGTGAGTGGGCTGTTGCCGCCGCCGGAGGACGAAAAAGACCATCGCCACAAGAACAAAAATGGAAACAAAAATGGTTTGCGGAATCAGGTCCGTAATGGCATACGGATACCACTCCCGTCCCACGCCAATCTTCGTCTGATAATTAATGAGCCCGATTTGAACGGTCTGCTGCCAATAAAACGCAAGGTTATTCGGAAAAAAAGGGTTCACGACAACGCCCGCCAACATCCCAGACGCAACCGCTCCCACGGATTTCCATTGCGGATGTCGCCACAACGCCCGCCAACGCTGTTTGAAATCTGCGGGCTGCAACAACGCTTTTGCCATGGACACGCCCGCAACAACTCCTGTCACAACAAAAAGCAGAGGGAACCCGCCGTACATCCAAACATAAAAAAAGGAAAGAGGGAATAGCCACCTCCACTGATTCCGAACAGAAAGCAGGAGACCGACGAATAACACGATCAACGAAAGACTCGGCGCCTTCGCAAGATTCATCCGAAACCAAAAGGGCTCGGTAAAAAGAAGGAAGAGGGAAAAAATAAACGCCCCCCTTGCGCCTAACCTTCGCAGGATCATATAAAAAACCGTGACCACGCTGGCGGCCGCCAGTGCCGTAAACACCTTTGTCCCGGTCATCATCCCCAACCCCAGCACAAAAGGAATGAGTAAGACATGATACAGGAAGTGCTGATCAATATAATAGTCACCCAGCACGGTAAAATCCGAAAGCCATGGAAACGAGGAAACCACCCATTGCCGCGTTCCCATGATCCACGCCATTTTTGCGTGATAAAACGAGTCTGGATCCACAAATGTCCGCGGCCATTGAAACCACAATGCCAGCGCCAAGGCTCCACAAAATAGGATCACAACCGATCCGCCACACTGCCTCCACGTTGCGCGCCATCCGGAAAACGAAATATTCCATATCATAGACCTAGCTTACAAAAAATTTGCTCCTTCCGCAAGTTTGTTGAAAAAAACACCCAAAAATGCTACGCTACGTGCGATCATTCTTTTCACTTTTCCCATGTCTGGACATTCCAAATGGTCGCAGATTAAACGCCAAAAAGGATCCGCAGATCAAAAACGCGGAACATTGTTTACAAAATGCGCAAACCGCATTATCATCGCGGCGCGACGAGGGGGAGGTGACCCGGCAACGAACTTTCAGCTTCGGCTGGCGATTGACCTCGCGAGATCCGCAAACATGCCAAAGGACAATATTGAACGGGCGATTAAACGCGGAACGGGCGAACTGGAAGGTCAGGTGATTGAGGAGGTTCTCTATGAGGGATTTGGACCTGCGGGCGTTGGGATCTTAGTGGAGAGCCTCACGGACAGCAAAAACCGAACGGTATCCTTCTTACGATCGACGTTCATCAAACACGGCGGAAATCTCGGCGGTCCCGGCAGCGTCAACTGGATGTTTGCCATACGCGGCGTGGTGCGCCTCGAGCGTGCGGCGTTGGCAGACAAAGACCTTGACGCGCTTCAGTTCGATGCCTTAGATCACGGCGCGCAGGATGTCCGAGATGATCCGGAGGGATGGACCATTCTCACCGATCCGAAAGACCTTCCGGCGATAAAAGAATTCTTTGAACAGCGGGGATTGCCCATTCTCGAAGCCGGACTGGAATGGATCCCCACATCTCCTCAAAAAAATCTCTCCCCGGAATCTGTGGCAAAACTTGAACGTCTTGTCGAAACGTTGGAATCTTCCGATGATGTGGATCGTATTTCCGTCACGTATGAACACTAATCGGCCATCAGTCGTTCTCGGACTTGATCCCGGCCTCCGAGACACCGGCTACGGAGTCATTCAAATTCTTCGCGGCGCCGAGCACCTTGTCATGTACGGATCTCTCCAAACCGAACGGCGCGACGATCTCCCTACGCGACTTGCCAGTCTATTTAAACAATGCCAGACGCTCCTTGCAAAAACGCGTCCCCAGATCGTCGTCATCGAACAGCTCTTTTTTTCAAAAAATGCAAAAACTGCCATGGCCGTCAGCCATGCGCGCGGCGTCCTGCTTCTGGCAACTCAACTCGCAAAGACTCCCATGATCGAACTTTCTCCAATGCAGCTTAAACAAGGCATTTCCGGTTACGGGAAGGCGGATAAAAAGCAGATTCAGACGATGGTGAAACTCATCTTAAATCTTTCAGACATCCCCAAGCCGGATGACGCGGCAGATGCTCTGGCTCTCGCCATCTGTGGCGCCCACATTGCTCGAACACAATCATTTTTATCCACTCGCTCATGACCACGCCCCGCCCCCTCACCATCGTCTCTATTGCTGCTGAAGTTGCGCCATTTTCCAAAACCGGCGGGCTTGGCGACGTTGCCTCCTCGCTTCCGGAAGCCATTTCGCGTCTAGGCCATCGGACGATCGTCGTCACGCCGTTCTATCAATTCATCGCTTCGCCCTCGATAAAACAAATCGCCTCAAATATTCTATTCTCCCTACGCGACGCCACCGAGCTTCGTATGAACATCTATGAAAGCCGCCTGGATAACGACACGTCCGTCTACTTCATCGAACACCCTCTCCTCTCCCGCGTTGACCACCCCTACAACAGTGATCGCAACAATGAACGATTTTATATCTTTGACCATGCGGTCTTTGCGCTCCTCAAACACCTTCAGATCCAACCCGACATTCTCCATTGTCACGATTGGCACACCGGGCTTATTCCCGAGATTCTCAACCGCTCCTACCGCGACGACCCTTCATTCATGTACACTGCGGCGGTTCTGACGATTCACAACCTCGCCTTTCAGATGGGAAGTCCGTGGAAAAAAACTCCGAAATCTCTGCGGGATGATGGAAACCGCCCGCTCCCGCCTCTTTCCCACCGCGCAAAAATCCGCGCAATCAATTTTATGCGCCGAGGGATTATGTATGCCGACATTCTTAACGCGGTCTCCGAACAGTACGCACAGGAAATTCAAACGAACGAATATGGGGAATATCTGGAACGGCTTTTAAAAAACCGCAACGATCGTCTATTCGGCATCGTGAACGGCATTGATGTACAGGAATACAACCCGGAAACCGACCCCGGCATTCGCGCTCGATTTTCCGCACGATCCATCTGGCGGAAAGCCACGAATAAAGAATACCTCCAGCGGCGATTTCGGCTTCCCCTCGCGCCCCACATACCGCTCATCGGAATGGTCACCCGCTTCACCCGACAAAAAGGATTTGACATTCTCATGCGCGCAATGGGAACGATCTGCTCCATTCCCGTTCAGCTCGTCGTTTTTGGCGGCGGAGACAAAAAATACGAGGATTACTTCGCGAAAATGGCAAAAAAGCATCCAAAACGCATTGCGGCATATCTCAAATTTAACACCGAGGATGCAACAAAAATCTACGCGGGCTCGGATATTTTTCTTATGCCGTCGAGGTTTGAGCCCTGCGGGATCACCCAACTCATTGCGATGCGCTACGGCACGATTCCCGTTGCGCGAGCGACCGGCGGGCTGATTGACACCATTCAAAATTACCAACCCTTTCAACACAAAGGGAGGGGGAATGGGTTCATCTTTCGCCGCTATCATTCCCAAAGTTTAATTTACGCGCTGACGAGAGCCATTGAAACCTATCGGCGGCCTGCGGAATGGGAACAGCTCGTGACCCGCGTGATGCAAATGTCGTTCTCGTGGGAAATTCCCGCAAAGCGCTATTTAGAACTTTTCCGCACCGGACTAAAACGCCGGAGGACGTGGATGGAAAGTCAAGCTAAACATTCCTAAAACTCCTATGCAGTGGATCAATTTTCTTCACCTCTATCAGCCGCCCGGTCAGCCTCGGGGATTTATCCGTCGCGTCACGCAAGAAAGTTACCGATGGATCCTTCAAGAACTTCAGCGAGTCCCGAACGCGCGAATGACGATCAATCTCACAGGATCCCTCACCGAACAACTCATCAAATTCAAACAAGACGACATCCTAAAGGGATTCAAACGCCTTGTAGAGCGCGAGCAGATCGAGCTGACGGGAACGGCAATGTATCACCCCATCCTCCCCCTGCTTCCGCCAGAGGAAGTATTGCGTCAAATCCAGTTGAACGACGCGCTCCATCGAACTGTCTTTGGGCGAGCGTGGAAGCCAAAAGGCTTTTATCTTCCTGAAATGGCGTACAGCCGGAGCGTTGCCTCCCTCCTCTCCACGCTGAAGGTTCAATGGATTATTTTGGATGAAATTGCATTTCCCGACGGCGTTCCAGATCCAAACATCCAATACCGGATTCGCGGCCTTCCTCTGCAAGTCGTCTTCCGCCATCGGATGCTCTCTTCCGATTACGTCCCGCGGGTTCTTCTGGATTTACTGGATGCCCCCAACGGCCTCACAAACCTGATTACGGCGACAGATGGAGAAATGTACGGACACCACCACAAAGACACCTCCCGCCACTTTGAACAAACCCTGGCAGACAAGCGACTCGCCTTACAGACAATCTCGAGCTACCTTCAAACGCGCTCCTCTCAAAAAGTGGTCACGCCTCGCGCCTCCTCATGGGTCAGCACAACCCCATACCTCCGAAAAAACATCCCCTATCAATTTTGGGATAACCCGCAGAACCCCATTCACCAACACACCTGGTTACTGACACAGTTGGCGATCCGAGCGATCAAGCATCACCGCAAGGATCCCGGGTGGGAATCTGCTCGCCACCACCTCGATCAGGGGTTAGCAAGCTGCACCTTTTGGTGGTCCGCCGGCATGCGACCGGTGGCGACCAGTCCGATCACCTGGAATCCGGACGAGGTGGAGCGCGGAATCAATGCCCTCATCCGATCCATCCGATCCTTCAACCACCTACCTCCCGCCCAACGGCTACGCGCCGAGAAATGCTATCTCCTCATCAAAGAACTGATTTGGAAAAAACATTGGACCTACTATTGGAAATATCATATTCATTAACCTATGGCGCATCATTTAATCTTTGAAGGAGCGGAGCTTGTTGGTAAAAGCTCCCTCATGCAAGAGCTCTACGACGTCTTAGAGCCTCGCTACCAAAAAACGACCGGTCTTTTAGATGGCTGTCATTGGTTTAATTGCGATGTTGGTATTTTTGGAACCCCAGAAGGCCGCCCCGTTATCGAACACTACACTAACATCATTCAAACGCTCCGCGATCGAAATCTCCTGCTTGAAAAATTTCACCTCTCCGATCTTGTTTATCACGAACTGCTCCACATGGAAACTCCCGACTACCATGAGATTGAACAGCGGCTCCTCACCTTGGATGTTCGCTTGATTTTCTGTACAATGGAAGAGAGTGAGGCATTGGTTGAGAAACGCCTGCAGGATCGCCTCCGCCTCTATCCTCATTACCAACGCATTCAACGATCTCCGCAAGAGTACCTTCTTCAACAACGCGCGTACGAGCAAGCCGTCCGCAGATCCATACTTCCCACGCTCACGGTGGATCTCACGAACATGCCCCCAACATCCGCGCGCGATAACATTCTTACATGGCTCAACGAACCTCTACCCTCTCTGTCCTCTTCCTCGGTCCGGAATTAACCCCGCTGGCAAAAGCCGGAGGGTTGGGGGATGTGCTGGGCGCGCTTCCGCCCGCGCTTTACAGCCTCGGCGTGGATGCTCGAGTCGTCCTCCCTTTTTACGGATCCATTCCCCACTCGCGCTCGATTCATCGTCTGGCCTCTTATGAGGTTCTTTTTGGCGGACGTCGAGAACGCGTCCACGTTTTTCTCACAACCATCCCTAAAACCTCCGTTCCGGTTTATCTCCTTCAACACCGTTGGTTTGACGGCACCGCCATCTACCTCCATGGACGAAAAATTCTGGATCGGAAACGCGGCATCTACACGCGGCATGCTAAGGACGTCGAGCGTTTTGCTTTTTTCAGCCGTGCCGCACTGGATCTGCTTCCCGCAATTCGATGGCAGCCCCAGATTCTGCACGGGCACGATTGGTTTTTTGGACTCATTCCCGTCTGGCTTAAAACCACAGAACGCTGCCATCCATTTTTTTCCTCCATGCGGACGATTTTGACGATCCATAATTTGGCCAATCAGGGCATTGCGCCTCTTCCCATCCTTCGCCGTGCCGGACTTCAAGCCACACACCTTCCCTCCCTCGAACGCGATGCAATAAACCGAGATATTGACCTTCTTGCTCAAGGAATTCTAAATGCCGATCAACTCACCACCGTCAGTCCACAGTATGCAAAGGAAATTCTCACGCCCGCCTACGGGGAACATCTTGACCCCCTCCTTCGCCGACGACGAAGCACCCTTACGGGAATCCTAAATGGCATTGACACAACGTCCTTCAATCCCGCCACAGACTCCGCTCTCGCCGCTCGCTTCACCGCTCGAACATTCCAACGCGCCAAGGCAAAAAACAAACAATCCCTGCAACAATCTCTCGGCCTTTCGATTGTGCCGAATGTCCCGCTCTTTGGAATCGTCTCCCGCATCGTTTCGCAAAAGGGACTTGATCTCCTTCCTCCCGCTTTCAAGCCGCTCCGACACATCCCCTTTCAACTTATCCTCCTAGGAACTGGCGATCCTGCAATCACTCGGCATCTCGAACACTGGGCAAAACAATTCCCCAATCACATTCGCCTCTGCCCCGACTTTGATGAAGCTCTCGCCCGAAACATTTATGCCGCGTCAGATTTTTTCCTCATGCCGTCAAAATTTGAACCGTGCGGCCTTGGCCAAATGATCGCGATGCGATATGGAGCCATCCCTATTGTTCGGGCGACCGGCGGTCTCGTGAACACGGTCTGCAACGCCCCGCGCCGTTCAACGATTCCCCACGAAGGAACGGGCATGGTCTTTCATCAATCAACTCCACCGTCGCTCACCCGAGCGCTCCGCCGCGCCTTTTCCCTTACTGGAGATCCTGCACTCCTGCGCGAACTCATTCAATGGAACATGAAAAAAGATTTCTCATGGGAACGTTCTGCGCAACACTATCGAAAACTCTACCAAAATCTGATATAATGAAAACGCGTATGCCAAAAAAGCGACACCCATCCCACCCCACATCCCTTTCCTCCGAGCTTCGGAAAGATTATATTCAAGAGAAGTACGTCATTATCGCCCCTCATCGAGGTGCGCGTCCGCACGATTTCAAAACAGATCGCCCTCGGATCTCAAAAAATGTTTCGTGTGTTTTTTGTCCGCAGAACATCAATCACCAACCCGCGCTGCTCACGATCGGAAAGCCGGATCGGTGGGATGTGAAAGTCATCGCTAATAAATTCCCGGCCGTATCCTTAGAAAATCCAAAGGCGTATGGGACACAGGAGGTGATTATCGAAACCCCTGATCACCATCTAGCGTTTGAGGATCTGTCCGTTGCTCGCATTGCCAAACTTCTGGAGATCTACGCAATGCGAACGCGCGCTATTTCGGAAAATCCGCAAATTCACTACCTCCTCATCTTCAAAAATACCGGAGGGCGCGCTGGGGCATCCCTTCAGCACGCCCACTCCCAAATTTTTGCCACGTCTTTTCTCCCCGCGCATCTTTTCGATAAATCGCAAAAAGTTCAAGAATACAAACTTCGCAACGGAACCTGTGTCTACTGCGACGTGATCCAAGAAGAGCGGAGCGGCCCGCGATTTGTTTGGGAGGATCAACACACGCTGGCATTTACTCCCTACGCCTCCATGCACAACTACGAAATCTGGATCATGCCAAAACGCCATCTCGACAACATCACCCTCCTCTCCGCCGTAGAACGCCGATCGTTCTCCCAGATTCTCAAAAAAGCCATTAGAAAAATTGATGCGTTGGGACTCTCGTACAATTACTACTTTCATCAGGTGATTCACGACGAAGATCAGCACCTATACCTTAAAATCACCCCCCGTGGGACGTTCTGGGCGGGGGTTGAGATTGGATCAGGTATTATTATCAATCCTATCAGCCCGGAAGACGCCGCAGCGTTTTACCGAAACGGGATTTCGTTATAAACACGTACATCATCACCCCTCCAAGGAATCCAACAACTAGATCGCTAACAATATTAACAGGGTGCTCGTACTCAAAAAAACCGTCATAGAGCCGAGACTTCAGCAGACGTGCGATCTGCGGTTGATGGATGTCCAGCCATCGGAGCGTTCCCTCAACGATCTCCCACATCATCAACGCGAGAAGGAGAACCTGCAAGGCTGTTGCGCGATGACGAAATCTCTGGTAAGCATGTGACAAAAGCCCGATAAACCCACCAACGAGGATCCCGGAACTGATGTGCACAAGAACCCAGATCGAATCGAAGATGCTGTAGTTTTGATTTCCGTAAAGCCAGTTCACAGGCGCTACACTAATTTGATAAATTTCCGTTTCCCAACCTGCACCACCATGCCAGCCTGCACATCCAGTTCTTCTTGGATATCCCGACGAACGCTCCCGTCCACGCGGACAGCGCCCTGCTCCATCATCCTTCGCGCCTCACTACGGGAAGGAAGTAACCCTGTCTCGACTAACAATTCACGAAGGGGGAGACGTTTTTTCTCCACCACAACCTCCTGAAGATTTTGCGGAATCTCATGTTTCCGAAAAAGCCGATCAAACGCGTCCTCGGCCGCACGCGCAGCCTGGGGGGCATGATACATCGCGACAATCTCTCGAGCCAACCGCGCTTTTAGGTCGCGAGGATTCATCCCTTCTTTCAAAGATTGCGCAATGGAATGAATTTGTGCGCTCGACAGATTTGTACATAACTTGAAATAGGAAAGAATGAGATCGTCATGAAGAGACATCACCTTTCCATACATCTCCTCGGGAGCATCCATCACCCCGATATCGTTCTGAAAACTCTTTGACATTTTTCGTCCATCGGTTCCCGGAAGGAGCTCAAAGGTCATCACCATCATTTCTTTTTTCTTCATCGCGCGCAAGAGCGTTCGACCAGCCAGCATATTAAACAGTTGGTCAGTTCCTCCTACCTGAACATCGGCATCGAGCATCACCGCGTCATACCCCTGCATTAAAGGATATAGAAACTCCGAAAGACTAATCGCCCGACCCTCGCGCAGGCGTTTTTCAAACATCTCCCGCTCCAAGAATTGCTGAACGGTAAACTGCTGGGCAAGCCCCACCACCTCTCGAAAAATCAGCCGATCGTGCCACTCGCTATTAAATCGTAAAACCGCGGGATTTGAACCGGAAAAACGAATAATCTTTTCAATCTGCTTCTTGTAGGACTTCGCATTTTTCAACACCTGCTCGGATGTGAGTGGCTGACGAATGGCGGTTCGGTCTGTGGGATCTCCAATGCGCCCCGTAAAATCCCCAATAAGAAAAATAATCCGATGCCCCAAATCCTGCAATGCGCGTAATTTCCAAAGAATCACCGCATGCCCCAGATGGATCACTGGACCGGAAGGATCTACGCCTAAATAAATCTTCAACCGATCACCCTTGCGCAATCGCTGCTTTAGATCTGGACTTCCAATCAACTCGCCAACTCCCCGTGTCAGTAACTCATTGGAAGGCCTCGATGGTCGCGTTTGTTTCTTCATACATGAAATTTTAACAGATTTTTGATATAATACAACCAGAATCGCCTTTCGACGCAGATCCTTCATCATCTCTATGCCGCACGACCGGCCGACTCATCCATCTTCAAAACAAACATTTAAGAAAAAAATCGTTGATCCGCGGCGGTCGCTCTTTTCGTCATTCCGCTCAACATCCTCTCCTCGCCCCGAAGGTGCCCGTCCCCTTCACCGACGCCCCCCGTCCTCCAAACCCGCTCGGAACGCAACATCCCGCATCTCACACCTCTTCCTTTCGCGGGTATTTTTAACCTTCGTCCGCTTGATGCTGATCCTCGGGCTCTTTGGCGTTATGGGTCTTGTGGCGGCATTTGGCTGGTATTCCCGCGACCTCCCCGATCCGGATAAAATTTTAGACCGTTCCATTGCGCAGTCCACGAAAATTTACGATCGCACCGGCGAGCATCTTCTTTACGAAATCCACGGCGATGAAAACCGAACGCTTATTGAACTCGAGGATATTCCGGAATCCGCCCGCTGGGCAACCATTCTTACGGAAGACCAGTCGTTCTATGAACATCAAGGATTTGACCTCCTGGGTATTGTACGCGCCATCCTCACGAACGTCTTTCGCGGTGGAAAAGCTCAAGGAGGATCAACGATTACCCAGCAGTTCGTTAAAAATGCCATTCTGACCACGGAAAAAAGCTACGAGCGAAAAATTAAGGAACTGATTCTCTCCTACCAAATCGAGCGAAAATTTTCCAAGGATGAAATTCTCAAACTTTATTTTAATGAAATTCCCTACGGATCCACCGCCTATGGGATTGAGTCTGCAGCACAAATGTATTTTGGAAAACAGGCAAAAAACTTAACCTCTGCAGAATCCGCGCTTCTTGCAGCGCTCCCACAAGCCCCGACATACTACTCGCCTAACGGAAGCCACACCGACGCTCTTGTGGCGCGCCAGCGACATATTCTGGATCTCATGCTTAAGGCTGGAAAGCTAACGAAGCCGGAATGGGAAGAAGCGCGCGCCGTTGACGTTCTTAAAACGATCCAGCCGCGAAGGGAAAGTATCCGAGCGCCTCATTTCGTTTTTTTCGTCCGGGAATACCTCACAAAAAAATACCTTGAAAATACCGTGGAGCAGGGGGGACTTAAAGTTATCACAACTCTCGACTGGCGTCTCCAGGAAATTGCGGAGGATGTTGTTAAAAATGGCGTTCCAAAATACGTGGATTCGAAGGGTGGAGATAATACCGCTCTGGTTTCCGAAGATCCGCATACCGGCCAGATTCTGGCCATGGTGGGATCTCGCGACTACTTTGACAGCGACCACGCCGGAAATCTCAATCACGCCACTCGTCCGCGTCAACCCGGATCGTCCTTCAAGCCCATTGTCTACGCGACGGCGTTCAAGATGGGATATACGCCAGACACCATTCTCTTCGATTTGGAAACAGACTTTCCTGGAGAATCGGGAAATTATCACCCACGGAACTACAACAAAAAGGAATACGGTCCGATTCCAATGAAACAAGCACTGGCGGGCTCGCTCAACATTCCTGCGGTCAAAACCCTCTACCTCGTTGGAATCAGCAACGCCTTGGATACGGCAGAAAAACTCGGCTACACCACATTCAAAGATCGAAGTCGGTTTGGTTTAGCCCTCGTCCTCGGAGGCGGAGAAGTAACGCTCTTAGATCACGTTTCGGCCTACGCAACCTTTGCCCGCGAGGGGATCCGACATCCAACAACCGGCATTCTTCGCGTTGAAGATCGGAATGGAAATGTGCTAGAAGAATACAAAAAAATCGAAGAACGGGTCTTTGACGCCATCCCGATCCGCCAACTCAACCACGTGCTCTCCACGGATAGTTATCGCTCATTTATCTTTGGATCGGGAAGCCGCCTAACCCTCCCGGGGCGTCCGGTGGCTGCAAAAACCGGAACAACAAATGACAACAAAGACGTCTGGATCATCGGCTACACCCCCTCACTGGTAACCGGAATCTGGTCCGGCAATAGCGACGGCCGAAAAATGCAATCGAATGCCGATGGCGCGAATGTCAGCGCCCCGATGTGGAATGAGTTTATGCGTCGCGCACTTCAAGGATCTCCCGTCGAGTCGTTTCGAGAGGCTCCGGCCGTAGAAACAGACAAAGACGTTCTTAAAGGGAAAATCGGAACACCGATCAAAATCTCCATAGATCGCGTCACGAAGAAAAAAATTCCAGAGGCCTGTCTTGCAACGTACCCTCCGGATTTTGTAGAAACAAAAGAGGTTCGTGAAGCGCACGACATTCTTCATTATGTCAATAAGCGCGACCCACGCGGCTCCGCGCCAAGCGATCCTAAAACGGATCCGTATTACGAGTACTGGGAAAAAGAGGTTCGGCGCTGGACGAAAGATAAAAAAGAATATCAAACCATGGCAGAAGAAGGATTGTGCGATATTCGCGACTCAAAAAATCTCCCGACCATGACCTTGCTATCACCGGATGACGGCGCAACGCTGACTCCCAACACATTCGTCATCTCTACAACACCAACCGCCCCACAAGGCATCAAACAGGTTCGATACTATATTGACAGCACGCTCATTGACACGGTATCCCAAACGCCCTACCAAACCTCTTACACCCCCTCAAACTTGACCCATGGATTACACACCCTTCGCGTGGTTGTGGAAGACCCTAGTGGGAATCTTGCCCAAGACCAATCGTCATTTACGTATCAAACCTCTGCCGCCACAACAACGCTCTATTTCGATCAACCCACCACAGGATCTAAACTAGAACCCCCAAATTTTCCCTTGGCCGTCACGGTTTTTGCAGACAATCCGGATGGCATCCAGCAAGTTGAGGTCTTTGTGTATGAAGCTGAAAAAGGAGCGACGAGTGCAATAAAATTGTCTTCAGGCATCGCAGGGGAAAATCATCAATTCACCTTCAGATGGGAGCAACCCGCGGTCGCCGGAGAATACCGTCTCTACGCCGTTGCAAGCGATTCCCGTGGAAGCACTGCCACAACCGACCACATCCCAGTCACCTACACCATTCCTTCCGCCCTCCCCTGAAAGATAATTTGAAGGCGTTTTAGAACCGGCTGATGAAAGTGCGTATTCACCCGTTCAAGAAGAACGGGAAATTTCCATTGAACCTCCTGCGCAACAGCAACTTTTTCTACAGCTACCGTCAAAACCCCATTTCGGATCGAGACAGGACGGAATTGCTCACAGAAACTTGCTCCAAGGAATCGCGTCGCTTCTCGCTGAAATTGATCTAAAATTTGACGATCCTTCACTTGCCGCTCAACCCCGGATCGCCGAAGTGCATGAGAGAGATACCGCGACAACGGCTGAAACATACCGTGATTACTTAATGGGCATCACAATATAGATCGCGCCATTAGAATCTTTTGGCCGCACCACACCGGGATTGGTTGGGTTAATCAAGTCCAGAACAACCTCTTCGCTGTCAAAGCTCGTCAAACCCTCCAATAAATACCGATAATTAAAGACAATGGCATTCTCTTTTCCTTCAACCTCAATAGGAATAAGAGACGTATCCTCGCCAAGCTGCGCATTTGCTCCATGAATCGCAAGCTGGCGCTCTTTTGGATGCACCTGAAGATGAACATCATGAACCCCTGATTTTGAAAAGAGTCCCGCCGTTTTTATTGCCGTGATAAACGGCTGTGTTGGGGCGGTGACGCGCGTTGTGTACTCCGTGGGGATAATTTGCTTGTAATCCGGATACTGTCCCTCGATCAAGCGTGAAACGATTTCCGTCTCCCCAACAACAAATAAAATCTGATTATCGCCAAGATAAAACTGCGCCATTTCTGCTTCTCCCAAAACCCGGAGAAGATCTTGAAGCGTCCGTAATGGAAGAATTAAACGAAACGAACCGCTGGATTTTTCAACGGGGATCGTCTTTTCTGCAAGACGATAACTGTCTGTCGCCGCCAATGTTAGAAGCTTTTCTGACTGCGCACAAAAAACTCCGCTTATTTCCGGCCGCGTATCATCCGTCGCAACAGCGAAAGCGGTTTTCTGTATTGCTTCCTTCAGAGCCGCCGCTTGAACAATAACCTCTTTTTCTCGCTTTACTTCCGGAATGAGCGGAAATTCTTCAGAGGAAATCCCCTTCATGGCCGTTGCATGCCCCGCGCACTTTAAATGCAATATCTGATCCTTTAGTTCAACATCAATTCGTTCATTTGGAAGAAGAGAAACATATTCCGCAAGAAGCTTTGCCTGAACCGTAAACGATCCTTCGATATCAATCTTTCCCCGAATCCGACTGCGAATCCCCACCTCTAAATTTGTCGAAGTAAAAACCAACACACCCTGCTGTGCGGATAGGAGAATATTATCAAGAATCGGAAGATTTGCATTACGTCCAGCAACATGACTGACAATTGACAATCCTTTTGCAAAATTTTCCTTCGTGCACGAGAACTTCATGATAACAAGATAAAAGAATTAATATATTTAGTAGTCGTAGTAGTAGGCACTGGGGAAAAAGGGAAAACTCTTTTTCGTCCTATGGATAAAAGAGATTAGCGGATACTCGTTGGGGATAGGGGAAGGAAGAGGATGGGAAAAGCTGAAGAGGGGTTTGAGGAGAACTGATGAGGCAAGAGAGTTATCCCCGTTGGCATTGCGGGATTTCCCCAGCGGATGAAGAGCTATCCTGCTGCGTAAAGACGTTGACGAATGAGGTCAATATCTTGTCGCATTTTTTCGTCATTTGTGATTTCTTTGCTAATTTTATTATAACCGTGCATTGCTGTCGTATGATCTCGTCCCCCGAGGACGCTTCCAATTGTTGGAAAGGAGCTTTTCATTTCCTCACGCATCAGGAAGATGGAGATTTGCCGTGGTAAAACAAGTTCTTTCTTACGACTGTCGCCAATAAGATCCGCGATCGAGATATCGAAAAATTCCGAAACCGTTTGAATGAGCTGTTTTGCGGTTAAGGCACCGCGGTGGGTGTATTGGGTGAGACTGGAAAGAATTTGTTTTGTGGTTTCCAGGGTTGGTGGGATGCGGTTGAGGTCTTGATAGGCCATCACCTTATTCAGCGCGCCTTCGAGTTCCCGAACGTTATTTTGAATGTTATTTGCGATGTATTCAAGGATTTCCTGGCTCAAATGGAGACCTTTATCTTGACACTTTTTCATTAAAATCGCCAAGCGAGTTTCGAAATCCGGACTGGAGATGTCCGCGATCATTCCGCACTCAAATCTAGAAATAAGCCGTTTTTCCAGCGAGGAAATGGCCTTTGGTGGCCGATCCGAGCTAACCACAATCTGCCGTTGTGCTTGATGAAGGGTGTTAAATGTGTGAAAGAATTCTTCCTGGGTCTGTTCTTTATTTGCAAGGAATTGAATGTCATCAATAAGGAGGATGTCTACATTCCGGTAGGTTCGTTTAAACTCCTCGGATTTTCCTTGGCGGATTTTTTCAATGAACTCATTCGTAAAGGTTTCGCAGGTAACATAGAGGACTTTTTTTGAAGGATCGCCGTGCAGGATTGTGTTTCCAATCGCCTGCATGAGATGCGTTTTTCCCAAACCTACTCCTCCATAAAGAAAGAGGGGATTATAAACGAGCCCGGGGCGTTCGGCAACAGCTGTGCAAGCGGCGCGGGCAAGTTCATTCCCTTTTCCAACGATAAAATTTTCAAAAGAGTATTTTGGGTGGGGCTGGTGATGCTCGAGCGGCGGGATTGAGGAAGGAGATTGGGGCGCAGTCGGACGAGGGGCGCTCGGCGGGGGAATGATGGCGTCAACAACCATATGCGTCTCCATGGCATACGCTACCGCGGATTTTTTGGTCACGACCTGATATTCGATCATCAATTCGGTCTGGTCCGTGATGTGCTGGAGGACTTTTTGGAGGATATGGTGATATTTGTTCTCCAGCCACGATTTTGTGAAGTCATTGGGGACGCCGATCACAATGCGCTGATTTTGAGATTCGGCAATAAAGGTATGCTTGAACCATGTTGTAAAATTTGCTCGAGAGATTTCAAGTTCGAGCTCGCCAAGGACGGCTTGCCAAAGTTGTTCCGGATTCATGGGTGGGTTTATTTATCTCCAAAGGGATCGCCGCGAAAAAAAACAGACACGATCGTTATTGATTTGTATCATACCATATTTTTCCACAGAAGAATATTTTGGAAAAAGGCGGAAAAATGTGCATAACTTGTGGAAGGACTGTGCATAGGCTGTCCATCAAAAGCAGAAAAGGGAGTAACATTGACGGGAGTAGGAAATTTTGGTATTCTTGATCCACTTTGAATCCTTATAGAATATGCCAAAACGAACGTACCAGCCAAAAAAGCGAAAGGCAAAAAGAGTTCATGGTTTTCGGAAGCGCATGCAGACGAAAGCGGGACGAAAATTGTTAAAGCGACGCAGAAATAAGGGTCGAAAACTCCTTTCCGCCTAAAAAAGTGTGCCTCTATTACCAAATTCTCGCATTTCGACGTCTGTGCTGATTCAGCACGTTCTTCGCCATGGGCATTCGCGCACGGTTCCGCCTTTACGCGCCCGATGGCGGGTGATGAAGGCTCGTGAAAAAAACGCAAAACAGCCCCTTCTTGCCGTTATTGTCTCCACAAAAGTATCAAAAAAAGCCGTTGTTCGCAACCGGCTGCGTCGGCAGGTAAAGGCGATTATTTGGCCAGTAGTAGCTGATTTTTCTCCAAATATCGCCATTGTTCTCATTGTGATGCGGGGTTCGCGTCTGCCCACCTTTTTGGAGCTCCGGCGGGCAATAGAACAGTTGGTGCAACAGGGACGCTGGAGAATCCCTTCATAAGACTAAAACATGTCCATCATCCGCGGGGTCATTCAACTTCTGCAGAAGACACTTATTCAAATAATTCGCTGGTATCAGCGGATTTTGTCTCCCGACACCGGCTTCTTTCGGGATCGGTTTCCTTACGGTTATTGCCGATTTGTCCCGCATTGCTCGGAATACGCGATTCAGGCGATTGAGAGATTTGGCCTCTTAAAAGGCAGTCTTCGAGCCGCTTGGCGCATTCTTCGCTGTCATCCCTTTAGTGCTGGAGGAGAGGATCCTGTACAATCTCACACGCATTCTTTAACCTGCTCTCATCATGGAATGGTTTAATACCCTGCTCTACGAGCCCTTGTTCAATACCTTAATGTTCCTCGTGGAGCATTTTCCGGGCAATGATCTGGGTTTGGCGATTATTGCGTTAACACTCCTGATTAAAGTCATCCTCTTTTCTCCTTCGCTTTCCGCAATCAAGTCACAACGGGCGCTCCAGGAGATGCAACCAAAATTGAATGAGTTGAAGGAAAAATACAAGGATAACCGCGAGGAGTTGTCTCGACAGCTCTTAACATTCTATAAGGAACATAAGGTCAATCCTCTCTCTTCCTGTCTGCCGCTTCTCATTCAGCTGCCGATTCTTATTGCTTTGTATCAGGTGTTTATCAATGGTTTAAAAACCGATCCGGATACGGGGTTTCTTGTGGCAGAGCAGATCCAACACCTTTATAGCTCCCTTCGAGAGATCTACACGCAAAAAGTGGTGAATACTCAGTTTTTGGGGATTTTGGATATATCAAAGTCGGGCAATTGGCCGCTCGCGATTCTTTCTGGAATTTTGCAGTATCTGCAAACGCGCCGGATGCTCGCGCGTCAACCACAAAAGGTTGGAGCGGACAAGAACGCGCCAGAAGATCAAGCGGCGGCGATTGGTCGCCAGATGACGACATTTATGCCGCTTCTGACAGTCTGGTTTGGCGCGACGCTCCCTGCTGGTATCACGTTATACTGGATCGTGAATATCCTCTTTACGGTGATTCAGCAGGAGATTTTTCTCAAAATTCATCCCGTTCCAAAGCCCGCACTTCTTGAAGAGAAAAAAGTATGATGACGATGAAGCGCTTATTTCAACTCCCGGTGCAAACACAGTCTGGCCAGGATCTTGGCCGCGTCGTGGACGCCGAGATCCATGCCGAAACGCACCAGATTATGAAGTATGATGTCGCGTCCCCCTCTCTTCTTCGCGGATTACTTCCTTCGCAGCCGCTGATGATTGATTATCGGCAGGTGATTCAAATCACCGAAGAGAAGATGGTTGTGGAGGATAGCGTTCAACCGGCGGAAGGCGCCAAGGACGCTGTTTTAGAAAATATCTAGGATCCATCCCACGCGAAGGAGAAAGGGCGGAACCGCAATCGAGGGATAGCGGGCTTTATTCTGCTCAACAATTTCTGGATACCGGTTGCCGTTTCCCAGAAAATTTTGCGCGAGCGCCCAGAGCGTGTCTCCTTTTTTGACCGCATAGGAAAAGCCGCCGACGGAAATGGTGAATTCTTTTGACGCGCTGGATTTATCCCGATCCCGATCGTATGCTTCGCTGCGAACCGTGTGTTTGCCTTCCGAGAGTCGCACAAAAGTTTTGTATTCAAAGGTGTCGGTGTAGGGGCGCTGATTGTCGCGGAGCGGAATTTCCGCAAAGAGCGTGTTGTCAATAAAGAGGCGGACGGTGAGACCTTCGTAGGCTAATCCATAAAAGGTCGGAAAGGATCCGGTGGTTTCTCCCTGACTGGGACCAAAGAAATACGGCTCCGGGGTTTTTGGCATGACGTTAAAGGCAACGCGAAGGGATTGCATGCGAAAGGCGTCGGTTTGTGGGTCGTGCGCGCGCAGGACAACGCTGTGGATGCCAAGCGGGAGATCGCTTTTCATCGTATATGCAACGTCGTCTGCCTGACCGGCCGCCCCGTCAGAAAGAAACTGATCCACTTCCTTCGCATCCACAAAGACCCGAACCTGAGATCCTCCCGGGACAAGGCCAATAAAGGTTGGCTGGGGAGTTCCCGTAACATTGATCGGGTTCCTGGGATAATCCCGAGCGATGGTGCTGATGTGGGAGGAGGTTTTGTGACTGAAGACAAAAAACGGAATCGTATCCGATCGCTTTTCCGCCTCTCCCTCGACCTGTGAGATGACATAGATCTCATGTTGGTTTGGAAGAAGAGCGATGTTCGGCTGATAAGCAAAATCCCCCACGCCGGATTTGTCCTTTCGGGCTGTGACGGTTCCGTAGTGGATTCCGTCAATGACCACCTTTACGCTCGCCTGACTGTCGGTGAGTCCGACAATAGTCGGGCGGAGGTTTTCCGTGTTGTTAAAATATTTTGGCCATAGGATTATGGGTTTGCTCACGTCGGCATCAATTTCCGGCGAATCTTCTTCCTCTTTTTTTTCATCGGGAATTTTTTCTGGGGGATCCTCCCCTTCCGCATTGTCTTCCGCAGACGATGTGGTAAGGGATTGAAGATCGCTCTTCCGGCTGTCTCCAAAATCATTCGTGGCGTGGATGCTCCAGTAGTAGGTGGTGGACGACTGAAGGGAGGAGAATGTAAAGGATGTCGCTGTTGTCTGTTGGGTTCCGAGATTGCTCCCCTGCTCATCTATTCCATACGACAGGGTGAAGGATGTAGGAGATCCGTAGGAAGCCGCCCATGATAACTTTGCCGCTTGATCCGTAATTTCGGAAGAGGTAATCGTTTTCGGAACGCCAGGATAACGCACTTCATCCGCTCCAAGATCCACGCAGGAGTAATCGAATGGACGGGTTTCATTTTCAAAGTCAACAAGCTGCGC